>JANXSU010000111.1 GCA_025356545.1 Comamonadaceae bacterium
GTGTATTGGGAATTTGGATCAGGCGTGGTGCTATCGGATACAGGCGTGGGCTGGCAAAACCGTGGATCGAGCTTTTTGCTTGACCCCACGTCACACATTGCGCTTGCGCCCAACAAAAAACCATTCCATACCTTAAACCCCGCGCTGGCTCGATTTGACGATGGCCGAACCATGGTGTATGGCAATATGGGCGGCGATGGACAACCGCAAAGTCAGTCGGCTGTGTTTAGCCGCTACGCCATGTTTGGGCAAACGCTGCAAGCAGCGGTATCTGCACCGCGTTGGTTGCTTGGCAAAACGTGGGGGCAAGAATCGACCACGTTGAAATTTGAAAATCGAACAGATCAAAAAGCTCTGCAAGCCTTGCGAGATGCGGGTCACGACGTAGAGGTGCTAGAAGATTACAGCGACACCATGGGACACGCGGGCGCGATTGTGCGCGAGGCAAATGGTTTGTACCTTGGCGCTGCCGATCCGCGTAGCGATGGCGTGATTGCAGGGTTTTGAGGCCTAATCAGGTAGGCCAGCTTGTCTGGCTAATTGCAGGGTTTTACTGTCCCAGTATTTAGGCGCTATCGTGCGCTGCTGCAAGAGTGACATTTTGAATTCTGGGTTAATCGCCAGTAACTCAGCCGCCGTAGCTTTTGCTTTTTCTATGTCACCTTTGCGGGCATAGGCAATTGCAAGCACAGCACGTGGGGGAGGGAATTTTGGGCTTTTCGCTATTGCTTTAGATAACCATTCAATAGCAGTTGCATCGTCACCTAAATAAAAATAAGAGCAGCCTAAGTTGTGCACCATACTGGTGGGCGGGTTTTTAGGATCCAAGCTAATGCCTTGTGTTAAGTACTCAGCCGCCACCTTGGCATTGCCTTCGCGTAAATAAACGATGGCGACACCGTTGTATACGGTGGGCTCTTTGGGCTCTAACTCTAGAGCTCGCATCGCTGCCCGCTTGGCACCTTCGATATCGTTACGCTCTAAGCGTGCCATAGACAATGGTCGATAAATGAACGGGCTGTTTGGGTCAATTGCTTCAACTTTAAGTGCCAACCGTTCTGCTTCCTGAAGTATTTTTGTTTTCTCGTCAGGTTTTATTTATGTAGAAAAATTGGTCGCCTTATTCATTAATGTGTAAGCTAGTCTTGCCTGTGCGGCACTATTGTTTGGATCGCGTGCAATCACCTGACGCAACAAATCCTCTATCTGCTGGAATGTCTCTAAGGTCAATGGTTTTAAGGCAAGTGCTCTGGCACGCATCACGAGGTCGGCAACCTCAGGACTATTAACGCGCTTGACGCTATCCCGCGCAGCCACAATCACCATCTCTCTGCCAATACTGTTGCCAATTTTTGCAGTCACTTGATCTTGCAAGGCAAACAAATTCGTCAACTCACCATCGAAAGTCTCATTCCAAAGTTGTGCCCCAGTTTTCGTATCGGCCAATTGCGCTGTAATGCGCACCTTGTCGCCGCTGGCTAAGACACTGCCTTGTAGGGCAAAACGTGCGCCTACTTCTTTGCCAATTTGTTGTGCTGTGACCGCTTTATCTTTATATGCAACTGCAGTCGTTGTAGAGACCACAAACGCATCGCGGATACGGGATAAATCGGAAGTAATGCTGGTCGTTAAAGCGTCTGCAATATATGCCTTTTGCCCGTCCCCTGTTTGATTTGTGAAAGGAAGAACAATGATGGACAACGAATCAATATTTGCTTTGTTAGCTGCAATAGGCGTTGCCATAGATGACGACGTACTGCCTGCAACCGTTTGATATGTGGTGTAGTAGCCAACTAAACCACTGAGCACGGCACCGCCGCCTGCAACGGCGACGATGATGCCTTTGGCGTGTTTGAGCTTTTCAAGCATTCGACTGAGCCAAGAGGTGTTGGGAGTGTTATTTTTGATCATCAGGAATAGTCAATCCTACCTTGCGAGCTGCGGGTAGATACTTCTTTGCATAGTAATCTTTAAACGCTTGCGGGCTAGATGGTTTAGGGGTTCTGTGGGTTGCATAAACAGATTTTGGATCGACACGCTTGAGATCCGCCAATGCGGCCTGAGCCTTGACATCATTGCCCTTGAGGGTGTACGCCATGGCTAAAAAAGCATATGCATCGACATAGCTTGGCGTTTTTTCTAATGTGGTGAGAAGCCATTTGATAGACGCATCGTTATCGCCTGCCATGAAATAAATCCAGCCCAAATTGAACGGGATGACATCGCGTGTACGTGGATGCCGCGGGTCGAGGGGCAATGCTTGGTTAAGAATATCTAAAGCTTTCTTGGACTCGCCACGCATGAGCAGCGTGTGTGACGGATAGATTCAATCACATGAGACCAAGTATGGCACGGATTTGGGGCGCTCAAAAGCCACTGATCTCTGCCGTTTGAACGGTTGCAGCCGACGCAATGAACAAGGTGATGAAGCTGCTGCTCGCCAATGGGTTTTGAACCTACGATGCACGCAGGCCTACCCCGCAGCGGGTCTGAAACGCTGCTTGGATCGCTGTGTCGATCACTCACCAATTGATGCGCTGATCCACCTCGTCGTCCGGTGCCGGTTGCGCCGCCAGATCCCAGTCTGGTTCGACTTGGGCACCTCTGCACCCCTCTGCGCATCAAAGTCCTCCCACATCGGCGGTCCACGCTCTGGTGCGATGTTTGGCGGCTCAGACTGCACCCCGATGTGATCGAGCATGTGCCGGATATCGGCGCTGTGCGTGATGAAGACCATCAGACGCATTTGCCCACCGCAGCAAGGCAGCAAGCGAAAAACCCGGAATGCAACGATTCAGGGAAGTGAGAGTCATGTTGTTTTGCCGCTGGTAATTTTATGACCGTATGATTCCGCCCGCCAATCGCCGGCATATATCCAGTCGGTTTTTCAGGTCTTCCCTTTAACGGGCCAGCACCGGTGCCAGCGCGACCCCGGTGTGCGTGCTCAGCCGCACCACGTCCTCCGGCGCCGCAGCCGCCACGATACGCCCACCGGCTTGGCCGCCTTCGGGGCCAAGGTCGATGATCCAATCGGCTTCGGCGATCACGTCCAGGTCGTGCTCGATCACCACCACGCTGTGGCCGCCGTTGACCAAGCGGTGCAGCACGCTGATGAGCTTGTCCACATCGGCCATGTGCAGGCCCACGGTGGGCTCGTCCAGCACGTACAGGGTGTGCGGGGCCTTCTGCCCACGCCGGGTAATGTCGTCACGCACCTTGCTCAACTCCGTCACCAGTTTGATGCGCTGCGCCTCGCCACCGCTGAGCGTGGGTGAAGGCTGGCCCAGGGTGAGGTAGCCCAGGCCCACGTCTTTGAGCAGTTGCAGCGGGTGGCTGATGTTGGGCATGGCGGCGAAGAAGTCGACCGCTTCGTCCACCTCCATTTGCAGCACTTCGCCAATGCTTTTGCCACGCCAGGTGACGGCCAGCGTCTCGGGGTTGAACCGCGCGCCGTGGCAGGTCTCGCACAGCACTTTCACGTCGGGCAAGAAGCTCATGCCGATGGTGCGCACACCCGCACCCTCGCAGCCCGGGCAGCGGCCTTCACCGGTGTTGAAGCTGAAGCGTCCGGCCAAGTAGCCGCGCGCCTTGGCTTCCAGCGTCTCGGCAAAGAGTTTGCGAATGGTGTCCCAAAAGCCGATGTAGGTGGCCGGGCAAGAGCGCGGGGTTTTACCGATGGGGGTTTGGTCCACTTCGAGCACGCGGTCGATGGGTTCGAAACCGCTGACGCCGTCGCAGCCAATCCACGCCAGTGCCTCGCCTGCGGCGAGGGCATCGCGCCCGGCCTTGGTGCTGCGCTTTTGCACAGCGGTTTGCACGTTGGCCAAGAGCACGTCACGGGCCAGGGTGGACTTGCCGGAGCCGCTGACGCCGGTGACGGCGACCAAGCGTTGCAGGGGGAGGTTAGCCGTCACGTTGTGCAGGTTATGCAGATGGGCGTTGTGGACGGTGAGCCATTGTTGCTCGTGGGTCGCAGAAATGGGGTCAGAGCCCGATTTCGTTTGAGTGCTCGCGCGCCGTTGCGATGATGCGGGTTTGCACCATCGTGTAACTGCCCGCCGGCCCGATTTCGTTTGAGTGCTCGCGCGCCGTTGCGATGGTTGTCCTGAATCGGGATCTGACCCCGTTTCTGCTTTCGCGCTTCGGGGCTGCAACTCACTTTCGGCAGCGGAGAGTGAAGCAACTGCACGCCGCGCCTGCAACGGGTGCTTCATCGCGTGCAGTAGGTAGCGACCGGTTTGCGAATCGTCTGCGCCGGTGATGTCGGCCAGTTTGCCTTGCGCCACCAGACGCCCGCCGCGCTTGCCTGCGCTGGGGCCGATGTCAATGATGTGGTCGGCGTGGCGGATGGTGTCTTCGTCGTGCTCCACCACGACCAGGGTGTTGCCTTTGTCGCTCAAGTTCTTCAGGGCGTTGAGCAATATCTGGTTGTCGCGCGCGTGCAGGCCAATGGTGGGCTCGTCCAGCACGTAGCACACGCCTTGCAGGTTGCTGCCAAGTTGCGCGGCCAGCCGGATGCGCTGCGCCTCGCCACCCGAGAGCGTGGGCGCGCCCCGGTCTAGGGTGAGGTAACCCAGGCCGACTTCTTCCAAAAATTCGAGTCGACTTTTGATCTCGGGCACCAGGTCGCGGGCGATGTCGCTCTCACGCTTGGACATGCGGCCTTCGACTTGCAGGGCTGCTACCCAGCGGCGGATGTCTGTCACGCTCAGGCGTGCAATTTCGGTGATAGACCAGCCCTCACCCCTGCCCTCTCCCAGAGGGAGAGGGGGTAATACTAAGTCCTTGGCGGGGTAAGGGGCTTGCGCGCCAAACTTCACGGCGCGCGCGGTGGCGTTCAAGCGCGTGCCTGCGCAGGTCGGGCACGCAGCGTCCAGCACCTCGTCCACCTCGGGCTCGCCAAAGGTTTGTTCACGGCCCTTGTTGTCGTCATCGCGCACCGAATCGTCAAACACCTTGCGCTGCTCTTTACTGAGCTTGACACCGGTGCCCACGCAGTCCGGGCACCAGCCGTGCTTGCTGTTGTAAGAGAACAATCGCGGGTCCAGCTCGGCATATGAGGTAGCGCAGACCGGACAAGCCCGTTTGGTTGAGAACACGTGCAACTGACCGAGGCCTGCGGTGGGCGTGCCGTCCAGCATGGCGGCACGCAGCCCCCCCAGATCACTCAACACATGCAGCACGCCCTTGCCGTGTTCCAGTGCGCGCGCCAGGCACTCGCGCAGCAGGGCTTCGTTGTCGGGCGTGACGTCCAGGCTGACCACGGGCAGCTCGATGGTGTGTTCTTTGAAGCGGTCAATGCGCGGGAAGTTAGTGGTCGGCAAAAAATTGCCATCCACCCGCAGGTGCGAATAGCCGCGCGGACGTGCCCAGTCGGCCAGCTCGGTATAGACGCCTTTGCGGTTCAGCACCAGGGGCGCGAGCAAGCCGATGTGCTGACCGCGAAAGTGGGTCAGCAATTGCGCGGCGATGCTGTCAGGCGTTTGCGGCTGCACGGCAGCCCCGTCATGGATGCAATGCTGCGTGCCCAGTTTGACGTAGAGCAGGCGCAGGAAGTGCCAGACTTCGGTCGTGGTGCCGACCGTGCTTTTGCGCCCGCCACGCGAGAGTCGCTGCTCAATCGCCACCGTGGGCGGAATGCCATAGACCGCGTCCACCTCGGGGCGACCTGCGGGCTGCACGATGCTGCGGGCGTAGGCGTTGAGGGATTCGAGGTAGCGACGTTGGCCTTCGTTGAAGAGAATGTCGAAGGCTAGGGTGGACTTGCCAGAACCGCTGACGCCGGTGATGACGTTGAACTGGCCGCGTGGGATGTTGACGCTGAGGGACTTGAGGTTGTGTTCTCGGGCGTTGATGATTTGGATGTTGTTTCCTCCGGCGCCAGCGAGCAAATTGGGGTCAGAACCCAATTTCGCTTGAGAGGGTTTGTTACCGGAAACATGGCTATCCTGAATTGGGGTCTGACCCCAATTTACTCTTTCTTCAACTCTGTGCGAGCCCGTGCCTAGCGTGCTGGCGTACTCACGCAGGGCTTGGCCGGTGTGGCTACTTGGGTGCTGGCTCAGGTCTTCGGGGGTTCCGGTGGCCACCACCTCGCCGCCAGCGTCGCCGCCTTCGGGGCCAAGGTCGATCAGCCAGTCGCTGGCGCGGATGACGTCCAGGTTGTGCTCAATCACCAAGATCGAATGGCCCGCGTCCAGCAGCTTGCGCAGGGCGCGCATGAGCTTGGCGATGTCGTCAAAGTGCAGGCCGGTGGTGGGCTCGTCAAACAGGAAGAGCGTGCCTTTGCGGGCGATGGCTTGACGGCTGGCGCTGCTGGTCTTGGCGGCCTGCGCCAAGAAGCCTGCGAGCTTGAGGCGCTGCGCCTCACCGCCGCTGAGCGTGGGCACGGGCTGGCCGAGGCGCAGGTAGTCCAGGCCGACATCGACGAGAGGCTGCAGGGCGCGGATGACGTCGCGGTCGTTGGCGAAGAGGCGTGCGGCTTCGTGGACGGTGAGGTCGAGGACGTCGGCGACGCTCAACGAGCGAAAACTGGGGTCAGAGCCCAATTTCGTATGGGCAACTTCTCCGCCGGGAAGGCCGTGTCCTGAATTGGGATCTGGCTCCACTTTTCTCTCAATCTTCACTTCCAAAATCTCAGGGCGAAAACGCTTGCCGTCGCAGTCTTGGCAGCGCAGGTACACGTCGCTGAGGAACTGCATCTCCACATGCTCAAAGCCCGAGCCGCCGCAGGTGGGGCAGCGGCCATCGCCGCCGTTAGCGCTGAATTTGGAGGCGGTGTAGCCGCGTTGGCGTGAGAGTGCGGCGTTGGCAAAAATCTCACGCAAGGCGTCCCAGGCCCCGACGTAACTGGCGGGGTTGGAGCGTGCGGTTTTTCCGATGGGAGACTGATCCACAAAAACCACATCGCCGAGCTGCTCAGCGCCCAGCAAGCGGTCAAACATACCGGGAGCATCGGTGGACTTGCCGAAGTGGCGCATCAAGGCCGGGGCCAGCACGTCTTGAATCAGCGTGGACTTGCCCGAGCCCGACACGCCGGTCACACACACCAGGCGCCCCAGCGGAATGTCCACACTCACGCCTTGGAGGTTGTGCTCGGCCACGCCTTCCAGAATCAAACGTGGCGTGTTCTCCACCACCAAGCGCCGAAAGCCCATGCCGACTTGTTTGCGTCCGCCGAGGTAAGCCCCGGTCAGCGTATCGGCATGACGCAAGTCATCGGTCGTGCCATCAAACACAATTTGCCCGCCACGCTCACCGGGGCCGGGGCCCATGTCGATCATGCGGTCGGCGGCCAGCATCACAGCCGGGTCATGCTCCACCACCACCAAGGTGTTACCCGCATCGCGCAGGCGCTGCATGGCTTCGATGATGCGGTGCATATCGCGCGGGTGCAGGCCGATGCTGGGCTCATCCAGCACGAACAAGGTGTTCACCAGGGAGGTGCCCAAGGCTGTGGTGAGGTTGATGCGCTGCACCTCGCCACCGGAGAGCGTGCGGCTTTGGCGGTCTAGAGTCAGGTAGCCAATGCCGACGTCGCACAGGTATTTGAGGCGGGTGCTGATTTCTTCGTGCAAAAGCTTGAGCGCCTGCTGCTCGCCGGTCCGCGAATGGGCGGCATTCTCCAACTCCATGCGGTCAAAGAAGCGGCGAAGCCGCTCAATCGGCAGCTTCATCAAGTCGTGCAGGCACAAGCCGGGTAAGGCTTCAAGCTGCGCGCGCGTCCACGTCACTCCGCTGGGCATAAAGCGCTGAGTTGGCTCCAGCACCGCATCTGCATCAGCTTTGCTGCCAATGCGCCACAGCAGACTCTCGGTCTTCAAGCGCGCACCGCTGCAGGTGCCGCAAGGTGTGTAGCTGCGGTACTTGGAGAGCAGCACACGGATGTGCATTTTGTAGGCTTTGCTTTCCAAATATTCAAAGAAGCGCTTGATGCCAAACCAGTGCTGGTTCCACTTGCCATTCCAATTGGGCGAGCCGTTGATGACCCAGGCCTGTTGCTCGGGCGTGAGCTTGACCCAGGGCGTGTCACGGGGGACGCCCGCCGCCTCGGCATGACGCATCAAATCGTCTTGCGCCTCTTGCCAGGCGGGGGTCTGCATGGGCTTGATAGCACCAGCACGCAGGGTTAACTTGACGTCAGGGATCACCAGACCGTAATCGACCCCAATGACGCGGCCAAAGCCCCGACACACCTCGCACGCTCCCACTGCCGAGTTGAAAGAGAACATCGACGGGATGGGATCGGTGTAGCGCTGATCGCTGTCGGGGCAGTGCAGGCCGGTGGAAAATTTCCACAAGGCCGGTTCGGCGTCATCGTTCAGCACATACACCACCATGCGTCCGATGCCGCGCTTGAGTGCGACTTCGATGGCTTCGACCACGCGGGACTTTTCAGCGCTGCTGAGACGGAAGCGATCGGCCACCACGTCGAGCATTTTCCTTGGCCCAGTAGTCGTGGCCACTTCACGCTCGGCCTGCACCTTGGTGAAGCCGCTGAGTGAGAGCCATTGCGTGACTTCATCCGCCGACGTCGTGGCAGGCAACTCCACCGGAAACGTCACAACCAAGCGTGGGTCGCCAAGAGCTTGCGCACGCTCCTGCATTTCGGCATAGATCGTCTCTGCCGTGTCATGCCGCACCGGCTGCGCCGTTTGCTTGTCAAACAAGGAGGCCGCACGCGCAATCAAGAGCTTGAGGTGATCATTCAACTCCGTCATCGTGCCTACCGTGGAGCGCGAGGAGCGCACCGGGTTGGTCTGATCAATGGCGATGGCCGGGGGCACGCCCTCCACCTTGTCCACAGCAGGCTTGTCCATGCGGTCCAGAAACTGACGCGCGTAAGCCGAGAAAGTTTCGACGTAACGGCGTTGACCCTCGGCATAAAGGGTATCAAACACCAGGCTGGATTTACCCGAGCCGCTAGGGCCCGTGACCACGGTCAATTCACCCGTTCGGATGTCGAGATCGAGGTTTTTGAGGTTGTGCTGACGTGCACCGCGAATGCGGATGATTCCCTGGGACATGGCGTCTTGTCTTTCCTGATGAGGCCAGACATTTTAGGCAATTGACAGGCAATTTCATGGGATTTTCAAACACTCCAAGCCTGTTTACAATGAAACTACGTCAAAGGATCATCCATGCGATTCATTTCATCCTTGTTAACTGCACTACTGCTGGTCTCCCTGAACACTGCGGCGCAAGCCCAGATCCTGATAGGTCAAACGGCAGGATTCACTGGCTCGGTGGCGGCAGGCGTCAAAGAAACGACAGATGGTGCACGGCTCTATATCGACGCCGTCAATGCCAAAGGTGGTGTCAATGGACAAAAGATCGAACTGATCTCACTTGACGACAAATTTGATCCCAAGTTGGCGTCTGAAAATGCGCGCCAGTTAATTGAAGAAAAAAATGTAGTTGCGCTGTTTCTGACTCGCGGCACACCTCACACTGAGGCCATCATTCCACTGCTTGACAAGCACGGCGTGCCTCTGATCGGCCCCTCCACGGGCGCTATGTCGCTTCACCAACCCGTACGCAGTCATGTATTCAACGTGCGCGCCACCTACCAGCGAGAAGCGGAAAAAGCCGTGCTGCATCTGGCGTCCAGCGGCATGAACAAAATTGCCGTAGTGCACGTGGACGACAGTTTTGGCCTAGATGGACTGACCGGGGCTCAGAAAGGTTTCACTGAGGCCAGTATTAGCGCCGTTGCAATAGAAAAATTTGACCGGGTCAAGCCTGATTTTTCCAAAATCACACCTGTTATTTTGAAATCTGGTGCACAAGCCGTTGTCATGATTGCCTCGGGCACGGCGGCGGTGGATGGCATCAAAGCCCTACGGGCTGCAGGCAGTGCGGTGCAAGTCGTCACACTGTCCAACAACGCCTCCACAGGGTTCATCAAAAACCTAGGTGATCAAGCTCGAGGCGTGATCGTTTCCCAGGTTTTCCCCCAGTCGATCAACTTCGCACTAGTCAAAGAGGCAAACGACTTGGCACGAGGAAAGAACCTCGCGGAGGTCAGCCCCGCCATGCTGGAAGGCTTCGCATCAGCCAAAGTAATGGTTGAAGCCCTGCGACGAACTGGCAGCAAACCCACCAGGGAGCGACTGCAGTCAGTATTAGAGAACTTTGGGAAATTTGATCTTGGTGGCCTAGCAGTCAGCTACTCCATCAAAAATCACACCGGATTGGACTTCTCCGACTTGTCCATTATTTCCTCAGACGGCCGATTCCGCCGCTGATCGAGACATCAGACCTTGAGCAAGCGTGCCAGTTGACGGCAGGCTTTTGGGCCTACTGCATCTTGAATTTTTGGTAAGAGACTCACTAGATCATCAAAATCGCCTGCCCCTTGCACCGCAAGATTTAATCGAAAACCACGCAAACCCAGTGATGACGTCAACTGAGTAGCCACAGTGCAAGCCATTGCGTAGCGCTCTTGTCGAGAAAGCAGTCCGATGCGCTCGACATCTCGCGCAATTTCCGAATCAGGCTCCCAGGACGGATCACCTGACGACAGGCTGGCCACCGCGGGTGCCGGTGCAGACACTCCTGCTGCTGCCACTGGACTCAAAAAACCTTGGAGTACCAAGTAGTCAATATCCGCCTGAGTCACCCCCAAACCGGTGACGGCTTGCAAAATTTGTTCCGTCGTTTTCAGCCCATCGAACATGATGAAAGCTGATCGCTGCCGGGCCGAAAGCAGAGACGACCGCTCCTTAAACGCCTGTTGACCGAGTTCAGTTTTTAGATGTTTCATGGGTTTCAATGTTAAGCCATTTTGGTTTTTTACATTCCAACCCGCTCATCTTACTTGGCAGAACTGGCGGGGGCAATCGGTGTTTGCGCAGGGCTATTTGCAGGTGCATGAATGGCTTCTTCGCCATGCTTTTCACCACCCATGTCCAGCTTGTCACCGCCCTTCATGATGACAAAAAGTGCCAACGCGGCGAAGATAACAAATCCAACAAAAATTTTCCACATGATTTTCTCCTGAAAAAAAGCCCTCCAGAGGAGGGCTTGTTGATCCCACATCAACCCGCCGAAGCGGATCAAAGGGGTGTAACAGCAAGCACAAGGCTTGGCAAGCTTAGTCGTTGGCGTAAATATCCACGTCTTTGGTTTCCTTGACGAACAACATGCCGATAACAAACGTCATACCAGCAATGATGATCGGATACCACAGGCCGTTGTACATATTGCCGGTTTGCGCCACGATGGCGAACGCCGTGGTGGGCAGCAGGCCCCCGAACCAGCCGTTACCAATGTGGTAGGGCAATGACATCGAGGTGTAGCGGATGCGGGTGGGGAACATCTCCACCAACATGGCGGCAATCGGGCCGTACACCATGGTGACCAACAGCACAAGGTAAGCCAGGATGGCGATGACCATCACTTTGTCCACCTTGGCCATGTCAGCCTTGGCGGGGTAGCCAGCGAGCTTGAGGTTCTCGGCCACAGCCTTCTTGAACGCGACGTCCTTGGCTTTGGCTTCATCAGCGGGCAGGCCTTTGGCGGTATAGCTTGGGATCTCAACTTCACCAATTTTGATGCTGGCCACAGTATCAGCGCCACCAATGGCGTTCTCATAGCTCACCGACGCGCCAGCCAACACTTGCTTGGCAATGTCGCAGGAGCTGGTGAACTTTTGCGTACCGGTCGGGTTGAACTGGAACGAGCACTCACGGGGATTGGCGGTGACCACGACTTTGTTCTTCTGCTGCGCAGCGTACAGGTCAGGGTTGGCGGCCTTGGTCAGCGCTTCAAACACGGGGAAGTAAGTCAGCACAGCCAACAAGCAACCGGCCATGATGATGGGCTTGCGACCAATCTTGTCAGACAAGGTGCCGAAGATGACGAAGAACGGCGTGCCGATCAGCAGGGAGATAGCCACATAGATGTTGGCCGTAGCACCGTCCACCTTGAGCGCTTGCGTCAGGAAGAACAAGGCGTAGAACTGACCTGAGTACCACACCACAGCTTGACCTGCGGTCAAACCGATCAGGGCCAAGATCACGATTTTGAGGTTTTTCCACTGGCCGAAAGACTCGGACAACGGGGCCTTGGAGGTCTTGCCTTCAGCCTTCATTTTGGCGAAAGCGGGCGACTCGTTCATGGACAAGCGGATGTACACCGAAATGGCCAGCAAGAAGATTGATACCAAGAAAGGCACGCGCCAACCCCAATCGGCAAACGCTTCCTCACCAATGGCGGTACGCGTACCCAGAATCACCATCAGGGACAAGAACAGGCCCAAGGTGGCCGTGGTCTGAATCCAAGAGGTGTAGGCGCCGCGCTTGCCGTGCGGCGAGTGCTCGGCCACGTAAGTGGCAGCACCACCGTACTCACCACCCAGCGCCAAGCCTTGCAGCAGACGCAAAGCGATCAGGATGATGGGGGCGGCCACGCCGATGCTGGCGTAGTTAGGCAGAACGCCCACAACGAAGGTGGACAGGCCCATGATCAAAATGGTGACCAGGAAGGTGTACTTGCGGCCAATCATGTCGCCCAGGCGACCAAAGAAGATGGCACCGAAAGGACGCACGATGAAGCCGGCAGCAAAAGCCAGCAGCGCGAAGATGAAGGCAGAGCCTGCATCCAAACCGCTGAAGAACTGCTTGGCAATGATGGCGGCCAGTGAGCCGTAAAGGTAGAAGTCGTACCATTCAAACACGGTGCCGAGGGAAGAGGCAAAAATCACCTTCTTCTCTTCGGGCGTCATGGGCCGGTGAGCCGCTGTAGTTGCCATTGTTATGTCTCCAACAAAGATTGATGGCCTCCAACATGGAGGGTTCACGCATTCTTGGGGACGGCACTGACCTCGTTCTTACGCCAAACTTATTTCAAACTGACAAATTAGGTGTTAACCCGCGTTAATTTTTTCGCAAAGCAAAAAATTAACGTTTTCTCAAGATGCCTGCCGGAATTTGTGCAGGCTTTGCCCAACTCGGGCCATTAAACCAGGCGTCCCCGGTAAGGTAGTCACGCAGCATGGGCAGGGCATCAAAACCCCAGAACACTTTGTCGTCCACGCCGAAGGCGGGCACACCAAAAACACACGCCGCAATGGCCTCATCGGTTTGCTGTTTGAGTTGCGCTTTCACCGCGTCACTTTGCGGGTCAGCATGCGCCGGCAAGCGCGCATCTAGCGCCTGTAGTCGAGCGGCATCCAGCACGTCCGCCCCACCGCGCCAGACGTGATGAAACATGGTTTCGCAAACGTGGCGATTAGGCTCGCCCGCGTTCAAGTGCGCGTGGGCCACGGCCAAACGGAGCAAAGGCAGCGGGTTAAAGGGATGAACCGCTGGCATTTGTAGATCGACTTGTTGCTTGTGACCCAGCCACTCTACATGCCGATAAGTCCAATCACGCTTAGCTGCAATTTCCGCCGGGCCGAGTTGTCCATGATGTTGCAGCAGTGCGCCTAGCAGAACCGGCTTGTAGCGCACGGTGTAGCTCAGTCCCATCAGCACTTCGGGCAGTTTCTCAAAAGCCAGATAGGCATAGGGCGAGATGAAATCAAGGTAGAAAGTAATGTGTTTCATGGGGTGATGAGTTCAGGTTTAGCGATGCGCTGCGCGATGCGTGCCCAGACGATCTTCTTGTCATCGTTGTCCATGCTGCGCCATTGCCGCAACTCCTCTAGCGTGCGTGAGCAGCCGACACAAAACTCGCGCAGCGCATCCATGCGGCAGACCGAGACGCAAGGCGATGGCACGTCGCCGTTCATGACCTGTACGGCCAGCGCGTGGGCTACGGTAAGCACCTCTGGTTTGGGTGCTGGCGTGCTTGGTACTGTAGGTGTTGTGTTCGTCTTCGTCATGCTCATCTCAATGTCAAGCCCGCTTGTTGAGCAGCGCCGTCGCCACCCGTGAATTGGACTTGCGCCCGAGAAAATTGCTGATGAATTGGCCCGCATCCACCAACTTATCCAGATCAATGCCAGTATCAATGCCCATGCCGTGCAGCAGATAAACCACGTCTTCGGTGGCCACATTACCAGTCGCACCCTTGGCATAAGGGCAGCCGCCCAGGCCCGCCACGGAGGTATCAAACTGCCAGATGCCCATTTGCAAGCTGATGAGTGTGTTGGCCAGCGCCTGGCCATAGGTGTCGTGAAAATGCCCTGACACATCGTTGATGTCGTAATGCCTTAGCGTGGCCTCCATAGCGCGCTGCACCTTGAGCGGTGTGGCCACGCCAATTGTGTCGGCCACACCCATGTGCTGCACGCCGATGTCTTTCATGCCACGCGCCACGCGCTCCACACGCTCGGGCGAGACCTCGCCCTCGTAAGGGCAACCCATCGCGCAAGAGATAGCACCCCGCACATAAATGCCTGCCGCACGCGCGGCGGCCACCACCGGGCGAAAGCGCTCAATGCTGTCGTCGATAGAGCAATTGATGTTGCGCTGGCTAAAAAGCTCACTGGCCGCGCCGAACACCACGATCTCATCAGGCTTAGAGGCCAGCGCAGCCTCAAAACCTTTGAGATTGGGGGTGAGCACTGAGTAGCGCACGCCACTTTGGCGCTGGATGCCCGCCATCACCTCGGCGTTGTCCGCCATCTGAGGTACCCATTTGGGGCTGACAAAGCTGGTGACTTCGATCGCTTTGAGCCCTGCGGCTTGCAGGCGGTGCACCAGCTCCACCTTGATGGCGGAGGGCACAGTCTGTTGTTCGTTTTGCAGGCCGTCACGCGGGCCGACATCGACGAGTTTGACTTGGGTGGGATGTGTCATTTTGAATTCCTTTCAATAGCCCTTGTCGCGGCTCACCACACCGGCAATCGGTTCGCCACGCTCCAGTGCCATGATCTTGCCGACCATCTGGGCAATGCTTTCATCGCGCAGCGTGCGTGCCGAGGTGTGGGGCGTGAGGGTGATTTTCGGGTGTTTCCAGAAAGTGTGCTGTGCAGGCAAGGGCTCTTGACGAAACACGTCCAGCGCCGCACCGGCCAGATGGCCACTGTCGAGCAGGGCAATCAAGTCCTCGTCCACCAGATGGGCACCACGCGCCACGTTGATGAGGTAGCCGCCCGGCTGGAGTTGCGCCAGCGTCTCGCGCCGCAAAATGCCACGGGTCTCATCGGTCAAGGGCAGCAGGCACACCAGCACCTTGCTGGCCGCTAAAAACGCGGGCAATTGCGCCTCGCCCGCAAAGCAGCGCACGCCTTCAATGGCCTTAGGGGAACGGCTCCAACCCACCACGGGGAAATCAAACTGGGCCACGGCCTGCGCCACGCGCTGCCCCAGCACGCCCAGGCCCATGATGCCCACCGGACAATCCGAGCGAAGTCGTGGCTTGCGAAACGCCCATTGACCTTGGTTCATCCCCGCTTCGTAATGATCGAGTTCGCGAAAGTGGCGAATCACCGCATGGCACACAAACTCCGCCATTTGCGCCGACATGCCCGCGTCGTCCAGCCGCACGATCAAGGTCTGCGCGGGCACTTGGAGTTGCAGCAAGGCATCGACCCCCGCGCCGATATTGAACAGCGCGCGGATGTGGGGCTGCTCGTCCAAAAACTGTTGCGGCGGTGCCCAGACGACGCCGTAGTCAGCTGGCGCAGCACCGGGCGACCAGACCTCCACCTCGGCCTGTGGCAAGGCCGCGCGCAAACCCGCCAGCCAGGGCTCGGACTTGGTGTCTGCGTAACAAAAGCTGATTCGCATGGGGCTACGCCGTCACCGCCAAAGCGGATGTCAATCGCAGTAACTCAGCCCCCTCGGCCACCTGATCCCCAGGCGCATAGAGCAACTCAGCCACCAACCCATCGGCAGGCGCGGCAATGGTGTGCTCCATCTTCATGGCCTCCATGATGGCCAGCACCTGCCCGGCCTTCACAGCGTCCCCGGTCTGGACAGCAAAGGACACGACCTTGCCCGGCATCGGCGCGGTCAGGCGACCGCCCTGCGTGGGCGCTTCACCGGCATGCGAGAAGACATCAATCGCTATTATTTTGGTAGCTGCTTGTGGACTGAATACATGGGTTTCAGCACCTTTTTCATGTGAAATGGTGTGGCAAATAGCCGTCAAACGGCGTTCAGCAAATTCAATCACCAAACCTTGTGCCGTGGCGGTGAACTGCAATGCGCCTTGCACTGTGAGCCCCGTTGCTGGGGCATCCAGCGGCATCGCAACGTCTGCGCTGTGCACGCTCAGATGCATCGCACCGTCTCGCTCGTAGCGCAAGTTCGCCCGCACCGGCGTGCCATGAAACTCCAAATCAAAACGACGGGTAACCGCACCATAAGCGCGCCAGCCGTCACGGCGGCTGAAGGGGTCGGTGGTTTGCAGGGCGCGCTCGGCCACCAAGGTGCTGGCAATGTGCGCAGCAGCGGCCAAGGGCAAGCCCAGTTTCTCTTGGTGCAGCAAACGCGCTTGTTCACGCGGAATCAGCGCCGTGTCCAACTGGGCCTGCGCAAACGAGGGGCTTTGCAGCACGTGGCGCAAGAACTGCACATTGCTGTGCAAGCCCACGATTTGCGTTTGCGCCAAGGCGCGGTCAAGCCGGGCCAGGGCATCTTCACGGTTCGCGCCGTGCACGATCAGCTTGGCCAGCATCGAGTCGTAATAGGGCGAGATGACATCGCCCTCTCGCACGCCCGAATCGACCCGCACCGCACCCCGTGCAAACGTCACGCCTTCGGGCCAACGTAGCACCTGTAGCGTGCCAGTGGAGGGCAAGAAATCATGGTCTGGGTTCTCGGCACACAGGCGCGCTTCAATCGCGTGGCCGGTGATGTGCAACTGGTCTTGTTGCAAAGGTAATTTTTCACCACAAGCCACACGCAGTTGCCACTCCACCAGGTCTTGCCCGGTAATGGCTTCGGTCACGGGGTGCTCCACCTGCAAGCGGGTGTTCATCTCCATAAAGTAGAACGTCATGCCACCATCAGGCTGTTGTTCCACAATGAACTCCACCGTGCCCGCACCCACATAGTTCACCGCCCGCGCAGCGGCCACCGCAGCCGCGCCCATTTCAGCGCGCAGGGCACCGGTCATGCCCGGTGCGGGCGCTTCCTCCAGCACTTTTTGGTGGCGGCGCTGCACCGAACAATCGCGCTCGAAAAGGTGCACGTAGTTGCCATGGGTGTCGCCAAACACCTGCACCTCGATGTGGCGTGGGCGTTGCACATACTTCTCGATCAGCACCGCGTCACTGCCAAAGCTGTGAATGGCTTCGCGCTGGCAAGAAGCCAGCGCCGCCTCGAACTCGTCCGCATGGTTGACCACACGCAAACCGCGCCCGCCGCCGCCTGCGCTGGCCTTGATCAACACCGGGTAGCCGATGGCGTCGGCCTCGCGCTGGAGCAGCGCCGGGTCTTGGTCACTGCCGTGGTAGCCCGGCACCAGGGGCACGCCTGCAGCGCCCATGAGCCGCTTGGACTCGGCCTTCAAACCCATGGCCTGGATACTGCCCGGCGCGGGGCCGATGAACACCAGCCCGGCGTCCGCGCAGGCTTGCGCAAAGTCCGCGTTCTCGCTCAAGAAACCATAGCCCGGGTGAATGGCCTGCGCGCCCGTGGCAAGTGCGGCCTCGATGATGCGTTGGCCATTCAAGTAACTTTGCGCAGGCGTGTTGCCGCCGATGTGCACTGACTCGTCACAGGCACTGACATGCTGGGCTTGGGCATCGACGTCGGAATAGACTGCTACTGTTTTAATAGCTAGACGTGCGCATGTAGCGGCCACGCGGCAGGCGATTTCACCTCGGTTAGCGATGAGGATTTTGTTGAACATGAATAGCCTTTACAAATTGCGCTGAGCCGATGCACTGGATTCCAGCCTTCGCGGGAATAACGAATTGAGGAGAGATAAATCTAGACAAGCCGCACCCGCTTCAGCCGATGACTGTGCAAAGCGGGGGATGTGTCCGAGTAAGGGCGCGGGCAATCTGCCTGCCAAGGCTTGGATGTTTTCTGGCACATAGGCCATTTCAGTATCCACCGTGTTGGCCACCCAACCCGCCAGCACCAGCCCGCGCGCAGCGATGGCCTGCGCGGTGAGCAACGCCTGGCTGATGCAGCCCAGGCGCAGACCCACGACCAAGATGACCGGCAAAGCGAGTTGCTGCGCTAGATCGGCCGTGTCGAAATAGTCGGTCAGTGGCACACAAAAGCCCCCCACGCCTTCAACCACCACCGCGTCCGACTGGTCCCGCAGTTGTCCGTAGCAAGACAGGATTTGCGCCGGGTCAATCGTCACCCCATCGATGGCGGCGGCGATGTGCGGTGCGGCCGGTGTGGAGAACACATAGGGCGCCGTCAGGGTCTGAGGGAATTGCAATGTCGAGGCTGCCGCCAACGCCTCCACATCCTCATTGCGCCAAGCACCCTCACGCCACACGGCTCCGGCTGCCACCGGCTTCATGCCCGCCACGCGCGCCCCGCTTTGCGCGAAGGCGTGCAGCAAGGCGCAGGATACGAAGGTCTTGCCGATCTCAGTGTCGGTGCCGGTGACAAAGCAAGAAAACGGACGTGAATGTGAGTGTGGAGTCATCACGTCGCCTGCGCTAAGGCTGCCTTCAATTGCGCCACATCGGCCAAGCTGTGTGAGGCCGACAAGGTGATGCGCAAGCGCGCCGTGCCCGCAGGCACGGTGGGCGCACGAATGGCTGATACCCAAAGACCTTGCGCCCACAAAGCATCAGCAAGATTCAACACGTCTTCGTTGCTGCCAATCACCAAAGGCTGTATCGGGGTGACCGAGTCCAGCTGCTGCCAGCCAGGTTTGACGCTTAAGCCCGTCAACTGCAAGCGCAAATCGGCCAAGTTCGCGCGCCTCACTCGCCCCTCCTCACCGGTCAACAAATCAATGCTGGTGAGCAGCGCATGGGCCAGCGCGGGTGGACTCGCCGTGGTGTAGATGTAGGTGCGGGCGCGCTGCACCAACCACTCAATGACCGTCTGATGTGCGGCGACAAACGCCCCAGCTACACCTGCCGCTTTGCCGAGCGTGCCCATGTAGATAAGCTGTGGTGAACGCAGACCAAAGTGCGCCAGCACGCCGAGCCCGTTCTCGCCCAGCACACCAAAGCCGTGAGCGTCGTCCACCACCATCCAAGCCCCGTGTTGCTCGCACAGCGCCAACAATTCAGGCAAAGGTGCGATATCACCATCCATGCTGAACACACCATCGGTCACGACCAGTTTTATCTTGGCCTTGCTGTTCTTCAGCGCTTGACCCAAGGTTTCTAAATCGGCATGGGGATAGACCGTAACCTGAGCCCGCGACAGTCGCGCACCATCAATCAAAGAAGCATGATTCAGCGCATCCGAAAAAATTTCCGTCTCTTGCGGCGCGGGTGACGCCAGTGCGCCAAGCAAAGCCAGATTGGCCATGTAGCCGGTGCTGAAGTGCAAGGCGCGCGGCTGCTCCAGATGCGGCGCGAACAGAGCCGCCAGCTTGTCTTCCAACTGCACATGGGCTTTAGAGTGCCCGCTGATCAAATGCGACGCTCCACTGCCAGCACCATACAGCGAAGCCCCTTCTCGCAAAGCTTCGACCACGCGGGCATCCGAGGCCAAGCCTAGGTAGTCGTTGCTGTTGAAGCTCAACATGGGGCGGCCATCCACGTCCACATGCACATCGCATGCCGACGCTGTCGTTCGACGGCGGCGCAACAGGCCCTGCGCATTGATGGCTTGCATCTGCTGTTGCAGATCCTTGATCAACGAAGTGCTCATGCGTGCATCACCTGCGCCAAAACCGTCTGCATGCGTATGGCCAGCAGGGCCAGTTCTTCATCGTCCAAGATGTAGGGCGGCATTAAGTACACGGTGTTGCCGATGGGGCGCAGCAGCAGCTCGTGTTCAAGCGCTGCGGTGAAGAAGCGCCGGGGAAAACTGGCCGCTGACGCTGCGTGGTCTAACACGACATCACAGGCCCAGACCATACCGCGTTGGCGCACGTGGCGCACTTGGGGATGATGGGCCAGCGGTGCGAGCAAGCTGCCCAGCCGTTGCGCTCGTTCGCGGTTGCGATTCAACACGTCATCGCACTCGAAAATATCCAGTGTGGCCAAGGCCGCGCGGCAAGCCAGCGGGTTGCCGGTGTAGGAGTGCGAATGCAAGAAGCCGCGCCGCACATCCGTGTCATAAAACGCTTGATACACCGCTTCGCTCGTCATGACCAACGACAGGGGCAAGTAGCCGCCGCTGATGCCTTTGGACAGGCACACAAAGTCGGGCCAAATGTCGACCTGTTCACACGCAAAAAAAGTGCCGGTGCGTCCGCAACCCACTGCGATTTCATCGGCAATCAAATGCACGCCATACCGGTCACACAGCGTACGTGCCAGCTGTAGGTACAGCGGGTCATGCATGGCCATACCGGTGGCGCACTGGATGAGCGGCTCCACGATCAGCGCGGCGATGTGGCCCTCACGCGCTTGCAGCAAAGACTCAAGCGCATTCGCCGCGCGCCGTGCCACATCAGCGGCGCTCTCGCCCGGCAAGGCTTGACGCGCATCGGGTGACATCACCACATGGGCAGGGCGCAGCAAGGGGCCGTAGGCTTCGCGGAACAGCGGCACGTCAGTGACAGCCAATGCGCCAATGGTTTCCCCGTGGTAGCTACCCTGCAAACAAACGAACTCTTGCTTGTCCGTCTGCCCCGCATTGCGCCAGGCGTGAAAGCTCATCTTCAAGGCGATCTCAACCGCCGACGCACCGTCGGACGCGTAAAAGCAATGGCCCAGCACACCGCCCGTCAAAGCTGACAAGCGCTCTGACAACTCCACCACTGGCGCATGCGTGAAGCCCGCCAGCATGGCGTGCTCCAGCCGATCCAGCTGGTCTTTCAAGGCGGCGTTGATGCGCGGGTTGGCGTGGCCAAAGAGGTTGACCCACCAGGAGCTGATGGCGTCCAGGTAGCGGCGACCCTCGGGGTCATACAGCCAAGCCCCGCGCCCATGGCTGATGGGGATCAGCGGCACGCTCTCATGCTGCTGCATTTGCGTGCAGGGATGCCAGACGCTGCGCAGGCTGCGGGCCATCCAGTCGGCATTGGAAGTACCCGAATCACGGGGATTCATATTCAAACTCAATTCAACTCCCTCGGCGTTTCAACCGTTTTCCCGCTTGCAAAGAAGACGGCTACACGCCGAAACACGGCGCACAAAAACTTGAACAACAAGCGGACGACGACCCACATCAGCACCACCATGATGGCCAGCAACACGCCAAAGACCACAGGGTGCGTGCTGGCCAACCACACAGCCCCCACCACCAGCCCGTCTTCAATCAGACTGGCCAGCACGTTAGAGAACGGCTCAGGCGAAGTATTGATAGCCGCACGCGTCGTTGTTTTGGCCGCTTGACTGGTGGCGGCGAGTGTGCCGCCCAGCAAAGCGGCCACGGCGGTCATGGTCGCGCTGTCGGCCCCCAAAGCACCAGCTGCCAACAGCGCCCCTGCGGGGATGCGGATGACGCTGTGCACCAGGTCCCACAACGAGTCCAGCCCCGGAATTTTGTCGGCAAAAAATTCAACGAGCAGCATAGCCCCGCTGGCCATCAGCATGGCCGGGTGCTGCAACACGCTCAGGCCCGTGGGTAGCGTGATCCAACCCAGCGTGCCCGAGAGCCCCACCAGAAACACCACGGCGTAGAGCCTGAATCCACTGGCCCAACCTAAAGCGGCGGCCAGGGCCAGCAAGTGGGAGGTATCCAAAGTGCTCAGCGTAGGCATTGGAAATGTGGCCGTTTTAATACGACTCAGGCCAGCCAAGACGGTTTTCGTTTTTGCAGGAAAGACTGCACGCCCTCACGCCCCTCGTCACTGGCGCGGATGTCGGCAATGCCTTCGACCGTGCTTGCGATCAAGGGCGCGTTGATGTCGCGCCCAGCCACAACGTGAAGCAAGCCTTTGCAGGCGCGCATCGCGTTCGGGCTGGCACTTGCCAGCGCCTGGGCCAGCTCGGCCACTTTGGCATCCAGCGCATCCGCAGTGACCACCTCATGCACCAGCCCAATGCGGTGCGCTTCGGTCGCCGTAAAACGCTCGGCCGTCAGAAAGTAACGATGGGCCGCACGCGCACCCATGGCCCGAATCACATACGGGCTGATGGTGGCGGGGATCAGGCCGAGCTTGACCTCGCTCAGGCAATAGGTCGCCGTGTCCACGCTCACTGCCATGTCGCACGCGGCCACCAGCCCCAGGCCACCGGCAAATACATCGCCTTGAATGCGGGCCACGGTGGGCTTGGGGCAGGCATAGATCACCTGCAACATCTCGGCCATCTTGGCCGCGTCAGCGATGTTTTCTTCGCGCTGGAAGTCGGCCATGCGGCGCATCCAGTTCAGGTCAGCGCCGGCGCAAAAGGCCGCGCCTTCTGCGGCCAGCACGATGGCGCGCACATCAGAGCGCACACCCAACTCGACAAAGGCCTGCGTCAACTCGGCGATCACCTCGTCATTGAAAGCGTTGCGCACTTCGGGGCGACTCAGGGTAATGTGAGCGACGCCCGCCACCCCTACATTCATGTCCATTTTCAATGCGGTCATACCTTCAATCCTCTTAATGTTTGCATCACGTCAAAGTCTGCATCCCGGTGCAGCAGTTGGTGATTGTGGGAGATACAGTAGCTTGCCAACAGAACGTCAATGGGGCTGCGGATGGTGTAGCCGCGCTCGCGCAGTTCACGGTAATGCTCGGCAGCAAGCAGGGCGTTGTCCAGGCCACCCAAATCCACTTGTGGCAAAGCGCTGAGATAGGCTTGCGCCGCTCGCAGCGCTGGCCCTTTGCGGAAACCGCGCAACACTTCAAACGCCACCAAATCAGGAACGACGACAGCCGCGTTGTTGTCTGCCAGCACTTGTACGAGTTGCAGCGTGGCGGGCTTGTCATCTCCTGTGAAGAAGTCAATCCACACATTGGAATCAACCAGAATCACCGCGCCTTCCTTTTCGGTACAGCTTTGGCGTTTTTTATCACTTTGTAGACAGCTTCAGGCTCATGCGCGGTAGTGGCAGGCGCTTCTAAGGCGCGCTCTTGCGCGGCCTTTGCCCAGCCTTCGTCAGAGTCGTCCCACTGCAACTTGCCGCGCAAAGCCAACAAGCCGTCGTAAACCTTGCGCCGCGCAATGAGCCTTAACCCCTCTTCCACCACTTCACGCTTGGTCTTGAAATTACCCGCCGCCATGGCCGAGGCCATGAGCTTGTCGTCAATCACGATGTTGGTCCGCATATTTATCTCCTGCAATGTGTATGAATTATATTAATCGTACACATTTGTGCGCATCTCAGGCATTTCAGAGTCACATCCTGAACAAGCCAAACTTGGTTTCTTCAATCGGCGCATTCATAGCCGCGCTCAGCCCTAGTCCCAGCACACGGCGCGTATCAGCGGGGTCGATGATGCCGTCGTCCCACAGGCGGGCCGTGGCGAAATAGGGGTGACCTTGGGTTTCGTATTGGGCTTTGATGGGGGCTTTGAAAGCGGCTTCTTCATCGGCACTCCAGGCACCGCCTTTGGCTTCAATGCCGTCGCGTTTAACCGTGGCCAGCACGCTCGCCGCCTGCTCACCACCCATGACGCTGATGCGCGCGTTGGGCCACATCCACAAGAAGCGCGGGCTAAAGGCGCGGCCACACATGCCGTAGTTACCCGCACCAAAGCTGCCGCCGATGATGACGGTGAACTTGGGCACATTGGCGGTGGCCACGGCTGTCACCATCTTGGCGCCATGGCGGGCAATGCCTTCGTTTTCCACCTTGCGGCCCACCATGAAGCCGGTGATGTTTTGCAGGAAGACCAGCGGCACTTTGCGCTGGCAGCACAGCTCGATGAAGTGCGCGCCTTTTTGCGCCGACTCGCTGAACAAAATACCGTTGTTGGCGACGATGCCGACTACCATGCCTTCGATCCGCGCAAAGCCGGTGACCAGCGTGGTGCCAAAGCGTGCTTTGAACTCATCGAACTCACTGCCATCCACGATGCGGGCGATGATTTCGCGCACGTCAAAGGGCTTGCGGGTGTCAGTTGGAATGACGCCGTAGAGTTCTTCTGCTGCGTATTTAGGAACTGCTTGTGCTTGTATTTGTTGGTCTAGCGGCTTATTTGTATTGAAATTTTTAACCGAGGCACGGGCCAAAGCCAAGGCATGCACGTCGTTCTCGGCCAGATGGTCGGCAACACCAGAGAGCCGCGTGTGCACGTCACCGCCACCCAAATCTTCGGCTGTGACCACTTCGCCTGTGGCGGCCTTGACCAGCGGTGGGCCCCCCAGAAAAATCGTGCCCTGGTTCTTGACGATGATGGCCTCGTCACTCATGGCGGGCACGTAAGCACCGCCCGCCGTGCAAGAGCCCATCACCACGGCCAACTGCGCGAGGCCTTGCGCGCTCATCTGGGCCTGGTTGTAGAAGATGCGGCCGAAGTGGTCGCGGTCGGGGAAGACCTCGTCTTGATTGGGCAAATTGGCCCCGCCGGAGTCCACCAAGTAGATGCAGGGCAGGCGGTTTTGCTGGGCAATCTCCTGCGCGCGCAGGTGCTTCTTCACCGTCAACGGGAAGTAGGTGCCGCCCTTCACCGTCGCGTCATTGCACACGACCATGCAGTCCACACCGCTCACGCGGCCAATACCCACGATCAAGCCCGCACCGGGCGCGCTGTCGCTGCCGTCGCGATCCGGGTACATGGCCAGCGCGGCGAGTGGCGCAATCTCAAGGAACGGCGTGCCGGGGTCGAGCAGCATTTGCACGCGTTCACGCGGCAGCAGCTTGCCGCGTGCCGTATGTTTCGCGCGGGCCGCCTCGCCGCCACCTTGTTCGGCCTTGGCCAGTTGCGTTTGCAGATCAAGCACCACGGCGCGCATGGCTTGCGCGTTGGTTTGGAAGTCGGCGCTGCGCGGGTTGAGTTTGGATTCAATGACGGTCATGATGGGTCTCGCTTCAAGCCGTCTCAGAGAACAGCTCACGTCCAATCAACATGCGGCGGATTTCACTCGTGCCCGCGCCGATTTCATACAGCTTGGCATCGCGCCACAAACGACCTGCTGGGTATTCGTTGGTGTAGCCCACGCCGCCCAGCGCCTGGATGGCCTCACCGGCCATCCAGGTGGCTTTTTCGGCGGTGTAGAGAATCACGCCCGCCGCGTCCTTGCGCAGCGTGCGCGAGTGGTCGCCTCGGTCGCACGCCTGTGCCACCGCGTAGGCGTAAGCACGGCAAGCCTGAAAGGTGGAATACATGTCGGCCAGCTTGCCCTGCATGAGCTGGAACTCGCCAATGCTCTGGCCGAATTGCTTGCGCTCGTGCACGAAGGGAACGACCACGTCCATGCACGCCGCCATGATGCCCAGCGGCCCGCCGGACAGCACCACGCGCTCGAAGTCCAGCCCGCTCATCAGCACCTTCGCGCCCAGGCCTTCGCCACCGAGCACGTTGTCTTCGGGCACTTCGCAGTTGTCAAAGAACAGCGGAAAAGTGTTGGAGCCGCGCATGCCCAGCTTGTCCAGATGCGACCCATGGCTGAAGCCTTTGAAACCTTTTTCGATGATGAAGGCCGTCATGCCCCTTGCACCCATCTGCGGTTCTGTTTTTGCATAAACCACCAGCGTGTCGGCATCGCCGCCATTGGTGATCCACATCTTGCTGCCGTTAAGCACATAACGATCACCCTTCTTCTCGGCCTTGAGCTTCATGCTCACCACGTCTGAGCCCGCACCCGGCTCGCTCATGGCCAGCGCGCCCACATGCTCGCCTGAAATCAGCTTGGGCAGGTATTTGCGCTTTTGCGCGTCGCTACCGTTGCGGTTGATCTGGTTCACGCACAGGTTGCTGTGCGCGCCAAAAGACAGCCCCACCGAGGCGCTGGCGCGGCTGATCTCTTCCATGGCCACCATGTGCGCGAGGTAGCCCATGGCCGTGCCGCCGTATTCCTCAGACACAGTCAAACCCATCACACCCAAATCGCCCAGCTTCTTCCACATATCAGCCGGAAACTCGTTGAGCCGATCCACATCGGCAGCGCGGGGGGCGATCTGCTCTTGCGCAAAGCTGTGTACCGCTTCGCGCAGCGCGGCAATGTCTTCACCCAAGGGGAATTGAAAGGTCGATTCGAACATGGCAGTCTCCAGGTAGCCAGAATTGTATTTTTGAGTCAAACTCAAAAATTATTGAAACAACAGTGTATTCAATGTCATTTCACAAATCAATAAAACATTGAATTATTTATTTGAGTATTACTCAATTTGTGGCATCATTTCAGCATGACCGCTCAAAAACCCGCCGCCAACGCCGCACGCCCAGTGCGCCGCACGCCGGTCAGCGCCAAGTCTGAACAACGGGTGCAAGACATTCTGCGTGTGGCGCGTGAAGTGTTCTCTGAGCGCGGTTACGAGAACGCCACCACCACCGACATCGCTCAGCGCCTAGGCATCTCGGAAGCCACGGTGTTCACCTACTTTCACAGCAAACGCGAGCTGTGCGTGCGCGTCATTGAGGATTGGTACGACGAAATCATCGCCGCCATGGAGGGCGGACTGCCCAAAGACAAACCCATGGCCGAGCAGTTCGCCTTCATCGTGCGAACCCACTTGCGCCTGTTCCTGATTCAAGGCACCGGCATGTGCGCGCTGGTGCTGTCAGAGCGCCCCGGCAGCGGCGGAAAAAGCGCCGAACTTGCCGACACCGTGGTCGCCTACCAGCGCCGCTACACCGCCCCGCTCATGGACTTGCTGGCACGCGGTCAAGCCAGCGGCGACATACGCAAAGACCTGCCGCTGCGCCTGCTGCGCCCCCTCGTTTTTGGCCCCATGGAACATATCTTGTGGGAAGCCGTCGCCACCCAAAAACCTGCCGACCTTGACGCCACGGCAAAGGCGCTCACCGAGGTACTGTGGCAGGCGATTGCCGCACCAGGAAAGGAACTTGAGCAACTGCGCACTTTCAGGCAAACCGTATCAAGCGCACTCGCCACTTAATCCCGAGCTGAAGCCTTGGCTCGCAAGACTCACGCTGGCCCTGGACCTCTCGGCTTCCTCGTGCGTCCGACCAGTGCAGCATCCAACCAAGCATCGGGCAACACACGCAGCAATTTGGCCACGGCGGCCATTTGCCAAGGGATGACGGCGTAGCTTGTGCCACGCTCGATCTTGCGAAAAGTCTTGTCGGCAAACACTTCGGGCTGCATCAGAAAAGGCATGGGGTAGGGGTTACCGCGCATGCTTTCGCTCCAGACGGTATACAACGGCAATTGCAATATTTCCCAACCCAAGTTCAGGGCTGTAGTGAGCGCGAGGAAGTGCAAAATCAATTTGCTTCGCGTGAGCGAAATGTGGAGGAGGTGTGATTGGTCAAACATGGAAGCGTCTGAGTTGATATAGATCAATATGTGATCCACTTGCAGTGGCTACATTAAATCGCTCGCATAGTAAATTTTCAGCTGAACTTTTAACTCCATGAAGTCTTTCTTCAACAGTCGGAACACACGATACACCGCAATGGTGATGGCGTTCGTTTGGCTGATGACATTGGGGATCGGATTTGCCAATGCATGTTTGCTAGACGAGTCACTCGGGAACCATGCGCCTACAGCGCAAGTTCAAGCAACGCATCATGACGATGTTGATGAGCAGGCACTGGAGTCCGACAAAGCAGTATGTCTTACGGTTTGTGAAGTGGAGAAAACTGCGGTTGTCAAGTTCAAGCAGGAAGACGTTCCTTCAGATTTGCAAGCAGCTCCTGTTGCGCATTTTCCCGCTCTCACTGTTACGGTGCTCGATCGCAATGATCGTTCTGTGCCGTCAGTAGTCCCCGACTGGCGCGAGCCACCTGTGTCGATCCGCTTTCTGCGGCTGACAATTTAAATCTCTTTTTGCAGCGGTTGATACCCAGCGCACAGACGCTGGATAGCCCGTCTGCTTCCATGCCTCTGGTCCCTTCAACGGGTTGACCGGATGCCACCCAATTCTTGCCAGTTTCTCGTTCCTTGCTTCTTTAAATGGAGTTCCAAATGACTAATCTTCGCCATACCGTTCTATCAGTTGCCATTGCAACCGCCTCCCTCGGGGCATTTGCCCAGACCGCTGCAGAACACACCCAGCATCACCCCGCGGAGCCAGCGAAAAAAGCCACCAAAGCAGTTGCGCCCAAAGCGCCTGCTAAAACTGCAGAGTCAATGTCAGCCATGGACATCCAGATGAAAGCCATGCGTGAGATGCACGAAAAAATGATGGCGGCCAAAACTCCTGAAGAACGTAAAGCACTCATGGGCGACCACATGAAAGCCATGCAAGACGGTATGTCCATGATGGGAAAAATGGGTTCTATGGGTGCAGTGTCTGGAATGGGCGATATGAAAGGCATGGGCACTGACGCCAAGAAAGGCGGGATGTCTATGGACATGATGGCCCATCACGACATGATGGAAAAGCGCATGGAAATGATGACTACCATGATGCAAATGATGATGGATCGCCTACCCACTCCAGCTGCTCAATAGATTGCTTTGGCACCCATCGGGTGGGGGTCGAAATCCCTGCTGAATTTCGTGCATTGAAAGAAAGATGCTTATGTTGAAAAGACGAGCGTTATTCCATTTTTTGGGTGCCACAGCCCTGATGGCTACCGGTGTAGGCCATGCCAAGACGGTAGCAGTCAAGCCATTTCGCCACTACCCGTTTGACCCGGTGGATGCAGAAAACTTTTTGCAGAAGCTGTTTATTCCACTAGGCAGCGGTCCATTTGGTGTTCTGGATGTTGCCGGGCCACTGACCATGCGGGCGACTGCCGCCAGTTTCTCCCTCCTGCCAGGCAAACCATCGCCCTTCCTGCTGTACCCAGAGCAGTCCGGCAAGGCGTACCAGAACCCTATCCTGCGCATGGAAAATGGTGCGAACCTGAAAGTCACGCTGCGCAATGAACTGGCAGAGCCGACCATCATTCACTGGCATGGTTTGCACACGCCGGCCAAGATGGATGGACACCCTGCCAGCACAATAGCCCCTGGCCAGTCTTTTGAGTACGACTTCAAACTGCGCAATCGCGGAGGCACCTACTGGTACCACACCCATGCGCACAACCTCACCGCCAAACAAGCCTATAACGGCTTGGCAAGTTTTTTTCTCGTAGAGGACGAAGACCAACGCAGGCTGGCCCAATCTGTGGATCTCAAGCTGGGCGAAACGGACCTACCGCTGGTCATCCAGGACAAGCAGTTCGATGGCCAAGGCAGACTGCACTACCAACCGAACGGGCAGGAAGCCATGATGGGATGGCTGGGTGACATTGTTCTAGCCAACTTGACGCCCAATGCGTACCAGACGGTCGCACCGCGCACCTACCGGCTGCGCATTCTCAATGGTTCCAATGCACGTATCTACCGGCTTGCCTTTCTGAAAGGGAAGGAGCGTCTGAGCTACACCGTCATCGGAACCGATGGCGGGCTGATAGAACGTCCGCAATCCACAACGGAAGCGTTCATTGCACCAGGCGAGCGTCTGGACATTCTGTTTGATGCTGGTCAGGCTAAGGCGGGTGCGTCGGTATTCCTCAAAAGCCTGCCGTTTGACCCCATGGAGAATGAAGGTGACGCTGGAAGCATGCCCGGCATGGGCGAGAGCACGTCACGCCTGGACATGGGGGCGGAGTTCAACATCCTGAAGCTCGTGGTCGGCGAAGGAGCGCGCGTTGAATTGAAATTGCCAGCGGAGTTGTCGCACATTGCCCCGATTCCTTTGGCAGGTGCAACCAAGCGCAATATCAAGCTATCGCTCCAAGGAATGAACTTCCTGATCAATGGCCGCACTTTCAAAATGGATGAAATCGCCTTTGACGTGAAACGTGGATCACGAGAGGTATGGAGTATCAGCAACCCCAAACTGGGGATGCCCCATCCGATTCATCTTCATGGCTTTTCTTTTCAGGTCATTGAGCGCCTCAACAGCCCGAAGCAAATCGCAGGCTTGGCGAAATTCGACAAGGGGCGCACAGTGAGCGATTTGGGCTGGAAGGACACCGTGTTGGTCTGGCCGGGCGAGACGGTACGCGTCGCGATTGACTTCAGCCACGACTTACCGGGTGATCAGACCTACATGGTGCATTGCCACAACCTGGAGCATGAGGACGCCGGGATGATGATCAATTACCGAGTTATTGGATAGCTGGCTCACGAACACCAAGGAGATAAAGATATGAACTTAAAAATGAACAAGTGGCTTTGGTTGGCGGCGCAAGTTTTTTTGCTTGCTGCGGGCTCTACCTCTTTTGCCGCCGACCGCAAAATCTACGTCGCCAATGAAGACGCCGGCACACTTAGCGTCATTGACGGAGCGTCGCTCACGACGGTGCGCAACATCGCGGTGGGCCAGGGCGCGCACAATGTCCAGAGCGCACCCGACGGCAAACGCGTCTGGGTGACCAACAATGGATTGCCCCCATCCGCTGCAGGCAGTGCGCCGCACAAAGGCATGACCAAGGCAGAACACGGCGACATGTCCGCCACGGGAGAGGTCTGGGCCATTGACACGGCAACGGACGAGGTCGTTGCCAAAGTGCAGGTTGGCAAACACCCGGCCCATGTGGTACTGACAAATGACGGCAGCTACGCCTTGGTAACCAACGGTGGCGACAACACCGTGAGCGTGGTGGACACCGCCACACTAAAGGTGGTAGACACCATACCGACCGGCGCGTTTCCCCACGGCATCCGCGTGAGCCCGGATGGCAAGCAGGCGTACGTTGCAAATTTGAAGGGTGGAACGGTCTCGGTGATCGATATTGAAAGCCGAAAAGAACTCACCCAGATTGCCGTAGGCAAAGGCCCAGCCCAAGTCGGGTTCACACCCGACGGTCGATTTGCCTTCGTGTCGCTCTCGCAAGAAAACCGGGTCGCGGTGATGGACCCGGTCGGCCGCAAGGTAGTTCATACCATTGTGGTCGGCGCCACGCCCATCCAGCTCTTTGCCACACCGGACAGCCGCTTCTTGATGGTGGCCAACCAGGGCACCCGCAAAGCCCCCGGAAAGACCGTCAGTGTGATAGACCTCAGCAATTTTGAGCACATCAAAACCATTGGCACGGGCAGTGGCGCACACGGCGTGGCCATCGGCGCGGATGGGCGTTACGCCTATGTGAGCAATGTGTACGCCAACTCGGTCACGGTCATTGACATCCAGACGGGAAAAGCCGTAAAAACACTCGCAGTAGGCCGCAGCCCCAACGGTATTACGGTTGCACCATAACCTTAAAGCGATAACCAGCGATAAGGAGAACCCTATGAACCACGACCATCACCCGCATGATTCTCAGTCTCCCAATTTTTGGAGATCGCGATACGCCATCGGTCTAGTCGTACTCGGTGCGATAGCTGCCTACTTTCTGCTCACCGAGCACCTGGCGCATGTCGTTGGGGCGCTGCCGCTATTGATCCTCTTGGCATGCCCCTTGATGCATGTGTTCATGCACCACGGCCATGGGAGTCACGGGCACGGTGACGATGCCACGAACGTCGAACCGAAAGAAACTTCGAAGCCAAAATCTGGAGAGCCCTCATGAACCATGAATCGGCAGCCTACGGGCTTTGGACGCTGGTGATTTTCAACTCCGCGATCTTCATCATGTTCGCCTACAGCTTCTTCAAGCCAGCCACCGCGCGAGATTGGCGCAGCTTCAGCGCGTTCTCTGCGTTCATCGTGGCGCTGTTTGTGGAGATGTATGGCTTTCCGCTCACCATCTATCTGCTGTCTGGTTGGCTGCAAACACAATTCCCAGGACTGGACATTTTGTCCCACAACTCGGGGCATTTGTGGTCCACGGTGCTGGGTGAAAAGGGCGATCCGCATTTCGGCGTTCTGCATATTGCAAGCTATGTGTTCCTCGGTTTTGGGTTTTACCTGCTGTCTAACGCCTGGAGCGTGCTGTACCACGCGCAACGCCGGCATACCTTGGCCACGGCCGGGCCGTATGCGCGTATTCGCCACCCGCAATACGTGGCCTTTGTCCTGATTTTGCTGGGCTTTTTATTGCAGTGGCCCACCTTGTTAACACTCCTGATGTTCCCCATATTACTGGTGATGTACGGGCGTTTGGCGGTAACTGAGGAGGCAGAAATGCGGGCGCAGTTTGGCGCGGCGTTTGACCGTTATGCGATGCAAACACCGCGGTTCTTTCCGCGCCTTGCCAAAGGGCCTGCAGCGCAATGATCCGGATTGATTGAAAACTAAAGGAGTAATCCATGACAACAGTAGAGCTTTCAGTTCAAGGCATGACCTGTGGATCGTGCGTGAAGCACGTCACCAAGGCCTTGCAATCGGTGGTCGGCGTGAGCAGGGTCGAGGTCGATTTGGCCAACGGGCGCGCGACGGTCGAGGGAGAGTTAGCGTCGGGGGCGGCACCTCTGATTGCGGCATTGGCCAACGAAGACTACCCGGCCCAGCTGGCATCCGGCGCGGCGCCGGCGCCCGCTCCCAAAGCCGCTGGTTGCCATAACAGCCAAGGCAGCCAAAGCGGCGAAGGTGGTAAAGCAGCCCAAGGTAACAAGGGCGGCTGTTGCTGCAAATAGCCCGCTTTATTCCCCTTCACATCCGAGGCACCACCATGCGCAAAATTCTTTCTATTTTTCTGGCCGCTGCAACGCTAACCCTGGCGGGCTGTGGCTACAACACCTTCCAAAGTACGGACGAGCAAATCAAGGCCAGCTGGGCGGAGGTGCTGAACCAATACCAGCGCCGGGCCGACCTGATTCCCAACTTGATCAGCACCGTCAAAGGCGAGACCAAGTTCGAGCAGGACACCTTGACCAAAGTGGTGGAGGCGCGCTCCAAAGCCACGGCCATTCAGGCCACGCCCGAGCTGGTTAACGACCCTGCGGCATTTCTGAAATTTCAACAGGCACAAGGGCAGCTGACCGGCGCTTTGTCGCGTCTGCTGGTGGTGTCCGAGAACTACCCCAACCTCAAAGCCAACCAGGCATTTCGCGATTTGCAAGCGCAACTGGAGGGCACAGAAAACCGCATCACCGTGGCCCGCAACCGCTATATCAAATCGGTGCAAGACTACAACGTGACCGTGCGGTCGTTTCCCTCCAACCTGACGGCGATGGTGTTTGGCTACAAAGAAAAAGCCAACTTCACCGTGGAGAGCGAGAAGGAGATTTCCCGCCCACCCACCGTCAGTTTTGACAGCCCAGCCGCCGCACCACAGGGTGCCTCATCGGGAGTAGTCAAGTGAGTCTTCAGGGGCTGGCACGCCGACTCGGCACAGCCCTTGCGCTGTCACTGGCGCTGCTGGTTCCATGCGCCACCACGGCGCAGGTCGCAGTGCCTGCGCTTGTGGGGCACGTGACGGACCAGACCAAAACCCTGGCACTGGAGCAAATTGCCGCGCTGGAGCAAACCTTGTCGGCCTTCGAGGCGCGCAAGGGTAGCCAACTGGCGGTACTGATTGTTCCCAGCACCGCGCCTGAAGAGATCGAGCAGTTTGCGTTGCGCGTGGCCGAGCAATGGAAGCTGGGGCGCAAAAAAGTGGACGATGGTGCGATTCTGGTAGTGGCCAAGAACGACCGTGCGCTGCGCATTGAGGTGGGCTACGGCTTGGAAGGTGCGCTGTCTGACATCACCAGCAAACGCATCATCAGCGAGACCATCACGCCTCGGTTCAAGCAAGGCGACTTCTTTGGCGGTATTGAGGCTGGCGTTGCGCAGATCATCAAGGTGGTAGAGGGTGAGCCACTGCCCGCCCCCAGCAGCAGGCCAACAGGAAGTTATGACGATGTGCGTCAAATGCTGCCCGTGCTTTTTATCGCGGCATTGGCCGTCGGCGGCATATTGCGCAGCGTCTTGGGCAAAGTCCCTGGCGCACTGGTCACGGGCGCTGTGGTGTCTGTCCTGGCCTGGTTTGTGATCGGCACGCTGTTCCTCTCCGTCGTGGCGGGCTTGGGTGCTCTGGTTTTTACCTTGGTGGGAAGCACACGCATGCTGTATGGCATCGGCGGAATGGGCGGTGGAGGTCGGGGTGGATTCGGGGGTGGAGGTGGCGGATTTAGAGGCGGTGGTGGCGGTTTTGGCGGCGGTGGTGCATCGGGGAGGTGGTAGTTATGGATATCTTTCGCATCATCAAACATCTGTTTTTCTTGGATTGGCAGGTGCGACGGGCTTTTCCGAAGGCGAGCCTTGATGCCATCGCGCAAGCGATCCACGCCAGCGAACAGACGCATGGCGGCGAAATCCGCTTTGTGGTCGAAGCCAGCCTGGAAGGCGCACCGCTCTGGAATGGGCAGACCACCCGCGAGCGGGCCATTGACGTGTTCTCGCAACTGCGGATATGGGACACCGAGGGTAACAACGGGGTGTTAATTTACCTGCTGCTGGCGGACCGGTCGGTTGAAATTATTGCGGACCGGGGCATCCATATGCGCACCGGCAGCGCACCCTGGGTGGCCATTTGCCGCGCTATGGAGCTTGCCTTCTCGAAGTCCGATTTTTTGCCGGGCGCTGTGACCGGCATTACCGCCATTGCCAAAGTGATTGGCCAACACTTTCCCGCGCAAGGTAAACGCACCAACGAGTTGCCGGATAACCCCGTCGTCTTGACATGAACGCCATCGGAATACCTTGCCATGAACACCAATCCGCACTCAGAACACGCCCCTGAACATGTCCCTGAACATGCCCATCACCATGGCGATGCCCATCCTGCAGCACCGCTCCCAGACAGCAAGGCCGGTGAGAATGCTGAGTTGAAAGACCCGGTCTGCGGCATGACCGTCACGGCCCAGTCGCCGCACCACTCCGAACACATGGGCCGCAGCTTCCTCTTTTGCAGCACCAAATGCAAAGCAAAATTTGATGCCAGCCCCATGCAATACATGACGGCGTTACACGGTGCGGCGCCTGCAGGCCCCAATTTGATGCAACCAGCCGTGCCCGTGCCGTCGACTGAAACACCGCCCGCGCCAGCCGCAGCCGGCACCATCTACACCTGCCCCATGCACCCCGAGGTGCGACAGGATCACCCGGGCAATTGCCCCAAGTGCGGCATGACACTGGAGCCCGTCATGCCCTCCCTGGAGGATGACGACAACCCCGAGCTGCGCGACTTCCAGCACCGCTTTTGGTGGACCCTGCCGCTGACAGTCATCGTGTTCGCGCTGGCGATGTTCGGCGAGCGTCTGCAACTGATGGAAATGCGAACGCAGAGCTGGGTGGAGTTCGCGCTGGCGTCGCCCATCGTGCTGTGGGCTGGGTGGCCGTTTTTCACCCGCGGCTGGCAATCTGTGGTCAACCGCAGTCCGAATATGTGGACGCTGATTGGCCTAGGTACTGGCGCGGCCTACGTGTACAGCGTAGCGGCCACCATCGCGCCGCAGGCGTTTCCAGACTCCTTCATTTCCATGGGCCGGGTGGCGGTGTATTTTGAAGCGGCGGCTGTCATCATCTCGCTCACGCTGCTGGGTCAGGTGATGGAGCTCAAAGCCCGCTCACAAACGTCCGCCGCCATCAAGTCTTTGCTGGGCTTGGCACCCAAAACCGCGCGCCGCATTCGCCCGGATGGCACAGAAGAAGATGTGGCCCTCACACATGTCCACATTGGCGACCTTTTGCGAATTCGCCCCGGCGAAAAGGTGCCCGTGGACGGCGTGGTGACCGAGGGCGGCAGCGCGGTGGACGAGTCCATGCTGACCGGCGAGCCCCTGCCGGTGAGTAAGCGGGTGGATGACAAGGTGATTGGTGCCACGCTCAATACCAGTGGTGCCTTGGTAATGCGCGCAGAAAAAGTGGGCTCCAGCACCACGCTCTCGCAAATCGTACAGATGGTGGCCCAGGCCCAGCGTTCCAAGGCCCCTATGCAACGTATGGCAGATGTGGTGGCCGGCTACTTTGTGGTCTCAGTCGTAGCCATTGCGCTGCTTACCTTCTTTGTCTGGGGCTTCTTTGGCCCTGCGCCCAGCTGGGTCTATGGCCTAATCAACGCGGTGGCGGTACTCATCATCGCCTGCCCCTGCGCACTGGGCCTGGCCACACCCATGTCCATCATGGTGGCAACGGGCCGGGGGGCGACCCAGGGGGTGTTGTTCCGCGATGCCGCTGCGATTGAGAACTTCCGCAAGATTGACACGCTCATCATCGACAAAACCGGCACGCTCACGGAGGGCAAACCGTCCTTTGACCGCGCCGTGCCCGCGCAAGGGTTTGAAACGAGCGAAGTGCTGCGCCTGGCTGCCAGCCTGGACCAAGGCAGCGAGCACCCCTTGGCAGAAACCATTGTGCGCGCCGCACGCGCGCAAGGCATGACGCTGGACAAGCCTGAAAACTTTGAGTCGGGCTCCGGTATTGGAGTGCGTGGCCAGGTAGGCGGGCGACAGTTGGCGCTGGGTAACACCACGCTGATGGAGCAAATCGGCGTTTCGGTGGGATCCATGGTGGCGCAAGCCGAGGCATTGCGCATCGAGGGCGCCAGCGTGATGCACCTGGCAGTGGATGGCCAGTTGGCGGGTCTGTTGGCCGTGTCCGACCCCATCAAGGCCAGCACGCCCGAGGCTTTGGCAACCTTGAAAGCCGCAGGCCTAAGGATCATCATGGCCACGGGGGATGGCCTGACCACGGCCAAAGCCGTGGGTGCCAAACTGGGCATTGACGAGGTCTATGGGGAAGTCAAACCGCAGGACAAACTGGCACTGGTGGAGCGCCTGCAGAAAGAGGGCCGCGTGGTTGCGATGGCCGGTGATGGCATCAACGATGCACCGGCTTTGGCCAAAGCCGATGTGGGTGTGGCCATGGGTACGGGTACGGATGTGGCCATGAACAGTGCGCAGGTGACCTTGGTGAAGGGTGACTTGCGGGGCATCGCGGTGGCGCGCTCGCTTTCTGTAGACACCGTGGCGAATATGAAGCAAAACTTGGTGTTTGCGTTTTTGTACAACGCACTGGGCATTCCGGTCGCCGCCGGGGTGTTGTTCCCCTGGACGGGTTGGTTGCTGTCACCACTGATCGCTGCCTTGGCCATGAGCTTCAGCTCGGCGTCGGTGATTGGCAACGCGCTGCGCTTGCGTGGACGCAGAGAATGAGTGCACCGTTCCCATTTCACCGTGAAACCACCGTGCGCGTGGCGGCGAGCCCCCAAGTGGTGTTCGCGTTGCTGGACGACCATCAACGGCTAGCTGCGCACATGGAAAAGCCCTCGCTAATGATGGCGGGGGCCACCATGGCGATTAAGACGGACAGCAAAAAGGGCCAAGCGCTCGGTTCGTTGATCACCGTGACAGGACAAGTACTCGGCATGGCCTTGTCGGTTTCGGAAAAAGTGACCGAATACGCCCCTCCGCTGCGCAAAACGTGGGAAACCATCGGTGATCCGCACCTCTTGGTCATTGGGGCCTATCGAATGGGCTTTGTGCTCGCTGCGGACGCTGAGGCATCGCAATTGCGCGTGTGGATTGACTACGATTGGCCGGCGGGGCGACGGGCACGTCTGCTAGGAAAGCTTTTGGGCAAAACCTATGCCGACTGGTGCGTGCAACGCATGGCTGCCGATGCAGCGCGTGTATTTTCTGAAAGACACAGTGATGGAAACCAATAAACATGATTTGAGCAATCTCTTTCGTCAACTGGGCTACTCCGGTGAAGCTAAAGACATTGACCTATTTATTGCCCGGAACCGCCTTAAAAAGGGTGTGGCATTGACCGATGCAGTGTTTTGGAGCCCCCCACAGGCGCATTTCCTGAAGCGTGCGCTTGCCGATGACTCGGATTGGTGCGAGGCGGTCGACGAGCTCTCGGTGCGGCTCACTGGGTCGTGAGTATCGGTATCAAACCCTTGGTTTGGGTGCATTAGAACGGGTGTCGCAATAACAGCGAATTGAATTGAATGTGCTTCTCTGCGACTGCAAGTTTTTCAGCGGGGATTGTTCTACTGAGCGTCGGCGTTCTGGCGGTCAAGTCTGCGCGTGGACCGCGTGAAGTACCGCTCGCCGCGATTCCACTTCTCTTCGCCATCCAGCAACTGATCGAAGGTGTTGTGTGGTTGACGTTCCGTTATGAGGCACCGCTGCTCAACGCAGCGATGACGCACGCGTACACTTTTTTCTCCCACGTCCTGTGGCCGGTGTATGTCCCCGCGGCTGTGCTGCTGATCGAACCAGCCGGGTGGCGTCGCACCACTTTATGGGGAATCGTTGCAGCAGGCGCGGCCGTGGCCATTTACTTCATGTACATGCTGGTGGCGTTCCCAGTGGTCTCGCGTGCCACAGGCCAGCATATCGAGTACGTTTCTCCTCATTTCTTCGCAGCCGCGGTGATGAGCGGCTACTTGCTGTCGACGGCCGTCAGCCCGATGGTCTCCACATATCGGTGGGTGAAGGTGTTTGGCATGCTCGCGCTGGCGTCATTTGCAGTAGCCTACTACTTTTACGCCCGCTGGTTCATCTCTGTGTGGTGTCTTTTTGCCGCGATGCTGAGTCTTGTTTTGTGTGTGCATTTGACCTCAGGGACGCGGCGAACTAGAGCGAGCGCAGCATGACCGCGCTATTAGCGGCGATGCACGTCGACCATGAGAGCCTGCGGCGTTCAGGGGTCGCTTGGCTCGCCATGGCGGTCTTCGTTGTATCCGCTGGTTACGGTGCGCTA
>JANXSU010000012.1 GCA_025356545.1 Comamonadaceae bacterium
AGGCCAACCCATGGTGCTGAAAGGCACGAGCGCGGAGGAGTACCAGGTGTCGAGTACGTCTTCATCGCGTTTGAGTGTCTTGCCAGGGGCTTGTGCCTGCGCCTCGGCTTCGTTGCGGGCCACATAGACCTTGCCGTCTTGGTCGTACCAGGCCGGGATTTGATGGCCCCACCAAAGCTGGCGGCTGATGCACCAATCCTGGATGTTGTTCATCCACTGGTTGTAAGTGTTGACCCAGTTCTCAGGAACGAACTTCACCGCGCCGCTGCCCACGGCGTCGATGGCTTTTTGGGCAATACTTTTTTCTGTCGGGCCTTTGTCGCTGACCTTGTTCATCGCCACAAACCATTGATCAGTGAGCATAGGTTCGATGATCTGCCCGGTGCGGGTGCAGCGCGGCACCATCAGTTTGTGCTTCTTGATCTCCACCATCAGGCCCAGCGCTTCAAGGTCTTTGACGATTTGTTTGCGGGCTGCAAACCTATCCAAGCCGCGATAGGCCAGGGGCGCTTCGTCGTTAATCTTGGCGTCCAGCGACAGCACGCAAATCATCGGCAGTTTGTGGCGCTGACCCACCGCGTAGTCGTTCGCATCATGCGCGGGTGTGACCTTCACCACGCCGGTGCCGAAGGCCTTGTCCACGTAGTCATCGGCAATCACGGGGATGGTGCGGTTGCACAGGGGCAGCGTGACCTGCTGGCCAATCAGATGCGCGTAGCGCTCGTCTTCAGGGTGCACCATCACCGCCACGTCGCCCAGCATGGTCTCGGGGCGGGTGGTGGCCACGGTGAGTGAGCCACTTCCATCGGCCAACGGGTAGCGGATGTGCCACATGGAGCCGTCTTCTTCGGCGCTCTCCACTTCAAGATCTGACACCGCGCTTTGCAGCACTGGGTCCCAGTTCACCAGGCGTTTGCCACGGTAGATCAGGCCCTGTTCGTAGAGCTGAACAAAGGTTTCGGTCACCGTTTTGGATAGCTTGGGGTCCATGGTGAAGTACTCGCGGCTCCAGTCCACGCTGTCGCCCATGCGCCGCATCTGGGTGGTGATGGTGTTGCCGCTCTTTTCTTTCCACTCCCACACTTTTGAGACAAAGTTTTTGCGCGCTTCTGCGGGGCTGGTCCCCATGTCGTGGCGGCTGATGCCTTGGTCTTTCAACTGACGCTCCACCACAATCTGCGTGGCAATACCGGCGTGGTCCGTGCCGGGCACCCAAACGGTGTTGGCCCCGGCCATGCGGTGGTAGCGGGTGAGCGCGTCCATGATGGTCTGGTTGAAGGCGTGGCCCATGTGCAGCGTGCCCGTCACGTTGGGGGGTGGCAGCTGAATGGCAAAGGCGGGCGCATCGGCTTGGGCTACGCCCGTGCCACGGTAGCCCGCAGCCGCATAGCCGCGCCGCTCCCATTCAGGGCCCCAATGGGCCTCCAGGGCGGCGGGTTCGAAAGATTTGGAGAGGCTGTTGAGGCCGGGTTGGAGGAGGGTGTCGGTCATCCGCTAATTTTACCGGGGCTAGATAAACTCCCTTATGCGCTTACTGCGGCCAATCCCGCGCCGCAGCCACACATTCCCCCAGCACCTTGGCATCCCCAATCTGATTCGCCAGCAAAAGGATCAACCGTGCGTTGAGCAGTTCTGATTGCTCATGCGTCAGGCCCACATGGCTGTCCAGCAGTTGTTCGTAAAAGGTATCAACGTCCAGTGCTTGCAGGGTGGTTTTCATGTCGCTTCTCCATGTTGGATGCCCAAGGCGTGTTCAACCGCCTGGATCAGACCCGCATCCACGCTTTCACCCGTGGCAGCCAGGTAGGCGTCGGGCCTGATCAAGGCCCAGGCGTGGCCGAAGACGTGGCAGGCGCCTTGCAGGTGACCGTGCAGGTCGCGCACATGCTCACGGGCGAGGTGCTGTGCGTGCGGCCCGACCACTTGCACGCAGCGCACGGGGGCGTGGCTGCTGAGTTGGCGCAGGCGCTCAGCCGTGGCGTCGCTGAGGTCGTCAAACACCAGCACCAGCAGGTCGCCACCGGCCCAGTTGAGAAGGTCATTGACCGAGCCTGGGCTGCCGTCAGCCCAGTGAAGGCGCACGTTAGCGACCGACAAGCCCCCTGAGCGCTCACACACGCTGGAGTGGGTGTAAGGGTTGGCTATCGCCATGCGGCCGGTGTTGATGAACTGGCGTGCAAACGTGTGTTGCTTGGCTAGGCTGATGGCGGCTGCGCGAAACAGGCGCTCTACGCCATCGGCGGGTCGAAGGAAGCGGGTGGTGCGATTGGTGACGCGCACGTTTTGCACGGCGGCTTCAATGCGCTCCTCGTTGTAGCTGTCCAGCAGGCTGGGCGGCGCACGCCCTTGCAGCACGGCGGCGAGTTTCCAGGCCAGGTTGTCGGCATCGGCCACGCCGGTGTTGCCGCCGCGTGCACCAAAGGGGCTGACGACTTTGGCCGTATCACCCATGAAGAACACGCTGCCGATGCGCAGGTGGTCCAGGCATTGGCTGCGGTAGGTGTAGGGGCCGACCCAGATGACCTCAAATTCCACGTCAGGGCCGAATTGCTGGTGCAAGCGCTCGGTCACTTGGGCCAGGCTGCTGACGTGGGCCAAGTCGGCGTTGGGGGCCATCTGGTAGTCAATGCGCCAGACGTCATCGGCCATCAGGTGCTGCCAGACGGCCCGGTTCTCGTTGAACGGCGCTTCGATCCAGGTCAGGCGCTCGGCGGGGGGCGGGGTTTTAAAGCGCACATCGGCAATGCACCACAGGTCATCGCCCCGGTGCGAGGTTATGTTGGCAGCGCACCAGGCGTGAAAGGGCGTGTGTGAGCCGCTGGCGTCAATCACATGCTCGGCTTCAATCTGGTAGCGGCCTGCGGGCGTGTCCACACTTAGGGTGGCATAGTCCTCGTGCTGCGTAAAGTCCACCACACGCGATTGCCAGCGCAAGTCGGTGAGGCCCAGCTCGCTAACCCGATCCACCAAAAACCCTTCCAGGTAGAACTGTTGCAGGTTGATGAAGGGCGGCTGGATGGACTGGCCGAAGTTATTTTGCTTGCGCAGGTCAAACGAGTACACCTCGTGCTCGCCCGCAAACGTGCGCCCCACACTCCACTGCACGCCCTTGGCTGCCATACGTTCGTAAATACCCAGACGCTGAAAAATCTCCAGTGACTTCTGGGTGTAGCAAATGCCGCGTGAGGAGGCACCTTTGACGCCTACGGTGTTGTCCTCGTCCAGCACCACCGCCGCCACGCCCAGCCGGGCCAGCGCGCAAGCCAGCGTCAGACCGCTCAAGCCCGCGCCCACAATGACGATGGGGTGACGGTGTACGGCACCGGATGCAATTTCTGTGGGGGTTTTGAAGGGGTATTCGGGTAGGGTGTAGCCCGTGCCCTGGGTGAATTCGTAGCCCTTGCTGGTGGCGGTTTCAAGGTGGGTTCTGGGGGTGGTCATGGCTGTCTTTCAAAATCTGTCGCGATCAGGTTCTGTGATTGCGTTCACTCTAATGCGCGCTGATAGCCAATGTCAATGCGCCAGATTGAGCTAGCCAATTGGAATGGGGGTCGAATTGGGCTACCCTTACGGGGTACCTGAGCAAAACCTGCTCTGGGCACACGTGTTTATTTTCAACCCATCAAGGAGATTTCCATGGCAGCACTCAAAGGCTCCCAGACGGAGCAATGCCTGAAAGACGCCTTCGCAGGCGAGTCCCAGGCCAACCGTCGTTACCTGTATTTCGCGAACAAGGCCGACATTGAAGGCCAGAACG
>JANXSU010000158.1 GCA_025356545.1 Comamonadaceae bacterium
CCGTCGGCGCGGTAGTAGTTGCTCAGGCGGGCGCGCAGCCGGCGCGCCTCGACGCGCACGATCGTGTCCAGCTTGGGGTCGAAACTGGCCGCCGGGCGGCCGAACACCTCGATCGCGATCACGCTTTCCTTGAGCGCGGCCGTGTCGTTGCCGAGCACCCGCGCGACCATGTGACGCAGCAACGCACGGTGCCGCGGCGACGCGCGGAACGCGGCGCTGCTTTCGATGCGCGCCAATGCCAGCTCGACCAGTTCGGCCGGTGGCGACAGCAGGCCATGGGCGGCGGGCTCGCGGTTCATGGGTCGGACTCTACGGGATCGCCCCCGCAGCCGCTGCCCCGCGAGCGCGGGGCAGCGTGACCAGGCTGCTGCCAGCCACCCGGCGCGCTCCGGTCTGCGCTGGCGCACAGACGATGCCGCGCGGGTTGGGTACATTGAGCAGCATGCATATCGTCTCTCCTCTCTTTCCGTTCGATCCCCCGTCGGCTTGACTCGTGCCACTTGACTACGCCAGAAACCTGGTCGGGCGCGAGCGGTCGGCGCACGGTGACCGGCGGCTGGGCTACACGCTCACCTTCGTCGCCGGCGCCACCAACGCGGGTGGCTTCCTCGCGGTGGCGCAATACACCTCGCACATGACGGGCATCGTGTCGGCCATGGCCGACCACGTGGCACTGGCCGAGTACACGCTCGCGCTCGGCGGCGCCGGTGCGCTGCTGTCGTTCCTGACCGGCGCGGCGTGCTCGGCGTTGCTGGTCAACTTCGCGCGCGGCCGCCAACTGCAAAGCGAGTACGCGTTGCCTCTGTTGCTGGAGGCCGCGCTGCTGCTCGTGTTCGGCCTGCTCGGCGCGCGCCTGGCGTTGATCGACACGCTGCGGGTGCCGCTGGCGGTGCTGCTGCTGTGCTTCATCATGGGCTTGCAGAACGCGGTGATCTCGAAGCTGTCGCGCGCCGAGATCCGCACGACGCATGTCACCGGCATGGCGACCGACCTCGGCATCGAACTCGGCAAGCTGGCCTACCGCAACGGCGCTGCGGCGGCGGGTCGGCCGAAGGTCATGGCCGATCGCTCGCGGCTTTGGGTTCTGGGCCTGATGCTGCTGTGCTTCTTCGGTGGTGGCGTGGTCGGCGCCGTCGGGTTCAAGCACATCGGCTTTGCCTCGACCCTGCCGCTCGCGCTGGCCCTCGTTCTGCTGGCGGGCATCCCGGCAGCAGACGACCTGGCCGAGGCGTTTCGCAATCGCCACGACACTTGAAACGCCGCCGACCTGATTGAAGAGGTGACGCGGCTTCGGCGCCAACGGGTGGCGCTGGGCGTCGAGCCGGCGTAGCCGGAACCAGCGCACGGCTCGGCTGCGGCAAGATCGGCGCTTCGAAGAACGGAGCCTGTCATGAAGATCTGCATCATCGGCGCCGGCGCCATCGGCGGGTTCATCGGCACGCGGCTTGCCGCAGCCGGCCAGGCAGAGGTCAGCGCACTGGCGCGCGGTGCCACGCTGGCCGCGCTGCGTCAACACGGCTGGCGGCTGCGCGCAGCCGACGGCTCCAGCGTGCTGACTGCGCGCGTGGCGAGCGCCTCCGACCGCGCCGAAGACCTGGGCGCGCAAGACCTCGTCGTCATCGCCGTCAAGGGCCCGGCGCTGGCGGCGGTGGCGCGCGGCATGGCGCCGCTGCTCGGGCCGAACACGCTCGTGCTGCCAGCCATGAACGGCGTGCCGTGGTGGTTCTGTGCCGGGCAGCCGGGGTCGGTGGGCGCAACGCCACTCGTTAGCGTGGACGCGGGGGGCGTGATCGAACGCGCCATTCCGCTGGCCCAGGTGGTGGGCTGCGTGGTGCATGCCAGCACCTCGCAGCCCGAGCCCGGCGTGGTGCAGCACCGCGCGGGGCAGGGCCTGATCGTCGGCGAGCCGGCCGGTGGCCACAGCGCACGGGTGCAAGGCCTGGCCGAGTTGTTGACCCGCGCCGGTTTCGAGACCACGCATTCGAGCGATGTGCGCCATGACATCTGGTACAAGTTGTGGGGCAACATGACGATGAACCCGGTGGCGGCGATCACCGGCGCCACCATTGATCGCGTGCTCGCCGACCCGCTGGTGCTGGCCTTCTGTTCTGCCGCCATGCTGGAGGCGGCGGCCATCGGCTCGCGCATCGGCTGCCCGGTGGCGCAGAGCCCGCATGACCGCCATGCAGTGACGGCCAAGCTCGGCGCGTTCGCGCCCTCGATGCTGCAAGACGTGCAGGCAGGGCGCGAGATCGAACTCGACAGCGTGGTGGCCGCCGTGCGCGAGATCGGCCAGCGCCTGGGCTTGGCCACGCCGAACATCGACGCGCTGTTCGGCCTCGCGCGCCTGTTCGGCCGGGTGCACGGGCTCTACCCATTGGCGCCCGTGGGACCCGTCGCCACCGCAGCACCGGCCTGACCGGCGTGGGTTTGTCCCGCCCTTTGCTGCCGAGCGCCTCCCGTACGATGCCGGGCCGATTGACCCCCCGCCGCCAAAGGATGCGACCGTGACCGTGACTTCCCAAAACCCCGCCGCACGCGCCCACGTGCTCACCGTGGCGAACCTGTCACCGCTGTTGACGGCGGCGCTGAACGAGGCGTTCGTGGTGCACCACCGCACCCATGAGACCGACCCGGCCGGCTTCGCGCAGGCCGCGCCTGGCATCCAGGCCATCGCGGCCAGCGGCGAGTCCAAGGTCGGCGCGGTGCTGATGGACCAGTTGCCTGCGCTGCGCATCATCTCGGTCATGGGCGTGGGCTACGACGGCATCGACGTGGCGGCCGCCAAGGCGCGTGGGGTGGTCGTCACCCACACGCCTGGTGTGCTCAACGACGACGTGGCCGACCTGGCCCTGGCGCTGATTCTCGGCGTGGCGCGGCGCACTGCCGCAGCCGACCGATATGTGCGCGCCGGGCGCTGGCCTTCTGGGCCGATGCCGCTGGCGCGCAAGGTGTCGGGTGCGCGGCTCGGCCTGGTGGGCATGGGGCGCATCGGCCAGGCGATAGCCGACCGGGCGCTGGCCTTCAGCATGAGCGTGGCCTACACCGCGCGCAGCGCGAAGGCCGAGCTGCCCTACCGCTTTTGGCCATCAGCACGCGCGCTCGCCGCCGAGTGCGACTTCCTCGTGGTCATCACGCCCGGCGGTGCGGGCACCCGCCAGCTGATCGACGCCGATGTGCTGGCCGCGCTCGGTGCGAACGGCTACCTCGTCAACGTGGCGCGCGGCTCGGTGGTCGATCAAGCCGCGTTGATCGATGCGCTGCAGCGCGGCGTGATCGCTGGTGCCGGCCTCGACGTGTTCGAGAACGAACCCGAGGTGCCGGCGGCGCTGTGGGCCATGGACAACGTGCTGCTCACACCGCACATCGGCAGTGCCACGACGCAAACGCGCGCTGCGATGGCCGACCTCGCATTCCGCAACCTGCAAGCCTTGTTCGCCGGCGCAGCGCTGCCGTCGCCGGTACCTGAGTGCGGTTGAGCGGCTCTGCGGTAAAGCATTCGAATGGTGCGGGCCCGCCCACGGCCCCTCGGGTTAGTCCTGTCTGTGCCTGTTGCTAATCATCATACGATTGGCAAACGGGGCGTGTTCGAGACCCCGAACCCACGACAGGAGACAAGCCGATGAAACTCAAATCACTGATCACCAGTGCACTGGTGGCGGCCGGCGTGCTGGCCACGGGCCAGGCCTTCGCACAAGAGAAGCTCACCGTGTGGTGGGGCAAGGGCTACTACAAGTCGGAAGACGACGCGCTGTATTCGGCCATCCAGAAGTTCGAGGCCAAGCACCCGAAGATCAAGGTCGACCTGTCTCTGTACGCGCCACAGGAAGCCATCCCCAAGACCGTGGCCGCGCTCGATTCGGGCAGCCCGCCCGACATTGCCTATGCCGACACCTACGACTTTCAGGTCACGGCCAAGTGGGCCTATGACGGCAAGCTGGAGGACATCTCCAGCGTGATCGACCCGATGCACAAAAAATTTGAAGAGGCGGCGCTGTCCACCACCTTCTTGCTGAACAACGCCAGCCAAAAGCGCGCCTACTACGCCTTCCCGCTCAAGCAGCAAACCATGCACATCCAGTACTGGAAAGACATGCTGGGTGAGGCGGGGTTCAAAGACAGCGACATCCCCAAAGACTGGAAGGGCTATTGGAGCTTCTGGTGCGACAAGGTGCAACCCGCTTACCGTCAAAAATCGGGCCTGCGCGGTTTTGGCACAGGCTTCCCCATGGGTGTGGATTCGAGCGATTCGTTCTACTCATTCCTGACCTTCATGGACGCCTACAACGTCAAGCTGGTGAATGATTCGGGCAAGCTGCTGGTGGATGACCCGTCGGTGCGTGCGGGCCTGATCAACGCCATGACCGACTACACCTCGGGCTATGCCAAGGGCTGCACGCCACCGTCCAGCACCAGCTGGAAAGACCCCGACAACAATGTCGCCTTTCACAACAAGACCACCGTGATGACGCACAACGCGACCATCTCGATTGCCGCCAAGTGGTTGGACGACATGAACAACGCCGCGCTCACACAAGCCCAGCGTGATGTGGCCAAGGACAACTACACCAACAAAATTGCGACCGCTGGTTTTCCCACCAAGCCCGACGGCAGCAAGATGATTTACCGCGCTGCGGTGAAAACGGGTGTGATCTTCAAGGACGCCAAGAACAAGCCTGCGGCCAAGAAGTTCTTGTCCTTCCTGCTGGAAGACGCCAACCTGACGCCTTATGTTGAAGGCTCGCTGGGCCGCTGGTTCCCCATCACCAAGGCGGCGCAGCAAAGCCCGTTCTGGAAGACCGATCCGCACCGTCTGGCTGTGTACAACCAGTTCATGAATGGCACGACGCCTTTCGAGTTCACCAAGAACTACAAGTTCACGGTGCTCAACAACGAGAACGTCTGGGCCAAGGCCATGAACCGCGTACTGAACGAAAAAGTGCCGGTGGACAAGGCGGTCGATGAAATGATCGCTCGCATCAAGCAAGTAGCGGGTTGATCAAAACCTGACCTTGTGTCAAACAGCAAGCATTGAATTCCGTTCACCCTGAGCCTGTCGAAGGGCCGCGAGGCTTCGACAGGCTCAGCCTGAACGGTTCATAAACCGTATCCCTTTACGCATCATCATGTCCAACCCCAGCATGGCCTTAGCCTCTAACGCCGCACCGGTTGCGCGCACCGCCACTCAGTGGGAGTTCTGGGGTCGTGTGCTGGTGGTTCCCTACATCCTGGTGTTTCTGGTTTTTGTGCTCTACCCGGTGTGCTACGGCCTGTGGCTGGCGCGCCATCCTGAGAGCTATGTGCAGCTCTTCGACGATCCGATTTTCTTCCGCACCGCCGTCAACACGGTGATCTTTTTAGTGGTGGCCATCAACTTCAAGATGATGATTGCCATGGTCTTGTCGGGCTTTTTTATCCAGACCCGCTGGTGGATCAAGGCCTTGTCTTTGATCTTTATCCTGCCCTGGGCGTTGCCTTCAATCCCCACCATTTTGTCGGTGCGCTTCATGCTCAACCCCGAGTGGGGCGTGATCAACCAAACCATCTTCCGCCTGACCGGTCTGGATGGCCCGAACTGGCTCAATGACCCCACCCTGGCCTTGACGTTTTCCATGCTGATGCACGTCTGGAAATCGCTGCCCTTCTGGACGCTGATTCTCATTTCTGCACGCTTGGCAATCCCGGCCGAGCAGTACGAAGCCGCCTCGGTGGACGGCGCCAGCAGTTGGCAAAAATTCAAGTTCATCACCTGGCCGTCGATGCGCACCATGTACATCACCTCCACCATCCTTTCCATGATCTGGACGCTGGGTGACTTCAACAGCGTGTACCTGCTCACCGGCGGTGGCCCCGCTGACCTCACGCACGTGCTGGCCACCCTGGGCATTCGCTACCTGCGACTCGATCAAGTGGACTTGGCCATGGCTTCGATTGTTGTGGCGCTACCGCTGGTGTTGCCGCTGGTCTATTTCATGATGAAGCGGCTTTCAAAATGAAAAAAATAACCCTTAAAACCGTCACCACCGAAGCCAAGTTATTGCTGATCGGCATACCGCTTTTCTTCTGGACCATGATCCCGGTGTACCACCTGGCCTTGTTCGCTTTTTCAAGCAAAGACTCGGCCACCTCGGGGCGGCTCTGGCCCAAAGAGCCGACGCTGCAAAACTTCGACTTCGTCTTTCATCAAAAGCATTTTTATCTGGATCATTTCTGGACGCAAATGGGCAACTCGATGCTCATCGCGGTGGCGGTGGCCGTGCTCACGCTAGGCGTGTCCACCTGTGCTGCCTTTGCCATCAGTCGGCTGAAAGTGCGCGGTGGTCGCACGGTGATGAATTTGGCCTTGTTCACTTACTTCATTCCCGCCGCTTTTCTGGCCGTGCCTATGTACAAAACCATGGGCGTGTATGGCCTGCTCAACAGCCAGTGGTCGCTGATTTTGGCCATGGTCACTATCGCCTCGCCCTACTGCATATGGGTGCTCAAGCAGGCGTCCGACAAATTGCCGTTTGAGCTGGATGAAGCCGCGCGCATTGACGGCGCTTCGCCGCTGCAACTGTTTCGCTTGGTCTATCTGCCGCTGATGGTGCCCTCATTGGTGGCGGTGGGCACTTACTCGCTGCTGCTGGCTTGGAATGAGTACCTCTACGCATTTTTGCTGCTGTCCAACGACACCAGCGTGACGCTGGCCGTCGCGTTGGGCAACTTCCTCTCGGCTGACGATTCGCCCTGGGAGTTGCTCATGGCCACGGGCTTGGTTTATGCCTTGCCCCCGGCTGCAATTTACTACACCTTCAAACGCTACATGGTGTCGGGCTTAACGGCTGGTGCCGTCAAGAGCTGATTCGCTGACTCACAGAAAATATCGATATGGCTTCAGTCTCTTTTCGCGACATCAAAAAATCCTTCGGCAAAACCGATGTGCTGCATGGCATCAGCTTCGACATCGCCGAGGGCGAGTTCGTGGTGCTGGTCGGCCCCTCGGGCTGCGGCAAGTCCACGCTGCTGCGCATGCTGGCCGGGCTGGAAGAAATCACCGGCGGCGAGCTCCACATTGACAACAAAGTCATCAACGATCTGGACTCCAAAGACCGCGACATCGCCATGGTGTTCCAAAGCTACGCCCTGTACCCGCACATGACCGTGGGCGAGAACATGGCCTTCAGCCTGAAGCTGCGCAAGGCCGACCAAACCCTGACCGATCAGCGCGTGAACGACGCGGCGCGCATCCTGAACTTAGACAAGCTGCTGCACCGCTACCCGCGTGAACTCTCGGGCGGCCAGCGCCAGCGCGTCGCCATGGGCCGGGCTATCGTGCGCGACCCCAAGGTGTTTTTGTTTGACGAGCCCTTGTCGAATCTGGACGCCAAATTGCGCGTAGCCATGCGCGCCGAGATCAAGGCCCTGCACCAGCGCCTCAAAACCACCACCGTCTATGTCACGCACGACCAGATTGAGGCCATGACCATGGCCGACCGCATCGTGGTCATGCACGACGGCATCATCGAGCAGATCGGCACACCCCTCGAATTGTTTGACCGCCCCGGCAACCTGTTTGTGGCGCAGTTCATTGGTTCGCCTTCCATGAACGTGCTGGATGGTACCTTGCGCCAAGTCGAGGGCCAGCACTGGGTTGAAGCCGAAGGTCAGCGCTGGCCGGTGGCCGCCATTGCCGCTGCGCAAGACGGGCAAAGTGTTCACTACGGCGTGCGCCCCAGCGACCTTAGTTTGTCCGCCGCGCAGAGCGGCATTGCCGCCACCGTGGTGGTGGTGGAGCCCACAGGTGCTGAGACAGAGCTACTGCTGCAAGTGGGCCAAACGAAACTGGTGCTGGTCATGCATGGCCGCACCGACGTGCAGCCCGACCAGACCGTGTACCTGCAAGTTAACCCGGTCAAAACCCATGTGTTCAATCGCGAGAGCGGTGCACGCATGGAATGAGGGCCTTACGTATTGTCGTGATGGGCGTCAGTGGTTGCGGCAAGAGCACGGTGGGCCGTTTATTGGCCGATAGCTTGGACGTGGATTACCTCGAAGGCGACGAACTGCACCCGCCGGAAAACGTCGCCCTAATGGCCGCTGGCGTTCCTCTGACCGATGCTGACCGGCAAGGCTGGTTGCAGGCCTTGGCGCAACGCTTGGCTGATGCGCGTGCACAAGGGCGCGGCTTGGTGCTGTCCTGTTCCGCCCTCAAGCGCAGCTACCGCGACATCTTACGCACGGGCGCGCCCGACGTGCGCTTCGTTCACCTGCATGGCGCGCGCGCGCTTCTGACGGCACGCATGCATGACCGCCCTGGCCACTACATGCCGCCCTCTCTGCTGGACAGCCAACTGGCGACGCTGGAGTTGCCCGGTGCTGACGAGCTAGCGTTGAGTTTTGACATTGCCCAAACACCGCAAGACATAGCGCGTGCAGCTCTAGCTGCGCTGCCTGTGATTCAAGACCCATGACCTTCATTTCACGCCGTTCACCCTGAGCTTGTCGAAGCCCTTCGACAAGCTCAGGGTGAACGGTAATGTTGAACGAACACAAGTAAAGCAGGAGATTTTTCATGATTGACGCCACCACCTTTCGACTCGATGGCCGCCTGGCCCTCATCACCGGCTCCTCGGGCGGCATTGGCTTTGCGCTCGCGCGTGGCCTGGGCCAAGCCGGTGCGGCGCTGGTGCTCAATGGTCGCGATGAAGTAAAACTGGCCAAGGCTGCCGCCACCCTGCGCGGCGAAGGCCTCACCGTGCACGAGCGCGCCTTTGATGTGACACAGGCCGACGCGGTGCAGCCGGCCATTGAAGCCATCGAACGCGAGCTTGGCCCTATTGAGATTTTGGTCAACAACGCGGGCATGACGCGGCGAGCACCCTTGCAAGATTTTCCGCATGCCGACTGGCACCAGATCATGCAAACCAATGTGGACAGCGCCTTCATCGTCGGCCAAGCCGTGGCGCGGCCCATGATTGCGCGCGGTCGTGGCCGCATCGTCAACATCTGCTCGGTGCAAAGCGAGTTGGGGCGTCCGGGCATAGCGCCCTATATGGCGAGCAAGGGCGCGCTCAAAATGCTGACCAAGGGCATGGCCATCGACTGGGGGCCGCTGGGCTTGAACGTCAACGGCCTGGGCCCTGGCTACTTCAAGACCGAGTTGACCGAAAAACTGGTGAATGACGAAGCCTTCAGCGCCTGGCTCATCAACCACACACCGAGCCGCCGCTGGGGCGACGTGGAAGACCTGGCCGGGGCGATTGTCTTTTTGTCCAGCGATGCGTCCAAGTTCGTCAATGGCCACATCCTCTATGTCGATGGCGGCGTGACCTCTTGCCTCTGATTTTTTCAATTCAACCACCGCCTTGCGCAGGAGTTCACCGTGACCACCTTCACCCAAACCATCCTCTTCACCGACACCGATGGCCGCGCCAGATTCCGCGAGGCCGCCATGCCCCTGCCCGAGGGCAACCCATCCTCCATGCTGTCGGCGCTGATGCCCTCGGGCGGCTACCAGATGCGCCACAGCCCGGTCGGTTTTCGCAGCCAGTTCCACTGCACCATCACACCGCAGTGGGTGTTTATCTTGAGCGGGCAAATGGAAATCAGCCTGCAAGACGGCAGCGCCCGTGTTTTCAAACCGGGTGAGCATTTCTACTCGGACGACACCGTGCCTGCAGGCGCAACGTTCGATGCCGCTGTGCACGGGCACTGGAGTTGCCAGGTGGGCGACGAGCCGCTGGTCACACTGTTCGTGCGCGGTTAAGTCCGCCTGGGTCGGGGCTTCAGGCCGCGCGACGACGCCCCAAATCCTGCATCAAGGCCCGCACCCCATAAGACCACGGCTCAATCTGGTCCGAGGTATTGACCCGGTTCACCAGCATGCCCAGCGTGGGCGTGGCCACCGTCACCACGTCACCCACCTCGTGCGTGAAGCCCAGGCCTGGGCCATGGCGGTCTTGCGTGGGGGCGAACATGGTGCCCAGGAAGAACATCAGCCCATCCGGGTACTGGTGGTGTGGGCCAATCACGTGCTTGACCAGCTCTAGCGGGTCGCGGCTGATCTGGCTCATGGAGCTGCTGCCATTCATGACAAAGCCGCCCGCTCCGCTGACCTGCATCAGCAGATCGCAACGGCGCACATCGTCCATGCTGAAGTGTTCGTCAAACAGGCGGATGAAGGGACCAATGGCGCACGAGGCATTGTTGTCCTTGGCCTTGCCCAGCAGCAGGGCGCTGCGGCCTTCAAAGTCGCGCAGGTTCACGTCGTTGCCCAGCGTGGCACCCACCACTTGCGCGCGGCTGTTGATGGCCAGCACGATTTCGGGTTCGGGGTTGTTCCAGTGGCTGCGCGGGTGAATGCCCACTTCGGCACCCGCGCCCACAGCGCTCATGACTTGGGATTTGGTAAAGACCTCGGCGTCCGGGCCTATTGCCACTTCCAGGTACTGCGACCAGGCCCCTTGCGCCAGCAGCACGTCTTTGAGTTGGGCCGCCTCGGGCGAGCCGGGTTTGATGTTGCTGAGGTTGTCGCCCATCACGGCCACCACGGCACGGCGCACACTCTCGGCCTTGGCGGCATCGCCGCGCGCCTGCTCTTCAATTACGCGCTCCAGCACCGAGTTGACGAAGGTCACGCCCGTAGCTTTCAGGCATTGCAGGTCACAGGGCGCGAGAAACCAGGGTAGCTCGGGGTGACGTTCGGTGTACTCTGAGTTGCTCAAGATCGCAGCGACATCGCCCAGGCGTTTGCCTAGGGGCTGGCGCACCGCAGCCACCGGGTCAACCAGTTCCAGCAGCTCAGACATTGTGGCCGCTACCGCACCCAAGTCATACACGCCATCCGGCCGCACGTTCACCAGCACGGGCCCGGTTCCTTCGACCCAGACGCGCCCCACCAGCGTGGCGCGCTCTGCGTCTTGGGGCAGGCAGAAGGTGGTTTGGAGTTGTTGTTGCATTTCAGTTCACCGGGTTAAGGATGGGAGGGGCTGTTACCAAAGCGATGACGGTCATTTGTCGCGTTCAGCCGCGTGCTTGATTCCAGTGGGAAAGTCTGAGGACTTACAGCGCTTGCGGCAAAGTCAAGCCCTGCTGCGCCGCCAAAGGTCGCAGCGCGTCCATCACTGCGTCAATCAGCGGCACGCCTTGCGTGTGCGCGGCGCGCTGGCGTACCAGGGCGTGTTCTCCAGGCAGGCGCACTTTGGCGACACCGGGGCGGGGCGGGTTGTTGCGGCAGGCATCCACCAGCCAGTCGGTTTGCCGCACGAAGGCATCATGTCCCGCAAAGGCCGCCGGGTCGGTGACTTGCAGGTAGATGCCGACCGCTGTGTTCTTGGGGGCGTCCACACGGCCATAGCCTGCCAGGCCTTGCGTCAGCGCCTCGGCCAGGATGGCCATGGCATAGCCTTTGTGGCCGTGGTCCATTCCACCGGTGGGCAGCAGGCTGCCGCCACCGCCGATGACGGCAGCCGGGTCGTTGGTGGGCTGGCCTTGTGCGTCCATGGCCCACATCGCGGGGAATTTTTCACCACGCGCCACCAACTGCTTGGCGCTGTTGAGCGTGGTGATGGAGGAGCTGATGTCCAGCAGCACCGGCTCGCCGCTGGTCGGGATGCCCGCTGCCAGCGGGTTGGGCGTGAACACCGGCTTGGTGCCCCCAAAAGGGGCTACGCCCGCTGCGGCGGGGCTGGAGTTGACCAACTGCACCAGCAAACCGCGCTCGGTCAAACGCGGCAGGTACACGGCCAGCGCGCCGGTGTGGTGGCTGTTGGCGATGGCCACGGTCACCACGCCGTGCTGCGCGATGCGCTCCAGCGCCAGGTCAATGGCCTGGTTGATGAGCCAGGCACCGGGTAGGCAGTTGCCGTTCCAGGTGATGCAAGCACCCCGGTCGTTGACCACGGTTTTGTCGCCTTTGATCGTCATAGCCCCACTGCGGGCCGCGTCCAAATACCAGGGGGCCAGCGCCAGGCCGTGCGTGCCGTGGCCCATGCAGTCGGCGGTGATGAGGGCGTTGGTCACGCAGCGTGCAATGTCAGCGTCCATGCCGGTGGCGCAAAACAAGGACTGAACCAGCGCGTCGAGTTCAGCGACGGGGTAGCGGCGGGCGGTGTTGGGGTTCATGGTTTTTCGTTGCTGAGAGGAATTGGAATGTGTTCGCCATTATTGGGCCTCAAAAGCGCCTTGCAGCCAAACCAGGCCTTGCGGCTCGATGGCGACCACGTCAAAACGACAGGGCGGCGGTTGGGCCACGCGCATCAGGTAGTGGCGGGCGGCGAAGATGATTCGGCGTTGCTTGAGGGCGCTCACACTGGCCGCTGCGCCACCTTGGCGAGCACTCGCGCGCTGGCGCACCTCCACAAACACCAATGTGCCGTCGGGCGCGCGCATGATGAGGTCGATTTCGCCACCGCCGCGTCCGGGCGTCCGATAATTGCGCTCTAGCAGACGTAAATTAGCTTGCTGCAAATGGCGCAAAGCCTGCGCCTCGGCCGCGTCGCCCGCCTGCTTGGTGGTCGTCTTGCTGTCAACTGTCTTCGTTTGAGGAAACACCATTGAACGCTTCTTTTGTTTCTGCCCTGGCCGCGTCACGTGACGCGGCCGCCTCGCAGCATTATCCCCAAGGTGCGCTGTATGTGGTGGCCACGCCGATTGGCAATCTGGCCGACATCACCCTGCGTGCGCTGCATGTGCTGCAACTGGTGGACGCCGTGGCTTGCGAGGACACGCGCCACACGCAGACCCTGCTGCGCGCCTACGGCATAGACCGCAGCAGCAGCCAGCTTATCGCGCTGCACCAGCACAACGAGGCACAGGCCGCGCAAGGCGTGATTGAGCGCCTGCGCGCAGGCCAACGCATCGCCTATGTGAGCGACGCGGGCACGCCCGCTATTAGCGACCCTGGTGCGCGGCTGGTGGCTGCGGTGCGTGCGGCAGGCCTGCCCGTGATGCCGTTGCCAGGGGCCAGCAGCGTCATCACCGCCTTGTGCGTGGCCGGTATCGAGGGCGACAACGCGCAGGCCAGCGGCTTTGTGTTTGCTGGATTTTTGCCCTCTAAAGCGACCGAACGCGGCGTTGCCGTGCAGGCGCTGGCCACTGAGCCGCGGGCCGTGGTGCTGCTGGAAGCTCCGCACCGTATCGAGGCCTTGGCCGCTGCGCTGTCAGTCTTGGGCGACAGGCAAATCACCATTGGCCGTGAGTTGACCAAGCAGTTTGAAGAAATTGCCACGGTGCGCGCTGACCAGTTCAGTACCTGGCTGGCCGAGCAACCCAATCGCACGCGCGGCGAGTTCGCCCTGGTGCTGCACCCTGCCGGAGCAGGCGCGTCCAGCGGGGCGGATGAAGGCCTGCGCGTGCTGATCTTGCTGCTGCCAGAGCTGCCGCTCAAGACCGCCGTGAAACTGAGCGCCGACATCACTGGCGCATCGCGCAACGCCTTGTACGACGCGGCACTGCTCATCAAAAACGCCCAATAGCACGGCACAGTCAGGCCCAAGGCCATAATCACCCCATTAACAGTTTGGACGACAGGAGAACTTAACCATGGCATCAGTCAATAAAGTCATTTTGATGGGCAATTGCGGGCGCGACCCCGAGATCCGCTACCTGCCTTCGGGTCAGGCCGTGGCCAATGTGAGTGTGGCCACCAGCAGCCGCCGCAAAGACCGCAACACCGGCGAGTCGATTGAAGAAACCCAGTGGCACCGCGTCACCTTCTTTGACCGCCTGGCCGAAATCGCTGGTGAGTACGTCAAAAAAGGCCAGCCAATTTATGTCGAAGGCCGCATCAAGTACGGCAAGTTCACCAACAAAGACGGCATCGAGCAAAACACGGTGGACATCATTGCCACCGAAATGCAGTTGCTGGGCAAGCGTGAAGGCATGGGCGGCCCCGGTGGCGGCGATGACGAGGGTCAACAAGCGCCACGTCGTCCGGCACCGCAGTCACGCCCCAGCGCACCCGCCCCAGCCCCGCGCCAGGCACCTGCCAAGGCCTCCAGCGGCTTTGACGACATGGACGACGACATCCCGTTTTAATCATTGGGGGACAGGGCTTGTTCACTGCGTGTAACTTCGGACTGTCCCACAAAATTTCAAAAATAATACGTGGGCTGCGTCGGCGCGAAAGCCCGTGCTGAAATGGCTGTCATGGGTCGGCCATAGATGCGACGAATGCGCTCTGCCAAAGGCGGATGGCTGTCAAACCAGTGGTCGGTGCGGTCAGTGTCTACCAGCAGCATGTGTTGTACTGAAGGATGCCAATCGCTACTGCCGACACCAAGTTCGGACGACTCTTCCCCCGCCACCTTGCGCAGCACACCGCCCAAGCCGTCTTTACTGCGGGTGAACTGCACGGCGCGCGCGTCGGCCAGGTACTCGCGCTGGCGCGACACCGCCGCCTTGAGCGCCTGCCCAGTTAACCAACCCAAAGCACCGCAGGCCTTGATGGCGATGCCGGGCAAGGCGATCAATGACCGATTGCCGTCGTCATCGCCCTCACACATGCGGGTGCCCAGGTTGAAGATCATCCTGAATCCGTGACTTGATAGTAGAAATATGTTGTTTTCCCTATTGAAATCAACGACTTAGCCCGCATGTACGACTCACCCCACAGGTGAACTCGAACATGACCGACTTTATTATCAAAAAGCTGCCCTACGACCTCAG
>JANXSU010000173.1 GCA_025356545.1 Comamonadaceae bacterium
GCCCTGAGCCTGTCGAAGGGCCCTTCGACAGGCTCAGGGCGAACGGCCACTTCTTTCAAGGGCCGAGCCTGCGTTTGCAGCGAGAGCAGCAACCTGACGTGCTGCACCTGTGTCGCTGCGCTCGAAGAGGCCTTGCGCAACCACTCGGCCAGCGTCATCACCGGGTGCACCGTGGGCACCTGGTTGCGCCCGCTTTGCTCGCAGGCGGCTATGGCGATGCTTTGCCAGTGCGCCACCTTCTTGGCCGCGCGCTCACCGCTCAGGCGCAGCACGCTGCGCTCGCTCATCAAGGGTTGGATGCTGGCCACGCCCAGCTCGGTGGCTTTTTCTATCAGCCAGTCCATGCGCTCATTGGCGGGCATACCCATGACCAAGTGCACGGCGCAGGCCGCCTCACGCGCCACGGCGTGGTGCGTGCCGACTTGCACCTGCACGTCGCTGCGGCCCATGTGGGTGATGCTGGCTTCAAACTCGCCGCCGACCGGCACCCCACTCTCGGCGTTCTGGTTAGGGTCGCCATTGAACAGCGTGATGGTGTCGCCCGGCTGCAGGCGCAGCACCTGCACATGGCGTGCCGTGCTGGCGGGCAAGTCCAGCAATTGGCCGCTGAGCAAGGGGGTGGGGCAGTGAAAACGCGGCATGTTCACATCCGGCCATAGGCAAAGCCACTGACGGCTTCGCTGCCCTCCACCTTGTCGATCAAGCGCATCAGGGGTTTGAGCTCGACGTAGCGGTTGGTGGTGGCGCGGATGTAGTGAATGAAGCGGGGCGTATCGGCCAGGTACTGGGGCTTGCCGTCGCGCAGGGTCAGGCGGGCAAAGATACCGGCCACTTTCAGATGGCGCTGCAAGCCCATCCACTCCACGCCCCGGTAGAACTCGCCAAAGTCATCGCCCACCGGCAAGCCAGCGGCGCGGGCCTTTTGCCAATAACGAATGGTGACGTCCAATACAAAGTCTTCGTCCCAGCTCAAAAATGCGTCGCGCATCAGGCTGGCAATGTCGTAGGTAATGGGGCCATAGACCGCGTCTTGAAAATCCAATACGCCTAGCGGGGAACCCTGCATGAGATTCCTCGGCATGAAGTCCCGGTGCACGTAAACGCTGGGCCAGCGCAGGTTTTGTTCGGTGATGTGGTGGAAGGCTGTGTCCAGCGTCTGGCGCATGGCAGTGTCGATCACCACACCCCGGTGTTTCGCCAGATACCACTCGGGGAAGAGTTCCAACTCACGCCTAAGCATCTCTGCGTCATAGGCGGGCAACACATCGGGTTTGGAGGCCAGTTGCCATACGATGAGGGCGTCTACGGCTTGCATGTAGGTGTCGATGTTGGCCTGGGGCTCGTCCCGGTTGATGGTTTGCATCATCGTTTGCGCGCCCAAGTCGCTCAGCAGCATGAAGCCTTGGGCTTCATCCCAAGCCAGCACCTGTGGCACGCTCAACCCGGCAGCTTGCATCAGGCTTGCGACATGCACGAAGGGGGCGCAGTTTTCCTGCGACGGGGGGGCATCCATGATGATGCGACTGCTGTTGGCGCTGTCCACCCGCAGGAAGCGCCGAAAGCTGGCGTCAGCCGAGGCCAGGCGCAGAGTCGCAGGCTGGAGCTGCTGCGGAGCCTGGAGGGTGGCGAACCATTGATGGAAGGCGGCTTCGCGCTCGGCGCTGGCCCAAGAGATGGCGGTTTCGGGCATGGGCAGGTCGCTGGAACGCGATGGAGTGGCAGGGGCGGTGGTCATGGATAATCCATTCTACAAACCTGAGTCTGTGCGCGACGGCGCTGTGTCCTCAACCGATTAATTGAATGTCCGCTCTTTGCCCTCCGCCCGATGCATTTGCTGTCGCTTGAATTGAACTTGCGGCTACCCAGCCCCCACTTCGCTCTGCGACCACTGGCCTTGCTGGTGTGCCTGTTGTACCAGGGCGAGTTCGCGCGAGCGCAAGCGGTAGGTGTCGCGCCTGAAACCCCGATCGAGCCAGCGGCAAAGCTCAAAAGCAGCCCTTTTCTGCAAGAGAAAATCTCCCCAGCGCAGCGCAGTCAATTGCCCACTTTCCTTTTCGGCGACCTGCTCACCGGTCAAACCGACAAAGACATGGTACTGCAAGGGCAAGCCGAACTGCGACGCGGCGACACAGTGATTCGCTCTGACCGACTGAGCTATGAGATCCCTGAGGACACGCTACGGGCCAGCGGCCATGTACGCGTCAACCGGGCGGGCAATGTGTTTGAGGGGCCGGACCTGGAACTCAAGGTGGATGCCTTTGAGGGGTTTTTCAAACAACCCAGCTACCGTTTCCTGGCCACCGGTGGCCACGGCGAGGCGGATCGGATTGATTTTCTGGACGACAAGCGAGCGGTGGTTCATAACGCCACTTACACCAGTTGCCAGCGCGTGCCGGGCCCTGGCTGGCTGCCGGATTGGTTGATGCACTTTACCGCCATGCAGATGGACACCGAAGACGATGTGGCGGTGGCCACCGATGCCAGGCTGGAATTCAAGGGCACTACGTTGTTGAACCTGCCGTCCCTCAGCTTCCCCCTGAGCGACAAGCGAAAATCGGGTGTTCTCCCGCCCACGTTTGGTGTGGACAGCACCAGTGGTACGGTGGTGACCGTGCCCTATTACTGGAATATCGCCCCGAACCGCGATGCCACCTTGTCCCCGACGATCATGAGCAGCCGGGGCATTGACTTGGGCGGCGAATTTCGCTACCTGGAGCCGAGCTACAGCGGACAGCTGCGTGCCAACTACATGCCTGGCGACAAGCTCAGCGGCACGGATCGTTGGGGTGCTGCGTACTTGCACCGGGGCATCATCGACACCGGCTTGCCCTCGGTGGGGAACATTGGCCTGAACCTGAACCTGAACCGGGTGAGTGACGATAATTACTGGCGTGATTTTCCACGCGGCACGACATCGCTGACTCAGCGTTTACTGCCCAATGATGTGAACTTGAACTGGGCCAAGGGCGATTACTCAGCCGCCCTTCGCACGCTGAGTTGGCAAACACTGCAAGACGTGAGCTCGCCGATTGTTCCACCTTATGACCGCATGCCCCAGCTCATGGCCCGTTACGGACGACTGGATGTGGGCGGATTTGATTTCTCTGTAGAGGGAGACACCACCCAGTTCCAGGCCAATCGCGTGTTG
>JANXSU010000176.1 GCA_025356545.1 Comamonadaceae bacterium
CAAAGGGTAGGCAACGTACCAGCGCACACAGGTCAGCATGACTTCCAGCGGGTAGTGCAGCCGCTGGAGAACCTTGTTCAAGGTGCTGTTGATCAGGCTTTTGCGGAAATCAAGCATGGGTCGGATTGTCGGTTACGCTTATTGCGACAGAACCAAGGTCTTGCCCGCTCCCATCACCGTCAAATTGATGCGCTGCAACGTCATAGCAAGCCAATGTCTTTGGCCTTGATACCAGCAAATATCTGCTCATTTTGCGTGGGACTCAAACCATACTGCCGCGCGAATAGACCCGCAAGCACTGCCCGGTAATCATTGAGCACTTGGAAGTCACGATTCTGGAACAGTGTGGACTGCTCGACGCGAACCTGGTCACCCGCAACCTTGCCGCCGCGCAGGCTGCCACCCAGCACCCAGTAGGCGCTACCGTGGCCGTGGTCTGTGCCACGGTTGCCGTTTTGCCTGAAGGTTCGGCCAAACTCGCTGACGACGACAACCGTGGTGTTCTTCCACATTGCCCCCATTTCTTGCGAGAAGCCGAGCAGGCCATGCCCCAGTTCATCAAAACGTCCGGCGAGATAACCGCTGGCTGCGCCCTGGTTGACGTGCGTATCCCAGCCACCTACATCCACAAAGCCGATGCTGTAGCGCTCACGCATGAGGCGAGCGATGCGCCTGGCCTCCAGCTCAAAGCCTTTGCTGGACACGGCATTGCGGTTGGCTGCGTCCATCTCGGCTTTCATGTCCTGCATGACCTCGTCGCGCACGGTGAAGCCCTGGTTAACGGTGGCGGCCAGCGGCGTGTTGCCGTACATCCCCGCGATGATGGCGCTTTGGCGGTTGTCGATGGATGGGTTGGCGACGGACCTAAGCGCCGTGTTTGCTACGCGTGTGCCGCCCTGAAACACCAGCGGCAACTGGTCAGTAAAGGACATGGCGTCTGCGCCCACCAGGGTTGAGGCCAGGCGATTGAGAAATCCCGAGCGGTAGTTTTTGCTTTTGTCCAGCGGCTGGCCAAGCTCTATGCTGTCCTGCGTCTCGAAATGGCTGCGCGATGTGTCTGGCGTACCTGCGAAGGGCACAAAGGCGGCCTCGCCGTTTTTAAACATCGGGTAAATCGTTTCGCGCAGTGCGGGGTGCAGGCCCCAATCGGCGTTGAGCGACAAGGCGGAGTCAAGCTCTGTTGAGGGTTTGGCAATGGCAATGTTGGGCCGTGCCTCGTAATAAAAGCTGCTGCTCACGGGTACCAGCAGATTGGCAGCGTCGTAACCACCCCGCAAAAAGACGATGAGTAATCGGGGCTGGCTGGTGCCCGCTGCAATGAGCTGGCCACCCGCCATCGTCAGCCCCGAGGCTGCAAGGGTTTGAACAAAATGACGGCGTTGCATGGGGTGCCCTTTAAATGTCAGCGGGCCATCATCTCTGGCGATGACAGCAAAAAGGTATTCCACTCCTGCGGAGAAGCGGCCTGGTCCAGCGCCTTGCGCGTGCCTGCGCTCAAGGTGCGGGCGATGGACTGGTGGAACAGCGCATTGCTCATCTGCGGGAAAGCCGCGCGCTCAACCGGTTGCGGGCCTTCGGACTTGAACAGCCCGGCATTGCCCGAGCCAATGGCCCTGGCGATTTCAAAGCGTGTGGCCATTTGGCCAGGGCTGGCCCAGGCGACCTCGTTCAGCGGGTAACCATCAGGCGTCTGGCGGCCATACAGGGGCTCGCCCATGCGGTTAAGCCAATTGAGGATGGGGCCGGCGTTGAGTATGGTCTTATCGTCATAGGCCATGCGCACAGCTGAGATGACGTAACGCATCGGGTCCTTGAACTTGCGACCTGCACCCTGCGCGAACTCCGGCGCGGTAAACAGGGTTTCAAGCGTCTCGGCGATGTCGCCGTCGGTACGCGCAAAGGTCTGGGCCATGCGCTCAACTAGGGTCTTGGGGGGCTCATCGGCCAGCCAATACTGGGCTAGCTTGCGGCTGATGAAAGCGGCGGTAGCGGGCTGGCGCACGAGGCGGTCCAGCGCTTCGTCTGCCTCAGCCAGGCCTTTGGCGTGCAGGGGCTGACCAAGCAATTGTTTGTCACCAAAGTCATGTCGCGCGGGGTTGAACTCAAACAGTCCTCGTCGCACGTAATAGGCTTGAAGATCGGGCTTAAAAGTAGGGTTGTTGGGCTGCAGGTTGACACCCACGCCGGTCAACACGCGGGCCAGCTCCTGCACGTCGCGCTGGCTGTAGCCGGAGCCCACGCCCACAGTGTGCAGCTCCATCAGCTCGCGGGCAAAGTTTTCGTTGATGCGGCCGGACGCATTTTGCTCGTTGTCAAGGTAGCGCAGCATGACAGGATGAAAAGCCACGGCCTTGAGCAGGTCCCGAAACTTGCCGAGCGCGCGCGGACGAATGGCAGTGTCTTCATAGTCGGCAAGCATGGGCCGGATGTTGCTTTTGTTCTGAAAGACGCTGAAGTGGTTGAGCCAAAACCAGGTCATCTGCTCTTGAATCTGGTTGGATGAGTACAGGGCACGCAGGATGTGGCGTGTGGCGGCCTCACGGCCCAGGCGATTGAGCTCTTGCTGATACCTTTGCTGCGCCGCTTTCTTCTCATCATCATTGGGCAGCGCATTGGCATCCTTATTGCGCTGCTCCAATTCTTGTACCAGGGCCACCATGGGGCGTTGACTGATCGTCATGGTCTGTATCTGTGTCGCGACAACTTCAGGTAACCTGGCGGCTGGCGGATGAAGTTGCCGCGCCAGGTAACCCCCAAAGCCTTTTGATGAATTGGCATCAATCTCAGAAGGCGAAGCGCCCCATGTCAGTCGATTGAGCCATTTGTATCCATCACCAGCGACTATGGGTTGAGCTGCAAAATTGGATATAACGCCTTTGTCGTGGACCGACGTATAGGGTGCCACGCACCCAGCCAGTGATAAGGCGAGCAAAAGCAGCGTCCAGCGCGATATGCTCAACAAATGGCATTTTTTCATGAATGAAGTGGACCCCATCATCAAGACAAACCTGACGGTAGTTTAAGTTGCACCCGATGACACACAGCTGGACGGCGCTGCCCCGGTTTTTGTATTCTGCATTGCTGACTCATTCTCTATCCTGACTTCCTCGAACGCAGTCCCCGTG
>JANXSU010000234.1 GCA_025356545.1 Comamonadaceae bacterium
ATCGCGCAAACGTTGTAGCGGGTCGGCCACCTGAAGCAGTGGCCGTTGGGTGTCATGGCGTAATCGACGAAACAGCTCATCCGGAGAAGACTTCAGATAAATCACCTTGCCACGCGTTTGCAAGTTCGTTCGATTCTCTGCCCGTAATACTGTACCCCCGCCGGTTGACAAAATTCCTGGCGGGCCTTGCGTTAACTCGTCAATCACATGCGCTTCAACATCCCTGAAAGAGGCCTCGCCCTCTCGCTCGAAATACTCGCGGATAGAGCAACCCAGCTGAGCTTCAATCCAGTGATCAGAGTCAATAAAAGGGAGTTGCAAGCGGCGTGCCAGTTGACGCCCGACTGTGGATTTACCGGAGCCGGGTAGACCAATCAGACTGAGCACGCCACCCTTCAAGGTATGAAAAAGCTGGCAGGCGTCGCTATGCCTAAAGGAGAGGTCACGATCACATCGATTCTGACACCAGAACACGATGGCAGGCCGTTCAACAGGACAGCGTGATTGGCCGCAAAGTTTACATTTCGTACCGTATTGGGGCTGACAGAACTCACCGTGCAAGTAGTTCCCGTGGTTCCCACTGCTGCGGCTATGGTGCTTCCTGTAGGCATGCCGACAGCGGCATTGGCAGAGCTGGCAATGGTCACTGCGAACCCGTTGATCGTCGCGGTTCCTGACAAAATAATACTGGCCGTTTGCGCAGACAACCCAAGCTTCAGAGATTGCCGAACTCGAATCGAGCTGCTCCAGGTGTTATCACAGGTACTCGTCACAGAGTTGAATGCATACGGATTGGATGCGCAAGACACGCTGCCCGTCTGCCCCCCTGGGTAGGTTTGCTCGCCCACATCACTGACACCATTAAAGTTGTCGTCCCGAAATACCATACCCATGTCGTAAAAGGTTTCACCGCTGTCCCAAACGTTGTTGCCGTTGAGGTCCACAAAGCTCTCCTCCCCGTTCATATAGGCCAATATCTGAACAAACCCGCTAGCGGGCCTGACTACGCCAGATGAAGTATAGGTGACGCTGCAAGACGATGTCGCGTCGGTCAAGCAAGAGCCCTGGATGGTGCCGTGAGACGCCACAAAAGTCACGGCTGTGCCGGTCGGAATCGGGTTGCTTTGTCGATCCGAAGCGCGCATGGTCAGTGTCGTTTGAATCCCGTCAACGTTCAAGCCTTCAATACTCGTCTTGGTGGCGGTTAAGGAACTACTGTTTTGACTGGCTGTACCAGAGGTGACCACAATGCCAGATGAAAACGCAAACATTGACGCAGACACTGCGCCCTTGACGATGATAGGCGTTGGCAAAGTACCCGATTGGATGATCACAGAGGCATAGCCGGAGCCATCAGTGTTTACGGTTTGGTTCGCTGCTGTGAAAGTGCCGCCCACGTTAAACGTGACCCCCGCCGCGCTGGACTGGGCGTCTAGACTGATGGTGACAGCTTGGCTCCCCATACCCGTACCCGTGCCATCGACCACTTGGAATTTGACCGTGGATTGTTTGGTGCCTGTGGCACTGGCAACCACCAGCGACGTCGGCGTGGCGGAGGTGAACAAGATGTTGGCCGCTTGAGCGGCAGCTACATTGACAGTACCCGTCGATGCCGCTGCGCCCGCCACCGCAGAGGCATTGAGCGTCACCGCCCCTGCGCACGTGGCCGTTGATTGGTAGGTGGAGGACGCGCTGCCTGAGCTGGAGGTAGTTGCCGTCGTGGGGCTAAATGAACCGCAGCTGGCGGAGAAGGACACGGCGACTTGTCCTGCTGTGGCCGCAACACCATTGACAGTGGCAGCGACTGTTACCGCACTCGATTGCAAGGCGGTAATGGTGCTGGGTGTTGATGTGACGGCACCCAAAGTCACGTTAGCAGCGCTGGTTTGGTAGTTCAAACTGGCCGATAAGACCGTAGAACTCACGGTGGTTTGGGCTGTAAGTTGTGCCGCAGAGGTCACCGTCAAGTTGGCGGGCGAAATTTGCACCTTGCCCACGCCAGACGCATTAGTCAGTACCGCGGCTGATGACAAGGTCCCAATAGTGTTGTCGGTTGAAAAAGTGACAAGCGCATTAGGTACGGCAGCGCCCGCCGCATTAACCACGGTAGCGCGGGCATAAAAGGTGCTGCCACTGGTCACCGCATTGACGGAAAGCACGGCCCCGGCGCTATCGACCAAAGCCAGCGTCAGTGTGGGCGTGCTGGTGGAGGACGATGAACTAGAGCTGGAACTGCTCCCGGAGCTACCCGTGGTCGTTCCGGCGCTGCCCCCACCACCACCACAGGCCACCAAGCCTGCGAGTAAGGTTGCGTTCATCAATTGGCTGAATAATTTTCGCATTTATTTTTTAGTCCTCTCTAAGTTTTCCGGCGTCACGCTACTACTGAGCCGCAACACGATCAGCGATCATTTTGGGTGTGATGAATATCAACATCTCTTGCTTGTTTTTGGTCACCGAAGAGCTCCTGAAGAGGTTGCCCAATACCGGCAAATCACCAAAGAATGGGACTTTGGTTTGGCT
>JANXSU010000264.1 GCA_025356545.1 Comamonadaceae bacterium
AGGATCACAAACTAGCGTTTTTACCGCCTGCTTGTATTGCTTGCTGTGATCAGCGAAGCCTTGAATTATGACACAGTTTTTGACCATGTGTCAAAAGAAATTGGAGAATTTCGTTTTTATCAGCGCCCCTTAAGTTCGACACTTTCCACCCCATTTCCCGCCCCCCAGCGGACTTCGCCTGAATGAAATCAATGACTTACGCGAGGTTTTTGACTCCAATTTAAAAACGCTTGTAGTGGCACGCTTCACGTCATTAGTAGTTTTCATATCCAGACTTACGCTACACTCCCGCCATGTTCATCAAAGTCACTCAATCCGGTACCCGGCGCTACGCCCAACTGGTCGAGTCCTTTCGTAATGTTGACGGAAAACCCAGGCAGCGCACCGTCTGCACCCTGGGTCGCTTGGAAGACGGCGGTGAAGTCGACACCCTGATTGCCTCCCTGCAACGTGCGCGCGGTATTGCGCCGACTCCATCCCCCTTGGAGGGGTTGCGCTTTACCGATAGCCGCCACGCCGGTGACGTGTGGGCACTGTCCGAACTCTGGCGCTGCTTGGGCTTTGATGGCTTGGCCAGCGCCTGGCGCCGCTCCAAAACCGAGGTCGATGTTTTGGGTTGTTTGCGCCTGATGGTTTTTAATCGCCTGTGTGATCCGGGCAGTAAGTTGGGCGTACTGCGCTGGTTGGATACCGTCGCTCTGCCGGTGGGCGTGGCCTGCGTGCCCGAGCACCAACACCTGCTGCGCGCTATGGATGTGCTCGATGAATACAGCGACACCTTGGGTGACAGACTGGCCACCCTCATGCGCCCCTTGATTGACCAAGACCTCTCTGTGGTGTTTTACGACCTCACCACCGTGAGCGTAACCGGCCAGACCGATTTGGAAGAAGACGTACGCGCCTATGGCCGGGCCAAGTCGGGTTTGGTGGAGCGCCAATTCATGCTGTCACTGGTGCAAACAGCAGACGGTCTACCCATCGCCCATGAGGTGCACCCCGGCAATACCGCAGAAGCAAAAACACTGCTGCCGATGATTCGCAAATTACTGGCACGTTACCCGCTCAAGCGGGTGGTGCTGGTGGCCGACCGGGGACTGCTCAGTGTGGGCAACCTGGAGGAACTGGACAAACTCCAGGCGCAGCTCAAACAAGACGGGCGTGATGTAGCACTGGAGTACATCCTGGCGGTGCCCGCAGTTCGTTATGGCGACTTCGCTGAAGACTTGAGCAAAGTAAGCGATGCGCAAACGAAAGAGGCCCCTGCCAATCAGCCATGGTGCGCTGAGACGAAGTGGCAGGACAAACGATTGGTGGTGGCGCATGACCCCGAGGTGGCTGCGCGGCGCGCTGCAGCGCGGGACAAAACGATTGCGCAGTTGCTTGCCATGGGCCAGCAGTGCAGCGACAAACTCGACGGACAAGATGAGAGCCAGCGGGCAGGAAAAAAGAAGGGCAAGGGCCGCCCAATGTCAGATTCCGGCACCAAGGCGCGTTTCTATCACGCGGTCAAAGATGCCCACATGGCGCATGTGATCAAGGTGGACTTGAAGGCCGATCTGTTCAGTTACACCATTGACGAAGACAAAAAGCGCTATCTGGAATTGCTCGATGGCAAGCTATTGCTGGTGACCAATACCGATGCCCCGGCGGCTGAGGTGGTGCAGCGCTACAAAAGCTTGGCCGATATTGAGCAGGGCTTCAAAGTGCTCAAGTCCGACATCGAAATTGGCCCGGTTTACCACCGGCTACCCCAACGGATTCGCTCACACGCCTTGGTGTGTTTTATGGCGCTGATTCTGTACCGGGTGATGCGTATGCGCCTGGCCGTCGCCAAAAGATCGGAGTCGCCTACTACGCTGTTGGAGCAGCTCAGACGCATTCAACAGCAAACGGTGCAGACAAAGGATGGCCGCACGCTGACCGGTTTGACCGAGATGACACCCGCGCAGAAATCATTGTTTGCCGCACTGGAGTTGGCACTGCCCACTCCCGAAAACCTCACCAAACCCGTTTTGTAGTCTGCGATTTGGAACCTGATTCCAATGAAATCAAG
>JANXSU010000266.1 GCA_025356545.1 Comamonadaceae bacterium
GTTCGAGCGCGAGTTCGAAACCCAGGTGGCGGGCGTGCGCATGCGTGCACCCATGATGAGCATCCACACGGTAGCGGCGGGTGGCGGATCATTACTCGCCTTTGACGGTGCGCGCTTTCGCGTGGGGCCGCAAAGCGCCGGAGCCAACCCAGGGCCAGCGAGTTATCGGCGCGGTGGCCCGCTTGCCGTGACGGATGCGAATGTGATGGTGGGCAAGGTGCAAGCGGTTTACTTCCCCAAAGTGTTTGGCCCCCGCGGCGATGAGGCGCTGGATGCGGACGTGGTGCGGAAGAAGTTCAACGCACTGGCGCTGCAAACCGGACGCCCGGCCGAAGAGGTAGCCGAAGGCTTCATCAGCATCGCGGTGCAGCAGATGGCCAATGCCATCAAAAAAATATCGGTGGCGCGTGGCTATGACGTCACCCGCTACACCTTGCAGTGCTTTGGTGGGGCTGGCGGGCAGCATGCTTGCCTGGTGGCCGATGCCTTGGGTATGACGCAAGTCTTGGTGCACCCATTGGCTGGTGTGCTCTCGGCCTATGGCATGGGGCTGGCCGATCAAAATGTGATTCGAGAGCAGGCCGTGGAGTTGGCCTTGTCAGACGCGTCACTGCTACAGATCACGCAGCGCCTGGACGCATTGACCGACGCTGCGTGCGAGGAGTTGACGCGTCAACAGCTCAGCCTGGGTGAGGTGAGCGTGCACCGCCGTGTGCATGTGCGCTACCAGGGCACGGACTCGGCGCTGGTGGTGAAGTTTGGGCCGCTGGACAGTATCGTCAGCGCGTTCGAGCAGGCCTACCAACAGCGCTTCTCTTTCCTTATGCCGGGCAAGGTCTTGATGGTGGAAGCGGTGTCGGTGGAGGCGGTGCTGCCGGGGGATGCACCAACCGAGCAGCGCGTCACCATCCATCCACCGCGTGAACTGCCGCGCCGCGCCGAGGTGCGTGATGGAGTTCCCATGTACTCCGGTGGCCAATGGCATCAGGCTACTTTGGTGCTGCGTCAGGACTTGCGGGCCGGTGATGTAATTGCGGGCCCGGCCATCATTGCTGAGCAGAACGCCACCACGGTGGTGGAGCCGGGTTGGACGGCAACATTGACGGAGTTTGAGCACCTAAGCCTTGTAAGAAGTGCACAACGTGCTATTAAATTTGCAGCAGGCACGAAGGTCGATCCGGTGATGCTGGAGGTCTTCAACAACCTCTTCATGAACATTGCCGAGCAAATGGGCTTGCAATTGCAAAACACAGCGTACTCGGTCAACATCAAAGAGCGGCTGGACTTTTCGTGTGCCTTGTTTAACGCGCAAGGCCACTTGATTGCCAACGCACCGCACATGCCGGTGCACCTGGGCAGCATGGGGGAGAGCATCAAAACGGTGATTGCCAGTAACGCAGGCAAGATGCAGCCCGGCGATGTTTACGTGCTCAATGACCCCTACCACGGCGGCACGCATTTGCCGGACGTGACCGTGATCACGCCAGTGTTTTTGAGTGCATCGTCCGAGGTAGAGGCCACACAACCCACTTTCTACGTCGGCTCCAGAGGTCACCACGCCGACATCGGTGGAATCACACCGGGCTCCATGCCGCCGTTCTCCACGCGCATTGAAGAAGAGGGCGTGCAGATCAACAACTTCAAGCTGGTGGCGCGCGGCGTGTTGCGTGAAGCCGAAATGCTGGCGCTGCTGCAAAGCGGGGCCTACCCCTCGCGCAACCCGCAGCAAAACATGGCAGACTTGAAGGCGCAGATTGCGGCCAACGAGAAGGGCGTGCAAGAGCTGCGCAAGATGGTGGCGCACTTCGGGCTGGATGTGGTGCAGGCCTATATGGGCCATGTGCAAGACAACGCCGAAGAGTCGGTGCGCCGTGTGATCATGCAGCTCAAAGACGGGGCTTTCACGTTGCCGCTGGACAATGGGGCGCAGATTCAGGTGGCGATTCGGGTGGACGCGACAAATCGCAGCGCAGAGATTGACTTCGCCGGCACATCTGTGCAGCAGAGTAACAACTTCAACGCCCCCACAGCGGTGTGCATGGCCGCAGTGCTCTATGTATTCCGCACGCTGGTGAACGACGACATCCCGCTCAACGCGGGTTGCCTCAAGCCCCTCAAGGTCATCATCCCTGCGGGCTCAATGTTGAACCCGAACCCGCCAGCGTCGGTGGTGGCAGGCAATGTAGAGACCTCAAGCTGCATCACTAATGCGCTGTATGGTGCGCTGGGTTTGATGGCCGCAAGCCAGTGCACCATGAACAACTTTACCTTTGGCAATGCGACCCACCAGTACTACGAGACCATCTCGGGTGGCTCGGGTGCAGGCCCCGGTTTTGACGGCACGAGCGTGGTGCAGACGCACATGACCAACTCACGCTTGACCGACCCGGAGGTGTTGGAGTTTCGCTTTCCCGTGCGGCTAGAGAGTTTTGAGATTCGCCAAGGTTCGGGCGGTGCGGGTCAATGGCGTGGCGGTAATGGTGGGGTGCGCCGGGTGCGGTTTTTAGAAGCGATGACGGCCAGCATTCTCTCCAACGGGCGGGTGCACCGTGCTTTCGGTATGGCCGGTGGTCAAAGCGGTCAGGTTGGTATCAACTGCGTGCTGCGCAGCGACGGCACGGTGGAGATGCTGGGCCATATCGGGCAGGCCGAGATGAAGGCCGGTGATGTGTTTGAGATTCACACTCCAGGGGGCGGTGGCTATGGTGAGTTGACATAAAAAAACCCGCCGAGTGGCGGGTTTTTTGTGAGATCAAGGGAATTACTTCTTAGGGGCTTCTGTAGGTGCAACGGGCTTGGCATCTTTTGCAGCTTTGGCATCAGCCTTTTTCTGCTTTTCATCTGCTTTGGTTTTCTTGTCAGCTTCTTTCTGTGCTTTGGCATCGGCCTTGGCATCTTTCTTCTCTTCCTTGGCTGCTGGTGCCGCAGCCGGGGTGGTAGCGGCTGCACCTTTAAAGCCTGCGCCATTCACGGTCAGGCCTTCAGCGGAGAACTTGGCAGCATTGCCTTCGCCCACGCCTTTGACGCGCTCGATGAAGTCGTTCCAATCTTTGAAGTTGCCTTTTTTGCGTTCGTCCACGATCTTGCCGGAGATGCCAGGGCCAATGCCTTTGATGCCGTCAAGATCGGCCGCCGTGCCTTTGTTGACATCAACGGCAGCAAAGCTGAGGGCCGCATACAACATAGCCACCAGGGTCAGAATCTTCTTTAACATAGGTCAACTCCTTAGGGTTTAAATTTCGAGATCGACTTCAATAAATACTGAAGCTTGAACTTCAACGGCATTGAGCACCCGTTGGTTGACGTGATTTTCAAGATTGAATTCAAGCCGCGTTGGCCAGCCACTTCACGTAATCGGCCACACCGCTTTGCACATTGGCAAATACATGGTCACAACCCGCTGCGCGCAGCGCACTCAGGTCAGCCTGGGTATGGCACTGGTATTTGCCACGCAGGGCATCAGGGAAGGGCACGTACTCAATCAAGCCGCGTGTGGCCATCTCGGCCAGCGATAAAGCGGCTTCGCTGCGTTGACTACGCAAGGTGTTGACAACAGCGCAAGCCACGTCGTTAAAGGGCTGGGCTTTGCCACTGCCGAGGTTGAAGATGCCTGACTTTTGGGGGTGGTCAAAGAACCACAGGTTCACGGCCACCACGTCGTTCACAAAGACAAAGTCCCGCATTTGCTCACCCGGCCCGTAGCCACCGTATTCGCCAAATAGCTTGACGCGACCTTCGGCCTGAAACTGATGGAATTGGTGATAGGCCACGCTGGCCATGCGGCCTTTGTGCTGTTCGTGCGGGCCATAGACGTTGAAGTAGCGAAAGCCCACCACTTGGGCCAAGCGACCTGCGAGGCTGCGCTCGAAGCGTGCACCGCATTCGCGGCGCATACGCTGGTCAAACAAGAGTTTGGAGTAGCCATAGACGTTGAGCGGGTGCTCAAAAGGAGGCTCTTCACGAAAAGTGTCCGAGCCCCCGTAGGTGGCTGCCGAAGAGGCGTAAAGTAGCCGTGTGCCGCGCTTTTGGCAGGCGTGAAACAGGTCACACGACAGCGTGTAGTTGTTGGCCATCATGTACTTGCCGTCTAGTTCCATGGTGTCGCTGCATGCACCTTCGTGGAACACGGCCTCGACCTGGCCGTAGGCCCCATCTGCAAACAAGGTGTAGAAATCGTCCCGGTCCACGTAGTCGGCAATGCGCAGGCCGGCCAGATTGCGAAACTTGTCGCCTTGGGTTAGATCGTCAACGGCAATGATGTTGTCAATGCCGCGCGCGTTGAGGCCTTTGATGAGGTTGCTGCCAATAAAACCGGCTGCGCCTGTGACAACGATTCGGGTCATGCGGATGTCTTTCGAATGAATTTGGGAGAGAAGGGTTCGACTTAAGGGGTGGCGAACAGTTCAGCGTAGCTGACGGTGGCCGTACCAAACTTGCCGACCACAATGCCACCAGCGCGGTTGGCCAGCGGCATGGCCTCGCGCAGATTCAAGCCCGAGGCGACGAGCGCGGCCATGGTGGCGATCACGGTGTCGCCCGCGCCAGTGACGTCAAACACTTCGCGCGCCTGGGCGTTCACATGCAACTCGCCTTGATCGTCGTACAGCGTCATGCCTTCTTCGCTGCGCGTCAGTAGCAGGGCTTGCAGGCCGAGTTCGGTGCGTAGTTTTTGTGCCTTTGCGCGCAGTTCGTCCTCATCGCGCCAGTCGCCCACCACGTGCTGCAGTTCGGCGCGGTTGGGGGTAATGACGGTGGCGTGGCTGTAGCGGGAGTAGTCTGAGCCTTTGGGGTCGATCAGAACGGGTTTACTGGCCGCACGGGCGTGCGCAATCATGTCACTGACGTGGCTCAGTCCACCCTTGCCATAGTCGGAAAACAGCACCGCGTCGTGGCTTTGAACCAAGGCGCGAAAGGTCTCGGTTTGCGATGACAGCACCTCGCTTTTGGGCGTGTTTTCAAAGTCAAGGCGAATGAGTTGCTGCTGGCGACCAATGACGCGCAGCTTGACGGTGGTTCGTAGCGTTGGGTCTCGGCCAAAATGGGGGGTGATGCCCGTGCCCGCTACTAAAGCTTCGAGTTTGTGGCTGGCATCGTCGTCACCCACGACAGTAAGCAGCGAGGCTTGCCCACCTAGCGCCACCACATTGCTGGCCACGTTGGCCGCGCCGCCAATGCGTTCTTCTTCGCGGGTGATGCGCACAACGGGCACTGGGGCTTCGGGCGAGATGCGATCGACCGCGCCGTACCAGTAGCGGTCAATCATGGCGTCACCGACCACAAGTACACGGGCTTTGGAAATTTTTTCTAAAGGGATGTTCATAGTCGACAGAAATGGAGGGGTGTTCACGGTCAGAGTTCTTCAACACGCCGTGCAGGGTAGCTGTCCCATGCTTGACATCCGGGACAGTGCCAGAAATGTAGTTTGGCCTCGAAGCCGCAGGCAGCGCAGCGGTAACGCGTCAAGGGTTTGACAGCATGGTCTAAGGCACGCTGCACTTGGGGGTGAAATTGTTCGTGCTCCAGTTTCTCACCTGCGATCCACTTGGCAGCCGCCACCAGCGAGGGTTCACGTTCCAGGTGGCGCACATACCAGTCGCGTGCGGCCATGTCGGGTGTGCCGGTCGTGGCTTCGAGTTTGACAATGGCTTCCAGCACGTCCAGCGAAGGGGCTTGGGTGTATATCTCTCGCAGTTGCGCCAGCACCTCGGGTGCGCGCCCACAGGCTGCGGCCGATTCGGCCAAGTTCGGGGCAATCAAGGGCGTGGCAACCGGTGCTTCTTGCAGCGCAGCTTGCAGCAAGGTGCAGGCTGCGTCGTGCTGGCCTTGCTGCGACAAGAGGTTAGCGAGTTCCAGGTGCGGACGCGGGGCTGATGGAGCGATCCGCATAGCCTGCTCCAGCAGGGCTTGAGCCTGGGTCAGGTCGCCAGCGGTCCAAGGTGCTGCTGCTTGTTCACACAGGTAATGGGCCAGGCGCGTACTGAAGCTTCCTGCGTCGGTATCATTTAATTTGGCAGCTATGCCGGCGGCTTGAACCCAGTCACGCGAGCGTTCGTAGTTGGCCAGCAGGGCTAGGCGTGCCTGCGGCTCAAAGGGCGTGCCTTCGAGCTTGAGCAGCGCCTTTTCGGCGTGATCAAGCAGCCCGGCCTTGAGGTAGTCCAGCGCTAAGGCATGTTGGGCCCGCTGGCGGTCGGCCTGGCTCAGGTCGCCGCGTGAGAGCAGGTGCTCGTGCACGCGCACGGCACGTTCGTACTCGCCACGGCGTCGAAATAAGTTGCCCAGGGCAAAGTGAAGTTCGGAAGTGTCGGGGTCATGTTGTACCGCCTCGATGAATGCATCGATGGCTTGGTCTTGCTGTTCGTTGAGCAGGAAGTTCAAACCTTTGAAATAGGCTTTGGGCGTGCGGCGATTTTCAACGCGCAACTGATGCAGGTCGAAGCGGGATGCCAACCAACCCAGCACAAAAGCCAGCGGCAGGCCCAGCAGTATCCAGCTCAGGTCAAAGTCCATGGGTGGGGCTTGTGTTCAATGAAGGGGGGCTTTGTGTGCTTGAGAAGCTGCGCGCATGATCAGCCGCTTTGCGCTGCTTCCACCAGCGCGGCAACATGGCAAGGACGCCTGCGGTCAAACCGAAGGAAAAAGCAGCCAGTACGACCAAGACCATGGGGGTGCGCCATTGCGTGCCGAAGAAGAAATTCATCGTCACGTCCTGCTGGTTGTTCAGGGCGAAGGCAAACAGGGTAAAAAAAATGGCTGCTTTAAGTACCCACTTAAGCAACCACACGATGTGTTTCATTGCGTTCCTTCTGTGAGGCGCTCATTCTAGCGGGGCACTGGCACAGCCAACTCGCTGGTGCGCTGATCAACGGCTTCGCGCAAGGCTTTACCGGGTTTGAAATGCGGGACGCGTTTTTCTGGAATGGCAACGCTCGCACCACTGCGCGGATTGCGACCCATGCGGGGAGGCCGACGGTTGATGGAGAAGCTGCCGAAGCCTCGGATTTCAATCCGATGCCCGCGCACCAAAGCGTCGTTCATGGCATCAAGAATGGTCTTGACGGCAAATTCAGCATCGCGGTGCGTGAGTTGCTTGAAGCGATTGGCCAGTTCTTCAACGAGGTCAGAGCGTGTCATAAAACTAGTACCTTTGTGGGACAGACTTTTAGCTCTGTCTCCAATTGGTTAGGAATAAAAAAACGACCGGTGCAGTGGTGCGACCGGTCGTTTCTTCAAACGCACAACAAGGATTAGTTGTTGTTGTCGAGCTTGGCGCGCAGCAATGCGCCCAGGCTGGTGGTGCCGGCGCTCTCGCGTGAAGACTGCTGGCTCAGGGACTGCATAGCTTCATTCTGGTCGGCCATGTCCTTGGCTTTGATCGACAGCTGGATGTTGCGGGTCTTACGATCCACATTGACCACCACGGCTGTGACTTCGTCGCCTTCTTTGAGCACGCTGCGGGCATCTTCAATGCGATCACGCGAGATTTCGCTCACACGCAGGTAGCCGATCACGTCGTCTCCGAGGTCGATCTCTGCACCCTTGGCATCCACGGTCTTGACCTTGCCGGTGACGCTCTGGCCTTTGTCGTTGATGGCGGCAAAAGTGGTGAAGGGGTCGGAGTCCAGCTGCTTGATGCCCAAGCTGATGCGCTCGCGGTCCACGTCCACGGCCAGCACCAAGGCTTCAACTTCCTGGCCCTTTTTGTACTCGCGCACAGCGGTTTCGCCGGGCTCGTTCCAAGACAGGTCAGACAGGTGCACCAGGCCGTCGATACCGGCAGCCAAGCCCACAAACACGCCGAAGTCGGTGATCGATTTGATCGGGCCTTTGACGCGGTCACCGCGCTTGGTGTTTTGCGCAAATTCTTGCCAAGGGTTGGCTTTGCACTGCTTCATGCCTAGAGAGATGCGGCGCTTGTCTTCGTCGATTTCCAGAACCATGACTTCGACTTCATCACCCAGCGATACGATTTTGCTCGGGGCGATGTTCTTGTTAGTCCAGTCCATTTCGGAGACGTGCACCAAGCCTTCGATGCCTGGCTCCAGCTCAACAAATGCGCCGTAGTCGGCGATGTTGGTGATCTTGCCGAACATGCGGGTGCTCTGGGGATAACGACGGTTCACGCCCATCCATGGGTCATCACCCATTTGCTTGAGACCCAGGGACACGCGGTTTTTCTCAGTGTCGAACTTGAGAATCTTGGCGGAGATTTCTTGACCCGCAGTGACCACCTCTGAGGGGTGACGCACACGACGCCAGGCCATGTCGGTGATGTGCAGCAGGCCGTCGATACCGCCCAGGTCCACGAACGCACCGTATTCGGTGATGTTCTTGACCACGCCGTGCACCACAGAACCTTCTTTGAGGGTCTGCATCAGCTTGGCGCGCTCTTCACCCATGGAGGCTTCCACCACAGCACGGCGTGACAGCACGACGTTGTTGCGCTTGCGGTCGAGCTTGATGACCTTGAATTCCAGGGTCTTGTTCTCGTACGGTGACAGGTCTTTGGTGGGGCGCGTATCGACCAGTGAACCGGGCAAGAAAGCGCGGATGCCATTGACCAACACGGTCAAGCCACCTTTAACTTTGCCGCTGGTGGTGCCGGTGACGAATTCGCCGGATTCCAGGGCTTTTTCCAGGCTCATCCACGAAGCCAGACGCTTGGCGGTGTCACGGGACAGGATGGTGTCGCCGTAGCCGTTTTCGATGGAGCCGATGGCCACCGACACGAAGTCGCCGACCTGAACTTCAACTTCGCCCTTGTCGCTTTTGAATTCTTCGAGGGGGATGTAGGCTTCAGACTTCAGGCCAGCGTTGACGACGACAAAGCTGTGCTCGATGCGCACGACTTCAGCGGTAATGACTTCGCCCGGGCGCATTTCTGTGCGTGTCAGCGATTCTTCAAATAGGGCGGCAAATGATTCAGACATTTTGTTTGTGGTGTTTAACCACGGGTTAAGTTTTTGAACCCCGCAGCCAAGCGCCAAAGAGGGCGCGAAGGGAGCTGTGGGGGCCGATTAGCCTCTCAGCTTGCGGTTAGGCGTGCTTGAAAGGCTGCTTGTCTTGCCACCAGTTCAACACCACATCCACTGATTTTTCAATCGAGAGGTCTGAGTTGTCCAACAGCAAGGCATCTTGTGCGGCCTTCAGAGGTGCAACAGCTCGGGAGGAGTCCCGGGCGTCGCGTGCTTCCAAGTCCGCGCGAAGAATGTCGATTGTAGTCGAAATTCCCTTTGAAATCAACTGCTTATGGCGTCGCTCGGCGCGTTGCTGGGCACTGGCGGTGAGGAACACCTTGAGAGGCGCGTTGGGGAAGATCACTGTACCCATGTCGCGCCCATCGGCCACCAATCCGGGTAACTGGCAAAAGCTGTGTTGCAGCGCGACCAAGGCGGTGCGCACGGCGGGCAGGGCAGATACTTTGGACGCGTTCATGCCGCCTTCTTCACTGCGGATGGCGTCGCTCACGTCTTGGCCATGCAGCAGAATTTGATCGCCCACAAAGCGCACGGGCAGTTGCCGAGCCAACTCCGCAATGGCTGTCTCGCACTGAGGTTCTAGTGCTAAACCGGCACGCAAAGCGGCCAGAGCGGTGACCCTGTAAAGCGCGCCAGAGTCCAGCAGGTGGTAGCCCAGATGCTGGGCGATTTTAGCGGCCAGCGTTCCCTTGCCGGAGGCCGTGGGGCCATCGATGCAGACCACAGGGATGGTGCCTGGCACGGCCTGGGTGACCGAGAACAGCGCCTCAAAGTAGTCGGGGAAGGTTTTGGCCACGCACTTTGGATCGAGGATGCGAACTGGCTGCTGAGCCGGGTTGAAGGCGGCCAGAGAGAAGCACATGGCCACGCGGTGGTCATCGTAGGTGTGGACGCTGGCGGGTTTCCAGTCGGCGATTGTGGCTGGCGGCGTGACGCGGATGAAGTCAGCCCCTTCTTCAACGGTGGCACCGAGTTGACGCAGCTCACAGGCCATGGCGGCGATGCGGTCGGTTTCTTTGACGCGCCAACTGGCGATGTTGCGTAGTGTGGTGGTGCCGTTGGCGTACAGGGCCATGACGGCCAGGGTCATGGCGGCGTCGGGGATGTGGTTGCAGTCCAGGTCAATGGCTTGAAGTGGCCAACTCCCGCGTGAAATCTCCAGCCAGTTGGGACCGCTGGTGATCTGGGCCCCCATTTGCAGGGCGGCATCTACAAAACGGATGTCACCCTGGATGGAGTCTGCACCAACTCCCCTAATTTTGATACTTTTATGGCTTGAGGAGCCCGTAGCAAGAGCACCAAGTGCTATGAAATAGCTAGCAGATGAAGCGTCGGCTTCGACATGAATCGTGCCGGGGGAGTGGTAGCGACTGCCTGCCGGAATGGTGAAGCGTGCCCAGCCATCACGTTGCACCGCAATGCCAAAACGGGCCAGCAAATTGAGGGTGATCTCGATGTAGGGCTTGGAGATCAACTCGCCGACGACGTCAATCACGATGTCGCGTGTGGCGACCAGAGGCAAGGCCATCAGCAGGGCGGTTAAGAACTGGCTGGAGACGTCACCCCGCACCCGTATGGCTTGGTCTAACCGCAGGGTTGGTTGGCCAATGCGCAGGGGTGGGTAGCCGTCTTGGCCCAGATAGTCGATCTGGCAACCGAGTTGGCGCAGGGCATCGACCAAATCGCCAATGGGGCGCTCATGCATGCGCGGTACGCCACTCAATTCATAGTCGCCGCCCATCACAGCCAGGGCAGCCGTTAGCGGGCGCATGGCTGTGCCCGCGTTGCCCATGAAAAGTTTGACGGCGGAGCTGGACGACTGTCCGCCTAGCCCCTCAATGACCACGGTAGAGCCGTCTTGTTGAACGCCACAGCCGAGCTTGCGCAGGGCGACGAGCATGACGCGTGTGTCGTCTGAATCCAGAAGGTCGTGAACAGTCGTCGCACCTTGGCTCAGGGCTGCCAGCAGTAAGACCCGATTGGAGATGCTTTTGGATCCTGGCAGAGCCACGCTGCCGTGTGCGCCTGCCATAGGCGGCAGGTCAAGGAATTCGGTGGAGAACATTAGTCTTGGGGTTGATTCATTTGCCACTGGGCACGGGTGCTGCTGGCTTGAACGATCAACTCTTCCAGCGCTTTGCTTTTGTTGTTGGTCAGCATGAGTTCCAGCGTTTGCAGATGGGCTTGAAAGATTTTGGACTGTGTCAGTAGCTCTTCGCGGTTAGCCAGAAGGATGTCACGCCATACACGGGGGTCGCTGGCGGCAATGCGGGTGAAGTCACGAAAGCCAGGGCCTGCTAAGGAAAGAAAATCTTGCCCCTGAGCTTGCCCTGAGATGGCATTCATGAGTGCGAAGGCCAGCAGATGAGGCAAGTGGCTCACGGCAGCAAACGCAGCGTCGTGCGCTTCGGGTGACATTTGTTGAACGCGGCACCCCAGTGCTGTCCAAACATCAATGGCCATCTTCAATTGCTTGGTTTGGGTGTGCTCAATCGGGGTGAGGATGACTTGTTTGTCAACATACAGATCGGCATCGGCATGTTCGACACCGGCCACTTCTTTGCCCGTGATAGGGTGCGCTGGCACGAAGGAGCCCAGATTGCCACCCCGCAAAACACGTCGCGCTGCGTCAACGACATCGCGCTTGGTCGAGCCCACATCCATGATCAGCATCTGCGGCGTGAGCAAATGTTTGATTGACTTTAAGGTGGCTTCGGTGGCGGCGACCGGCACAGCGATCAGGACGATATCGGCGCCCGATACAGCCAGCAGTGCCGAGGGGGCTTCGACGTCAATCACGCCCATCTTGCGAGCCCGTTCGGTGGTGGAGGGAGATTTGCTGTAGCCCACGACAGTTTTAACCAAGCCTGCTCGTTTGAGGGCCAATGCGAACGAGCCGCCCATCAGGCCGCAGCCGATTAATCCAAGTTGCTCAAAAATCATGACTCACCCACTGGGTAATTACCCAAGACCTTGTAGAAAGCGCATAGCGCTTTCAATTCATTCAATGCCGTGCTGACATGCGCTTGTGACAGATGGCCTTGAATATCGAGATAGAAATAGTAGTCCCACTGCCCAGAGCGGGCGGGGCGGGATTCAAAACGCGTCATGGAGACGCCGTGATTTTTGAGTGGCACCAGCAGGTCATGCACCGCACCGGGGCGATTGGGCACGGAGACGATCAGGCTGATGCAGTCATGGCCGGACGCAGGTGGCGCGGGCAAGGTTTGCGGCAGGCAAACCACAGCAAAGCGAGTGCGGTTGAAGGCATCATCCTGGATAGCGTGCGATGCAATGTGCAGACCGAACTCGGACCCAGCACGTTCGCTGGCGATGGCGGCCCAGGCCGGGTTGGTGGCGGCCAGGCGCGCACCCTCTGCATTGCTGGAGGCTGCGTGCCGCTCGGCGTTGGGCATGTTCATGTTCAGCCAGTGTTGGCACTGAGCCAGAGCTTGTGGATGGGCGTAGACCGCTGTTATGCCTTCCAGTGAATCACTGAGTCGCAACAGGTTGTGGCGCACAAGGAGGCTGGTTTCACCGATGACATGCAGGGGGGAGGTCAGAAACAGATCCAACGATCGGGAGATAACACCCTCAGTGGAGTTCTCCATTGGTACAACCCCAAATTCGGCACTGCCTGCTGCTGTGGCACGAAACACTTCATCCAGGTTGCTACACGGCATACGCTCGATACTGGAGCCGAAAAATTGCAAGGCGGCTTGTTCGCTGAAGGTGCCATTAGGTCCCAAATAAGCGACGCGTTGATTCGCCTCCAAAGCTCGGCAAGCCGACATGACTTCACGCCAGATGTAGGCAATGCTGTCACGTTTGATAGGGCCAGGATTGACAGACTGCAAACTGTTGATGACTTGAGTCTCTCGTTCTGGACGAAAAACAGCAGAGCCTTCACCCCGCTTCACCTCGCCCACCTCGTGGGCCAGTGTGGCGCGGCGGTTGATTAAGGCCAGTAAGTCTTGGTCCAGGGCGTCAATCTGGGTGCGCAGTTCGTATAAGGATTTAGTCATCTGTCGAGGTACTTTTTTCAACTTTGAGTGCGCTCAAATTCTCGCATGTAGGCGGCCAGCGCTTGCACACCTTGTAGCGGCATTGCGTTGTATAGACTGGCACGCATACCCCCCACAGACTTGTGCCCTTTGAGCTGTAGCAGTCCATGCTCGCGGGCACCTGCCAGAAATGCGTCGTTGAGGGTTTCATCGCTCAGAAAAAAAGGAATGTTCATGCGGGAGCGGCAATCTTGTGCAACCCGGTTAACGTAGAGCGATGACTGGTCAATGGCCTCGTACAGGAGCTTGGATTTTTCGATGTTGCGTGCTTCCATTGCAGCGACACCACCCTGTGATTTGAGCCATTTGAAGGTCAGACCCGCCATGTAGATAGCGTAGGTTGGGGGTGTGTTGTACATTGACTGGTGGTCAGCCACGGTGCGATAGTCAAAGGCGCTGGGGCAGGCGGGCAGGGCGTGGCCAAGCAGATCGTCACGCACCACCACCAGCGTCAAACCGGCGGGGCCGATGTTTTTTTGCGCGCCACCAAAGGCTGCGCCCACTCGTGACCAATCCACCGGGCGAGACGCTACATGAGATGAAAAATCAATCACCAGCGGCGCTTGGCAACCCAGAGTCTTTAGGTCGGGAAGGGTGTGAAACTCCACGCCGTGGATGGTCTCGTTGGAACAAATGTGCACGTAACGGGCGTCTGTGCTGAGCTGCCAGTCTGCCGGCTTGGGCAGGAGCGTGTGCCCGTCGGCCTCGCTATTAGCTGCGATGTTTACGTGGCAGTATTTGCGCGCTTCTTTCTGGGATTTCTGACTCCAACTCCCTGTGACGACGAAGTCAACCGTTTCTCCGCGAGACATGTTGAGTGGCACGATGGCGTTTTCTGCCAGACCGCCGCCCTGCATGAACAGGATGTGAAAGTTGGGTGGGATGGCCAGCAACTCACGCAAATCGGCTTGCGCCTGCTCGTAGATGCTGATGAACTCTTTGGAGCGGTGGCTCATCTCCATCACGCTCATGCCGCTGCCATGCCAGTCCAGCATCTCGCTGGCGGCTTGCGTCAACACCTCGGGCGGCATCGCGCCCGGCCCGGCTGAGAAGTTGTAGGGGCGCGTCATCAGACCTCGTCTTCTTCGCTGGCCCCTTCACCATCGGTCGGGTTGGCGTCGTTCTCAACAATGCGTTGCAAACCGCTGAGCTTGGAGCCTTCGTCCAGGCCAATCAGGGTCACGCCTTGTGTGGCGCGGCCAAGCTCGCGGATTTCGCTGACTCGGGTGCGCACCAGCACGCCCTTGTCGGTGATGAGCATGATTTCGTCGTCGGCATGCACCAGCGTGGCGGCGACAACTTTGCCGTTGCGCTCGGACTGGGTGATGGCAATCATGCCCTTGGTGCCCCGGCCATGGCGGGTGTACTCTGTGATGCTGGTGCGCTTGCCGTAGCCGTTGACCGTGGCGGTCAGCACGCTTTGCTGCTCGTCTTCGGCCACTAGCATGGCGATAACGCTTTGACCTTCGTCCAGCATCATGCCGCGCACACCACGGGCGCTGCGGCCTAGGGGGCGAACGTCGTTTTCGTCAAAGCGCACCGCTTTACCGCCGTCGCTGAACAGCATCACGTCGTGCTGGCCGTCGGTCAGTGCTGCACCGATGAGGTAGTCGCCCTCATCCAGATTGACGGCGATGATGCCGCCTTTGCGCGGGTTGTTGAACTCGTCGAGTGCCGTCTTCTTGACCGTGCCCATGCTGGTGGCCATGAACACGTACTGGTCCGCAGGGAAGCTGCGGTGCGTGCCCGTCAGCGGCAGCACGACGTTGATTTTTTCACCCTCTTGCAAGGGGAACATGTTGACGATGGGGCGGCCGCGTGAACCACGCGATCCCGCAGGCACTTCCCAGACCTTGAGCCAGTACAGTCGGCCCCGGTTGGAGAAGCACAGGATGTAGTCGTGCGTGTTGGCAATGAAGAGTTGATCAACCCAATCGTCTTCTTTGGTCGCGGTGGCTTGCTTGCCACGGCCACCGCGTTTTTGGGCGCGGTATTCGGAGAGTGGTTGGCTCTTGATATAGCCACTGTGGCTGAGCGTGACCACCATGTCTGTGGGGGTGATCAAGTCTTCGGTGCTCAAATCGAACGAGCTGTGTTCCACCTGGCTGCGTCGTGCGCCAATTTTGCCTTGGCCAAACTCTTGTTTGATGGCACCCAGCTCTTCTGTGATGATGACCGAGACACGGGCCGGTTTGGCCAGAATGTCGAGTAAGTCCTCAATCTCAGCCATGACCTCTTTGTATTCGACCACGATCTTGTCTTGCTCCAGGCCAGTCAAGCGTTGCAAGCGCATTTGCAAAATTTCCTGCGCTTGCGTGTCAGACAGGCGATACAAGCCATCGTCGCCCATGCCGAATTCTTTTTCCAGTCCGTCGGGGCGGTAGTCGTCGGCATTGACGACGCCGCCGTCGGTGCGGGTGCGGGTGAGCATCTCGCGCACCAACTTGCTGTCCCATGCGCGCGTCATCAACTCGGCCTTGGCCACGGGGGGCGTTGGTGCATTGCGAATAATCGCGATGAAGTCGTCAATGTTGGCCAGTGCGACAGCCAAGCCTTCTAGCACGTGGCCACGTTCGCGTGATTTGCGCAGGGTGAAGACGGTGCGGCGTGTCACCACCTCACGACGATGCTCCAAGAAGACCGAGATCAAGTCTTTCAAGTTGCACAGCTTGGGCTGGCCGTTGATCAAGGCCACCATGTTCATGCCGAAGGTGTCTTGCAGCTGGGTTTGCTTGTACAGGTTGTTCAGAACCACCTCGGGTACTTCACCACGCTTGAGTTCAATCACCAAGCGCATGCCGGACTTGTCCGATTCGTCCTGGATATGGCTGATACCTTCAATCTTCTTCTCATGCACCAGCTCGGCCATGCGCTCTTGCAAGGTCTTTTTGTTGACCTGGTAGGGCAGTTCATCCACGATGATGGCTTGACGCTGGCCTTTGTCGATGTCTTCAAAGTGGCACTTGGCGCGCATCACCACGCGGCCACGGCCCGTACGGTAGCCGTCTTTGACGCCGTTTATGCCGTAGATGATGCCGGCGGTGGGGAAGTCGGGCGCGGGGATGATCTCCATCAACTCGTCGATGGATGCCTCCGGGTTGGCCAGCAGGTGCAGGCAAGCGTCTACCACTTCGTTCAGGTTGTGTGGCGGAATGTTGGTGGCCATGCCCACGGCAATGCCGCCCGAGCCGTTAACCAGCAGGTTGGGCAAGCGGGTTGGCATGACCAGCGGTTCTTTTTCCGAGCCGTCGTAGTTGGGGCCGAAATCGACGGTTTCCTTGTCCAGATCCGCCAACAACTCGTGGGCGATTTTGGCCAAACGGATTTCGGTGTAACGCATGGCGGCGGCGTTGTCGCCATCGACCGAGCCGAAGTTACCCTGACCATCCACCAGCATGTGACGCATGGAGAAATCTTGCGCCATTCGCACGATGGTGTCGTACACCGACTGGTCGCCGTGGGGGTGGTATTTACCAATGACGTCACCCACGATGCGGGCCGACTTTTTGTAGGGCCGGTTCCAATCATTGTTCAGTTCATGCATGGCAAACAACACGCGGCGATGCACGGGTTTAAGGCCGTCACGCGCATCGGGCAAAGCACGACCGACGATCACGCTCATGGCGTAATCTAGGTAACTGCGCCGCATTTCTTCTTCAAGACTGATGGGCAGGGTTTCTTTGGCAAACTGAGTCATGAGGGGATGTCTGGTGGGTAACGTGGGCAATCTTTGATTCTAAGGGTGCTGCCATGTTGTGTGTCAGCAACATTAAGATCAAAAATCGTGACTTTGTACCCATCTGTGTGCGTTGTTTGTCATGGGCATTGATTGTGGCCTGTGGCACAATGTTGTGGACAGTACGGTGGTAGTAAGAATTACTTTGCCATCATTTATTAATTACTCACAGAGATGCTGTGAATCTTTCCCCCAAGAGGAGTCCCATGAAGAAGTTGAACAAAGTGGCAATGTTGATTGCAGTCGCAACTATCGCTACCACTGCTGGCGCACAGGCTGTTGACAACTGGCGCAATGCCGGTGGTGAAGTCTGGAAGAATGCCGGTGGCGAGTGCTGGCGTGATGTGAGCTGGACGCCTGCTACAGCTGTTCAGGGTTGCGACGGTGCTATTGCCCCCGCTCCTAAAGCGATGCCTGCTCCCGCACCAGCTCCCGCACCAGCTCCTGTTGCTGCACCTGCGCCTGCACCCAAGGCCGCTGAGCCAGCACCTGCTCCTCAGCCTCCCGCAGCTACCAAGGTGACCTATGCTGCTGACGCCTTTTTTGACTTCAACAAAGCTGTGCTCAAGCCAGAAGGTAAAGCCAAGCTGGACGATCTGGCCGGAAAAGTTACGGCTATTAACCTGGAAGTCATTATCGCTGTGGGTCATACCGACTCCGTGGGCGGCGATGCATACAACCAGAAGTTGTCGGTAAAGCGTTCTGAAGCTGTCAAAGCTTACTTGGTGTCCAAAGGCATTGAGAAGAACCGCGTGTACACAGAAGGCAAGGGCGAGTCCCAGCCTGTGGCTGACAACAAGACTGATGCTGGCCGTGCCAA
>JANXSU010000272.1 GCA_025356545.1 Comamonadaceae bacterium
TTCAATCTGCGGCAGGGTCTCAATGGCCTCCATCGATGCAATCAGTGCGCGCAAAGGCAGCAACATCGCGCTCACATGGGGGGGCAGCACCGGACACACTTTCATGTCCGCCACATAGCGGCTTTTACGCTCATGAAAACCGATCAACACCGTGCCCTTTTTATGGACGTGGCGCACAGAGAGCCGCGCCCTATAACGGTAGCCCCAAGCCGGGCCTTCAATCGGCCGCAGAATGTTGTCAGCCCGAACCTTGCCCAAATGCAATAAATTGTCTTCCAGCACCCGCTGTTTGACGGCCACCTGGGCACTGGGGTGCAGGTGCTGCATTTTGCAGCCGCCGCACGAACCTGCGTGCAGACCGAAATGGGGGCAACCAGGGGTCACACGTTGTGAGGATTCATGGTGAATGGCCATCAGCGTGGCCTTTTCCCAGCTGTCTTTTTTGCGGTTGACATTGGCGCTGACCACCTCGAAGGGCAAAGCGCCCTCTACAAAAACCACCTTGCCATCGGCACGGTGGGCTATGCCTTGGGCTTCAATGTCAAGCGATTCGATCTGAAGCCAATCAGGCGGGAATTCGGGGTTTGTTTTGGATGCGTCATTCATAACGCTATTGTCCCAGAGCTTGAGGGTGTGCAATCCAGCGCTGTCACATGGCCACATCACGCCTAGCAAGCTTTGCGGCTTTTCTGATCACGTCGAAAAAAGGATGAATCACGGTCTGGCAGACAGTCCGGGCACGTTCAGATATCGCCCGACTTGCTGTTAAATCAATAGCATCCGTCCAGGATTGTGAAAAGAATTCATATGGCGGGTACTCAAGGCTTTGGATATTGTGCTCAACGAATGGGTAAAAACTTGGCCGGGTCAACCGGTTTGCCTTGCCGCCTCACCTCAAAGTGCAGCTTGACACGATCGGCATCGCTACTGCCCATTTCCGCAATCTTTTGCCCTTTGCGAACCGACTGATCTTCCTTGACCAATAACGCCTGATTATGCGCATAGGCCGTCAAGTAAGTATTATTGTGTTTGAGAATGATCAAGTTGCCATAGCCTCGCAAGCCGGCCCCCACATAGACCACCTTACCATCGGCGGCGGCCAGTACCGACTCACCCGCCGCACCGCCCAAGTCCAAACCTTTGTTCTTAACTTCATCAAAACCGGCAAGCACTGGACCATTGACCGGCCAGCTCCAATCCAGTTGATCCTCGGCACTGGCAGCCTCGGTTTGCGGCTTAGAAGCCACGGTGTTCGGTGCTGTCGAAATTGTTGCAGATGAAGTGCCTGAAGATGCAACAGGTCTGGTCACAACCCCCGACGTGGGAGCCGCTGCGGCCAGCACCACCGGCGGGACCACACGCAAGACCTGACCCACTTCAATTTGATTGGGTTTGTCGAGATTGTTCCAGCGCGCCACGTCTTTCCACGGTTGGCCATTATCCAAAGCAATACGGGTGAGCGTGTCGCCGGGTTTGACCATGTAGTAACCGGGCTTGCCAGCATTCTCAAAGCCAGGCAATTGCTTGACCGCAGGCGTCGCCGGGTCCATCACCACGGCGACCGGTTTGGCGTTACTGCCTCGGTCTTCCACGGGAGCCCGATTGATCCGCGGCGAGCTGCAAGCGACCAACAGCAGGCTGGCCCCAAAAACAGCGCCCAAACTCAGACCCCGACGCCACAAACCTAACATAACAGATTCCTTCATGCAATACCTGATTTTAGAGGGACAAAGTGAACCGTCTCAAGCACCATCTGCGTCAGTCCCCCAGGTGTTTTGTCAATCACCATCAAGGCCTGTTTGGCACGTTCCCCCGAAATGACTGGCGCCACGAGTCGCCCACCCACCGCCAACTGATCTATCCACGCTTGCGGCACGGCCTCACCACCAGCCGCAGCGATGATGGCGGCATAGGGCGCCCCTTTGACAAACCCGACCATGCCATCCCCAAACAAGAGGTGCACATTAGGCAAGCGCAGAGTGCGAAGGTTTTCACGCGCCTTGTCGTGCAGGCCACGCAGGCGCTCAATGCTATACACCTCGGTAGCCAGTAGGCTCAGCACGGCGGCCTGATAGCCACAGCCAGTGCCGATTTCCAGCACCCGACCCAATTTATCTGCCCGACCATTGAGCAACAACTCGGCCATGCGCGCGACCACGCCTGGTTTGGAGATGGTTTGCCCCAAACCAATAGGCAAACTGGTGTCTTCATAAGCCTGGTTAACAAGCGCCGTGTCCACAAAACGGTGGCGCTCTATGAAACCCATGGCGGAAAGTACACGGGCATCCGCTATGCCGTCGGCGGCCAAGTTACTCACCATTTTTTGACGCACAGCCTGTGAGTCCATGCCCAGACCGTACTCCATGGGGCGCGTCGAAGATCGGGATGAAGGATTTTGCAATCTCGGTTCAAGCAAGGTGCTCTTTGGCATCGCCAAAGAATGGTTTTTCTCTACCCGACTTGGACTAGCCGAACTGTCCAGACGAGCGGGAAAAGACGGGCGAGGTCGAGTTGTCATGCGGGCTGCTCCGGCGTAAAGGCCGAGAGTCGAGCAGCGGTCTGCGCCCAATAACCCAGGTGAGCATGATCAGTCAGATCGACCATCAAGGGCGTCATGGCGATGTGGCCCTGCGAAGTGGCATGAAAATCGGTGCCTTCCCCCTCATCTTTGGCCGGACCCGCACTTCCGATCCAATACATCGTCTCGCCCCGAGGACTGATCTGGGTGATGACTTTCTCAGCCGAATGGCGCCGCCCGAGACGGCACACTTTGACGGACTGAATCGACTCCAGTGGCAAGCAGGGAATGTTGATGTTGAGCAACCAAGGCTTAATGCCCACAAGATTCTGAGCTGACATCTGCAACACCAGATCGCGCGCTTTTCTGGCGGCGGCATCCAGGTGGAGCCAACCTTTTTCGGTCTGAGAAAACGCAATGGCCGGAACGCCAAACAAATAACCCTCCATGGCCGCACCGACTGTGCCAGAGTAGATCGTGTCATCGCCCATATTGGCGCCATTGTTGATGCCTGAGACCACCAGATCAGGCCGGTAACCCAGCAGCCCCGTGAGCGCGATGTGCACACAATCAGCCGGTGTGCCATTGACATAGCGAAAGCCATTGGCCGCAGGTTGCACATACAAGGGGGAATGCAGAGTCAGTGCATTTGACTTGGCACTGTTGTTGAACTCAGGGGCCACAACCTCAACCTGTGCCACATCCTTCAGCGCCTCATACAAGGACACAATACCAGGGGCCTGGTAGCCATCATCATTGGAAATCAGTATTTTCATCATGCTGAGGGCTATCATAATTGCTGGTGTCGCCACGTGGCGGCTCAATTTTCGGAGATCAACATGCATGCTTGGCTTTGTGAAGATCCTGTGGGCGTGAGCGCGCTGCAATGGAAAGAGCTGCCAACGCCCACCCCAGGCGCAGGCCAAGTGCTGATCGAAATCAAGGCCGCGAGCCTGAACTTTCCCGACCTGCTGATCGTTCAAAACAAATACCAGTTCAAGCCCCCCCTGCCCTTTGTACCCGGTGCTGAATATGCCGGTGTGATTCAGGCCGTGGGAGAAGGCGTGAGCCACCTCAAAGTAGGTCAGCACGTGGCCTGTTTATCGGGCACAGGCGGCTTTGGCACCCACACCCTAGCCCCGGCAGCCTTGTGCATGCCACTGCCCGACAGTTTCCCTTTTGTGGACGCGGCGGCCTTCATCATGATTTATGCCACATCGCACCACGCCCTAATGGACCGAGCACAACTCAAAGCAGGTGAAACGGTATTGATCCTGGGTGCCGCCGGCGGTGTGGGCACAGCAGCCATTCAGATCGCCAAGCAAGCCGGTGCCCGTGTGATTGCAGCCACTTCCAGCGACGAGAAATGTGCGCTGTGCAAATCCATAGGCGCAGACGACATCATCAACTACAGCCGCGACACCCCCCCCAAAGAGTTCAGAGAGGCCATCAAATCACTGACCCAGGGCAAAGGCCCCGATGTGATCTACGACCCGGTGGGCGGTGACTTTGCCGAACCCGCCCTGCGCTCCATCGCCTGGCGCGGCCGCTATCTCGTGGTTGGCTTTGCCTCCGGCCCCATCCCCACCTTGCCGCTCAATCTGGCCCTGCTCAAAGGGGCCTCCATCGTGGGCGTCTTTTGGGGTGACTTCTCCAGACGTGAACCCATCGCCCAAGGCGCCATGATGCAAGAGCTGGCTCAATGGTATGCCCAAGGCAAGATCAAACCCGTCATTGACCAGACTATGCCCATGTCCGAACTCAAAGCAGCCTACGCCCACATGGGATCGCGCAACGTCAAGGGCAAGTTGGTACTGGTGAATTGAATCTAAGAATCCAATAACCTATGGAAAATGCCCACATCAGTGGGCATTTTTTATTTGGGGTGGCTGATGGGGCTCGAACCCACGACAACAGGAATCACAATCCTGACTTTATGGTGTTTGCCAATGTTGATTGGTGTGGCACAATCTATATAAATCAACGACTTACAAAATTCATACTGGCATTGCAAACAGTATAGTGTTGATTGAAATAGGTTTAAATTCGGAAAATAGTCTTACATCCTCCCTTACATCCTGCGATGTAAGCCACAGCAGGACAGTTTGACTTCCGAGGTGTCGCAACCGTCTTACATCGCAAGGATGTAAGACTTTGGGGGATCAACATGGCAAAAATTGCCTTCACCGCTGGACGGGTTTCAGCATTCACCTGCCCCGCCGACAAGGCGCAAGCATTCATGTGGGACGCCACCGCCGCCGGGCTTGGGCTGCGCACCACGCCCGCCGGAAAACCGGCCTATGTGTTCCAGAGCGTGTACCAGGGCAAAGACCTGCGCCTGACCATTGGCAACCCCGGCGCGTGGAGCATCGAACAGGCCCGCGATAAGGCACGCGCCCTGCAACGCCTGATTGACGATGGCAAAGACCCCCGCGACCTGAAACGTGACGCGCTGGCCCAGCAAGCCGAACGGGAAGCCAACGCCGCCGCGCAAGCGGAGGCCAACAAGCTGGCCGCGCTCACTGTGGGCGAGGTTTGGGCCACGTACATTGCCGAGCGCCGCCCGCACTGGGGCGACCTGCACTACCGTGACCATATCGACAAAGCCAAACCCGGCGGCTTGCCGTCTGGCCGCCGTGGTGGTGGCAAGAAGCTGACACAGCCGGGGCCGCTGGCCGCATTGATGTCGCTGGCCTTGCGTGATCTTGACCAGCCCACCGTAGAGGCATGGGCCGCCAAAGAAG
>JANXSU010000026.1 GCA_025356545.1 Comamonadaceae bacterium
TACCGCATCATTCCGGTCAACCCGGTGGTGGCGGCATCTGGCGAAAAGGTGCTGGGCGAGACGGTCTACGCCACACTGGGGGAGGCCGCGCAGCACGAGAAGATTGACCTGGTGAACTGCTTTCGCAACAGTGAAGACATTCCACCCATCGTTGATGAGGCTATCGACATAGATGCCAAAGCTGTGTGGATGCAGCTCGGCATCAGCCACGCTGCAGCCGCGGCCAAAGCCGAAGAAGCAGGGCTGATGGTCGTGCAGGACCACTGCTTGAAAATCGACCACCGCGTCCTGTTGTCACGCGGCCTGATCTAGGCCTGACGCGCTAACAGTGCACCTGACGCGGCGGTGTCAACCCAAAGACTCAGCAGGCGCTGCCGGCACTACGGACTCGGGGCGACTGCCTTAGCGGGCAGAATCGGCTAAGGATGCAGTAGCGCGGCCAGGCTGGGTTTTGCCCACATGGTGGTGCTCCAGCAGGTGGATGACTTCCTTGACGATGGCATACATCACAGCCCGGTCACGATTGGGGTGGTCGGAGAACGAGACAGTGGTAGTGCCGGCAGTCACGACGCCGCCCTCCCCTTGCTCACCCAGCCCCTGCGCGTACGCCAGCGTAATCCGATACCCCGTCATCAGCGGCCCGCAGGCTCGCCAGTCGCGCGTCCATTGCGGCAGGGCGCTGGCGTTGTCCCAAAGCGTGCCCGCACTTTCGTAGCACTCTTCAATATGCTGGTGGCCCAGCAACTGCGCCAGATGCCGCTCCTTGGCGATACAGCTGCGGAAGTACTCCTGGTCGTTCATTCGCATGGCAGTGCCCCTTTCAAGTCAAGCAGAAGCTTGATCGCCATGGTAAGTCTGAATCAGGGCGGTGGATAGAGGCCTGCGCAAAGCACCCCTTTTCGCTTGAATGAGACAATCGGACGATGTTTGCACCCCTTCAAAATGACACCTTCTTGCGCGCCTGCCTGCGCCAAGCCACGGACCACACACCCGTCTGGCTGATGCGCCAAGCCGGGCGCTACCTGCCCGAGTACCGCGCCACGCGCGCCAAGGCCGGCAGCTTCATGGGGCTGGCCACCAACACCGACTTCGCCACCGAAGTCACCTTGCAGCCGCTGGAGCGCTACCCGCTGGACGCGGCGATTTTGTTCAGCGACATCCTCACCGTGCCCGACGCCATGGGGCTGGGCCTGAGCTTTGCCCTGGGAGAAGGCCCCAAGTTTGCCCACCCGGTGCGTAACGAAGCCTCTGTGATGAAGCTTGCCGTGCCCGACATGGACAAGCTGCGCTATGTGTTTGATGCCGTCACCTCCATCCGCAAGGCTCTGAATGGCCGCGTGCCGTTGATCGGCTTCTCAGGCAGCCCGTGGACGTTGTCGTGCTACATGGTGGAGGGCGCGGGCTCGGACGACTATCGCCTCGTCAAGTCCATGCTCTACAGCCGCCCCGATTTGATGCACCACATGCTGCAAGTCAACGCCGACGCGGTGGCCACTTACCTGAACGCCCAAATCGACGCAGGCGCGCAGGCCGTGATGATTTTTGACAGCTGGGGCGGCGTGCTGGCCGATGGCGCGTTTCAAGAATTCAGCTTGGCCTACACCCGGCGCGTTCTGGCCCAACTCAAACGCCACGGTGTCGATGGCCAACTGGTACCGCGCCTGATCTTCACCAAAGGCGGCGCACTCTGGCTAGACGACATGGGGTCGCTGGACTGCGAGGTGCTGGGCCTGGACTGGACGGCCAATCTGGCTCGAGCGCGCGCCCAAGTGGGCGGCTCGGTCGGTGGCTCTGGCAAAGCCTTGCAAGGCAATATCGACCCCAACGTGCTGTTTGCCCCACCTGCTCAGATTGAGGCTGAAGTGATCAAGGTGCTAGAGAGCTTTGGCACACCGCACTGCGCGCCCGCCGACCAGCCCAATCTCACCGGTCCGACCCACATCTTTAACCTGGGCCACGGCATCAACCAACACACGCCGCCCGAGCATGTGACGGCACTGGTGCAGGCGGTGCATGAGCACTCCCGAAAAATGCGCGGACTTTAGTTCCTGTGAGGTTAAATATCCAATTTGTTTGGGTCGATGGGGCATGGTTTAATTAACAAAGAGTTACAGTTACGAACCCAATGCGCTGTCCGCCGCCCTCAAGGAGCAACCCTCATGAAAAAGCCCCCTTTGTCAGAAACTGACTTCTCCAAATTGATGCCCGACGCCTTGGATCCCAACGGCAGCATCGAAGACAATGAGCCCGACTGGGCAGCCCGGGCCGTGGGAAGCGGCGTGACATGTGTTGTTACTTTCATCCTGATCTTTTTAGACATCTACTTTGCTGATCAGATTTTCAAAGGCCGCTCCTTTGAACTTGCGGAAAGCATGAGTTACTTCTTGATTGCAGTAACGATCGGTTTGGGGGTTTACTGCGCGCATGCAGGCTTTAAAGTCAACGTCAACAAAAACAAAACTACAAAAATCTCAGGTGCTCGCAAGTGAAGCCGTTGGGCTTTTCTAAGAATTAGCAGTTTTCCATAGCATAAAACCGCACTGCTTTATAGGGTAAGTCCTGAGTTATGCACAAATTTATCGTTTCGAAAGCGTCTTCTTCTTCCATTTCTCGCAACCGCGCTATTAAACAAATAGCATACGTAAGTAATTGATTTATAAAGAATTTATGTTTTGCTTTTTTTCCGTGCATTTTGCCAAACCCCTTGATTTATAAGGGCTTGACACCTGCGAACGTTGGTTATCAACAAAGTTATCCACAGATTCTGTGAATTTCCGTAAAGCGCTTTAATAACAAGTACTTAGCGTGCTTTTCAACAGTTAACCTGAACTCTCTTTCGCAACGTCACTTTGTCATGACCCACTGGCTTTCGGTCCTCGTCCAGACCCCAGCCCACAGCGCAGTCGCGGGACCCTTGACTTATCAAAGTGAATTGGCGCTTGCCCCCGGCACGTTGGTGCGGGTTCCATTTGGCAAACGTGAAACCCTGGGGCTGGTGTGGGGGCTGGCCGATGCACCCCAAACCGACCAGATGGACATTGGCAAAATCCGCCTCATTTCCGCCCCACTTGATGGCATTGAGCCTCTGTCATCAGGCTGGCGCAGCTTGATTGGCTTTGCCGCAAGCTATTACCAACGATCACTGGGTGAGGTGGCACTAGCCGCCTTGCCACTGCAATTGCGCGATCTGCAACCAGTGCAGCTAGCCCGTCGGCTCAAGCGCCAAGCCCGTGGTGGCCATGACGTTATTCATTCACAGCGACCCCATGAACCTGATTTAACCCCCGAGCAAGCCAATGCGATCCAACAGATTCAAACCCAACCTGGCCCATTTCTCCTGTTTGGTGCCACGGGCAGCGGCAAGACCGAGGTGTATCTGCGCTGCGTGCAGGCCTTGCTGGAACGTGATGCTGACGCCCAAGCCTTGGTGATGGTGCCGGAAATCAACCTCACACCACAGCTCGAAACCCGCTTTATAGAGCGCTTTGAAGCGGCTTATGGCACAGGGACGGTGGTCTGCCTGCACAGTGGCATGACGCCTGCGCAGCGCCTAAAAGCCTGGCTAGCGGCCCACAGCGGCAGCGCGCGCATTGTGCTGGGCACGCGCATGGCGGTGCTGGCCTCGCTGCCGGGACTTAAGCTGATCGTGGTGGATGAAGAGCATGACCCGAGCTACAAGCAGCAAGAAGGCGCACGCTACTCAGCGCGCGACTTGGCCATTTACCGGGGGCGCTTGGAGGGTGCCAAAGTGATTTTGGGCTCGGCCACGCCCTCGCTGGAGAGTTGGCACCACAGCCGACCCGCCACAGAAGGTGGGCGCTACCTCCGCTTGCACATGCCCAGCCGCGTGGGTCAAAGCAAGGTCGACTACAACCCTGACACCGGCATGGCCAACGGTCTGCCCTGGGTGCGGCGCGTGGACATGAACCACCAACCCAAAAAAGCGGTGTTCTCGCCGCCTCTGCTCGACGCCATCCAGACCCGCATCGCCCGCGGCGAGCAATGCCTGATCTTGCTGAACCGACGTGGCTATGCGCCCGTGTTGAGTTGCAACGCATGCGACTGGAAAAGCGAATGCTCACATTGCAGCGCCTACCGCGTGTTCCACAAGGTCGACCGCACGCTGCGCTGCCACCACTGCGGCTTCACTGAGCGCGTGCCGCGCGCCTGCCCAGCCTGCGGCAACCCTGACATCACCACGGTGGGGCGCGGCACGGAGCAACTGGAAGAACACCTGGCCGATTTGCTGACCGAGGTGCGGCGACCTGATTCAGTGACCGATTCGCAGCCTGAAGGCCTGCCCGTGCGCATCTTGCGCATCGACGCTGACAGCACCCGCCTCAAAGGCGCGCTGGCCGCACAAATGGCGCAGGTACACGCCGGTGATGTGGATGTGTTGGTGGGTACGCAGATGATCGCCAAAGGTCACGACTTTCGCCGCATCACGCTGGTGGCCGCGCTGAACCCGGACGGCGCACTGTTTTCCAGTGATTTCCGCGCGCCTGAACGGCTCTTCAGCCTCTTGATGCAGGTGGGCGGGCGGGCCGGGCGCGACGCAGCTCTCAGTAACCAAAGCGAAGTGTGGGTGCAAACTTTTCACCCGCAACACCCACTGTTTGAAGCCCTGAAACGCCACGACTACCCGGCTTTCGCAGAGCAGCAGCTCAAGGAACGCGAGCAGGCCGCCTTGCCGCCCTTCAGTTTTCAGGCCCTGGTGCGTGCTGACGCCCGTACGCAAGAGACCGCGCAAGGCTTTCTCAACCACGCAAGTGCTGCCGCATCTGCCATGTCTGAAGCGCCTTACGTCACCCTCTACCCAGCCGTGCCCATGAGCATCCAGCGCGTGGCCAATGTGGAACGCGCCCAGATGCTGGTGGAGAGCACCTCACGTGCAGCCTTGCAACGGTTTTTGACGGTTTGGCATGGGGTATTGCATGCGACGCGGCTGGGGCCTGAAGGGAAAGGAGTGATTAGGTGGGCGGTGGATGTGGATCCGCTGTTGATTTGATTTGCTATTTAATTAATAGCTAGACATGCTTGTTTTTATTGCGGTTGGAGCTAGTGACAACCCAGAAAAAATCAAACCACCAAGTGCACCACCCCAGAAAACGTCAAAAAAGCCGCCGCCGTCGAAACCAGAATAATCCGTGCAATCCTTCCGTTATCCGCCCCAAAACGCTCCGCCAACAAAGAGACGTTGCTGGCGCTCGGTAAGGCTGCCACTAGCACCATCACGGTCAGGGCGGATCGTTCCAGCGGCACACCGAGCCGGATGGCCGTGCTGCCCACAAGCAGCACAAGCACGGGATGCAAAAAAAGTTTGAGCATCGCCACCGGCACGTAGTCGCGCAGGGGGATAGGCGGATGATCGTGCAGGGCCGCGAGCATTTGCGAACGCGCCAGTACCGCGCCAATGGTGAACAACGCCGTGGGTGAGGCCGCATCAGCCAGCAGCCAGACGGTTTTTTCCACGGGGCCGAGCAAACTTAAGTGCAGCGCCGAGGCCACAACGCCGCCCACAATCGCCCAGGGCATAGGGTTGAACAACATGCCCTTGAGCGCGTTGCGCATCGCCACGCCCATACCGTGCGTGTCGGCTGCGTCCAGGCGAGACAGGCCTACACACAGCGAGGTGGTGATGACCATGTCCACCACGATGGTGATGATCATGGGGCCAGCCACTTGCCCGCCCAGCAGCGCGATCAGGAGCGGCACGCCCATGAAGCCCGTGTTGGGAAAGGCTGCAACCAGAGCACCAAAGGAAGCATCATTCCAGCCAATGCGTTGGTTCATGCTGGCCGCAATGGTGAAGCCCACCATGGTGAGCGCGCATAGCAACCAGGTGAAGAACACACTGGTGTCCAGCAACTGAGCAATCGGTGTGGTCGCACCAAAGCGATACAGCATGCAGGGCAGGGAAAAAAACAGCACGAAACCGTTCAGGCCCGAGATGGCTTCGAGGGGCAGCATGCTGCGGCGCGCGGCCAGATAGCCGCACAGCACGAGAGCAAAGAAGGGAAAAGTGACGGTAAAGATGTCAAGCACGGGCCGTATTGTCCTACTTGAAGTTCCCCTTTTCTTGAAAACCATTCTCTAGGCGGAGAAATCGCCTTCGGCAAGGCTTGGTGTGGTCTGCGTTGATCAGGCGCCTCCGCGGAAAAGCGAAAACCCCCAGGGCGTGAATTTAAAGGGCAGGTGTGTGTGCTGCTCAACACGGCTAATGTGAAAGTGGTAAGGCACCATTTCCAGAAAACCCGGTTCGTTCAGATCGTAGCCGGATTCATGTCTGAACTGGCGGTAGTAGCCTCCAACATCAAATGACACTTCATAACTGCCAGAGCAGATTGCTTCGCTCATCAGGGCCGGATGCACCAACAGCCCCTGCGGGCCGACCGCTCCACTGGCGATGATTTCACCCGCACTCGACGCATTTGGTCGCAGTCGGCACAGACTAACTTGCAACCCAGTCGCAATGCGTCCGCGCGCCACGTCAACACAATGAATAGAAAGTCCACCGACCATTTGGAATCTTTTTCTAGTTAATTCAGTTCAACTTCGCGCCCGAGGCCTTGACCGCCGGGCCCCAATCGTTGACTTGACGGGTCACGAAGTCGGCAAATTCGGATTGCGACATTTTACGGGTGGCAATGGCCAAGTCTTCAAGGCGTTTGACAATATCAGGGCGCACCACCAACTCGCTCACCGCCTTGTGCACTTTGTCCACCACCTCCTTGGGCACGCCCGCAGGGGCGGAAATGCCCAGGAAGTTTTCGGCCAGCAGTTTCGGATAACCGGCTTCACCGACTGTGGGGACGTTGGGGGTGAGGGCCATGCGCGACGTGGAAGTCACCGCGATGCCGACCAACTTGCCATCCTTGATGAAGGGCACGTTCTGCGTCAGCGTGTCCACCGCAAATTGCAGCGTGCCACCCAGGAGATCACTGTGCATGGGCGACGAGCCCTTGTAGGGCACATGTTCCATGTTCAAGTCGTATTGCTTCTTGAAGATTTCCCCAACGATATGACCAATCGAGCCCACGCCGCCCGAGCCATAGTTGACGGGACGGGTTTGGGCCTTGATCCAGCTGACCAATTCCGGCAGGGTGCGGGCCGACACACCGGGGTTGACCACAAACACATTGGGCACGGAGCCGATATAAGCCACATGGGTGAAGCTCTTGATGGGGTCGTAGGGTGACTTGTCCAGCATGAAGGGGGAAATGCTGATGGGCGCGGTATTGGAGAGCAACAGGGTGTAGCCATCGGCGGGCGCCTTGGCCACTTCGTTTGCACCAATGGTGCTGCCCGCGCCGGGCTTGTTGTCCACAATCACCGGTTGGCCCAGCTTCTCTTGTAAACCAGGTTGCAGCAAACGGGCCACGATGTCGGATGAGCCACCGGGTGCAAAGGTCACCACAATGCGGATCGGTTTTTGCGGCCAGGTCTGGGCCTGACCATGGGTACTGAGAAGTGGCTGGAGCGCCAAAGCGCAAAAGGTCATCAGAAAATGGCGTTTGGTGAACATGATCAACTCCTTGAAACAGGGGGAAAAGAAACAACTGAGGAAGGGCAAGCAAGGGGTGCAACTGGTACGGCTTCAGTGGGCCAGTCCACCAGATGCGCGAGACGGCCACGCATGATTTCGTAGATTTGTTGCAAAGCCACGCGACGCTCCGTGGTCGCAGCGTTAGCCAACCGCGTCTCGGCACTGGCCAGCACAGAAGGCAAATTTTCGTGCAGCCTGAGCGCAATCAGCAGCGGATAGCCAAAGCGCTCGCGGTAACGGGCATTTAACAGCTGGAGGTGAGACAACTCGGCTGTTTGCAGTCGCAAAAGGCCCAAGCGCCCTTGTTCTGAAGTTGACTCTGTGGTCATGCTGCCCGCTTGGGCTTCGCTACCGGCCAGTTCGGGGTGGGCCCGCAACAAGGCCAGTTGCTCGTCATCGCTGGCGTAATTAATGCAGTCGCACAGCACGTCAAACAGGGTCTGTACAGAAACAAACGGATACCAATGGCGCGCCCGGCGCACCACCCAAGGCGAGTGCTCCACCAAGCCAGCCAGATGCGCGGCGAACTGCGCTTCACTCATGGTATTGAGCTGCTCAATCGTGGGCAGAGGGCAAGCCTGAGTGGTAGCAGCGGAGGTCATGACGTGCAGTTTGGAGCTTTTCAGATTTGTCGTCTATCGAATAATTTGTGCTCTTGCATTCTAAAAAATAGAATAGTCTCTATCATGCAAACCACACTCCACCCCAAGGCCTTGCGTTACTTGGCGGCCGTTGCCCAGCTCGGCTCCGTGCAAGCGGCAGCACGCGAAGTGTCAATTTCGGCTTCGGCCATAGACCGGCAAATCCTTCTGCTGGAAGACGATCTAGGCGTGCCTTTGTTCGAGCGCCTTCCCAGGGGTATGCAACTCACCGCCGCTGGCGAATTGGTGCTGGCGCTGTCGCAGCGCTGGAAAAGCGACCTGAGTCGCACTCTGTCAGATATCAAGCAGATGCAGGGGGTCAACCAGGGGCAGTTGCGCATCGCCGCCATGGACAGTCATGCCAACAGCTTTTTGCCGCCATTCATCCACTCCGTGGCCAGCGAACACCCCCGAATCATGCTTGAAGTCGAAATCGTCAACACGGACGATGCAGTGCGCCACCTGACGGGTGGTGAAGTGGACATGGCCGTGGCCTTCAACTTGCGCCCCCAACGCGATGTGCAGATCGTCTGGACGGCCGAGTTGCCACTGGGCTGCGTGGTCGCCAAGGACCACCCCTTGGCAGATCGACTACAGGTGGCCCTTCAAGATGTGGCGGACTGGCCGCTGGCCGCGCAAAGCCGGGTTTTGGCCATTCGCCGCTACCTAGAGAGCAAGCACAGCTGGTTATTAGCACAGGCGAAACCACCGTTGGTCACCAATTCATTGCAGCTGGTCAAATCGCTGGTGCGCAGCGGCAGCCATGTGGCCATCACTTCAGAACTGGACGTGGGGCCGGAACTGCTGGCCGGTGATCTGCGCTTCATCCGCCTTAAAGACCGCAACGCCAGCCCCCAGACCATCAGCGTGGCGCTGTGTTCCAGCCGTTCGCTGCCGCGCATTGCGAAAATGGTGGCTGACATCCTATCGGAACAAGTGGCAAGCTATTTGCAACAGGTTCGACAGGCGAGTGAGCAAAAAGACTGTGGCCTGGGGTCGGTATCATCCTCAGCTCTCCCCCTCTGATTTCTGCATGTCTTCCTCATCTTTTCCCGCTCCTCCCACCATCGGTCTGAACCTCGCACAACAAGAAGCGGTCAATTTCATGCACGGCCCGTGCTTGGTGCTTGCTGGCGCTGGCTCGGGCAAGACGCGAGTGATCACTCACAAGATCGGGCGGCTGATTCAGGCCGGCATGGACCCCAAGCGCATCGCCGCCATCACCTTCACCAACAAGGCCGCCGCCGAGATGCGCGAGCGCGCCAAGGGCTTGATTGGTCGGGCCGCTAAAGACGTGCGCATCTGCACTTTTCACGCGCTGGGCGTGCACCTGCTGCGAGCAGACGGTGAGGTGCTGGGCCTGAAGCCCAAGTTCTCAATTCTTGACACCGACGACGTGACCAGCATCCTCAAAGACGCGGGCGGCTCGGTCGATGTGGCCACGGCGCGCCAATGGCAGTGGGCCATCAGCGCCTGGAAGAACCAGGGGCTCAACGCGGCACAGGCCGGAGCGCAAGCCAAGGATGACAACGAGCGCATCACGGCACGCATCATGGCGCACTACGAAGAGCGCTTGACAGCCTACCAGAGCGTGGACTTTGACGACCTGATCGGCCTGCCCCTCAAGCTATTGCAAAACCATGAAGAAGTGCGCACCAAGTGGCAAAAGCTGATGGGCCATGTGCTGGTGGACGAGTACCAGGACACCAACGCCACACAGTACGAGGTGCTCAAACTACTGGTGGGCAGCCACGACCCGAAAAATTCGCGCTTCACCGCTGTGGGGGACGACGATCAGTCGATCTACGGTTGGCGCGGGGCCACGCTTGACAACCTGAAAAAACTCCCCCTCGATTTCCCCGACCTTAAGGTCATCAAGTTGGAGCAAAACTACCGATCCACCGGTGCCATTTTGCGTGCAGCCAACAACGTGATCGGCCCGAACCCCAAGCTCTTCCCCAAGAACCTGTGGAGCGATCTGGGTGAAGGCGAACCGGTACGTGTGGTCGACGCTGACCATGAGGAGCACGAGGCTGAACGCACGGTGGCGCGCATCCAGAGCCTGCGTTCGGGCAACACCATACTCGCGCCGATAGACGCCGCAGCGCAAGGCCGCCCCAAGCAAGGCACGGCCCCCTCGGGGGGCAGCGCAATCCGCGAAGCGACAAGCGTGGGGGCCATTGACTACAGAAATTTTGCCGTTCTCTACCGCGCTAACCACCAGGCCCGGGTGTTCGAAAAGGCACTGCGCAAGGCCAACATTCCCTACAAAGTCTCGGGCGGTCAAAGCTTTTTTGACCGGGCCGAGATCAAGGACTTGTGCGGCTGGTTTCGCCTGTGGGTGAACAATGACGACGACCCGGCTTTCTTGCGTGCGGTCACCACACCCAAACGCGGCATTGGTCACCAGACGCTGCAGCAGCTGGGCACCTTTGGCAGCCAGTACAAGCTAAGCTTGTTCGACGCTTTGTTTTCATCGTCTTTGGCGGCGGTGATGAGCACCCGCGCTGTCGGTAGCCTGCATGAATTTGGCCGCTACGTGAACGACCTGGAGTACCGCGCCCGCCACACCGAAGGGGCCGAGGACGCACTGGCTTTTCTGCTGTCGTGGCTAAAGGAGATTGACTACGAGAAGCACCTTTACGACGGTGAAGACAGCGTCAATGCGGCGGCATCGCGCTGGAAGAACGTGCTCGACTTTTGTGAGTGGATGGCGCTACGCTGCGGGGGCGAGATTGACGATGCGGCGGGGGTCACCACATCGTCCGAGAAAAAGTCATTGATGGAAGTGGCACAAACGATCTCGCTGCTCTCCACCATCAGCGAACGCGAGCAAGACAGAGACGTGGTTACACTCTCGACCCTGCATGCCGCCAAAGGCTTGGAGTGGCCGCATGTGATGCTGGTGGGTGTAAACGAAGGCCTGCTGCCCTTCAAGCTAGGGGACGGTGCAGACGCCTTGGGCGGGTCGGAGTGCGATCACGAGTCAGCGAATGAAGACATTGCACAGCGCCTGCAAGAAGAGCGCCGCCTAATGTACGTGGGCATCACCCGCGCCCAGCGCAGTTTGGCGGTGAGCTGGACACGCCGACGAAAAAAAGGACGCGAAATGATTGTCGCCCAACCCAGTCGCTTTATCGCCGAGATGGAGTTGGATCAGGCCACGGCCAAAGAAGACCTGCGCGAAAAACTTCGTGCACTAAGGGCAGAATTCGCCAAGAAAGCTCAGGGTGCCGCAGCGGCGAGCGCTGTACTGGGTAGTTGATGAAGTTCTCATATGAATAAGGGACCCTGATAGAGGCCACCGCCTTGTTCAGCGCTTATTCTGGCTTGATCTTGGCCTCTTTGACAACGCGCGCCCACTTGCTCAAATCAGCCTTGAGATAGCCCGTCAACTCTGTTGAGCTGCTCAAGCGCGGCTGCATGTCGAGTGCCATCAATTTCTCTGTGTACTCGGTCGAATTGACGGCCTCTTGGACCTCCCGATTCAAAGCCTGAATGAGTAACGCTGGCGTTTTAGCGGGGGCAAACAGGCCTAGCCAGATGGTGGTTTCATACCCGGCTAAACCTTCCTCCGCAATCGTCGGCAAATCGGGTAACCCGGCATACCGCTTCAAACTGGCCACCCCCAAAGCACGCACACGCCCTGACTTGATGTTGGGTATGGCCGATGAGGTGTTGTCAAACATAACTGCAACATGACCCGCCAACACATCCTGGATGGCCGGGGCCGCACCCTTGTAGGGGACATGCGTCCAGGCGATACCGGCTTGTGATGCAAATAGCTCGGCCCCCAGATGGTAAGTGCTGCCCACGCCCGAAGTGGCATATGTAAGCTTGCCAGGATTCGCCTTGGCGTAGGCGATTAATTCTTTGACCGACTTTGCCGGCACGCTCGGATGGACAACGAGGATGTTTTCAATGGTCGCCACCAACGGAATTGGCACGAAATCGTTCACCGGGTCATAGGGCAAATTAAGCGTGAGGTTGGGGCTAGCCGCCATGATGCTGCTGGTGCCCAGCAACAAAGTGTCGCCATCTGGCGCGGCTTTGGCAACATAGTTCGCACCAATAGCGCCAGTGGCACCCACCCGGTTGTCTACGATGACGGTACGCTTGAGTGAGGCGGATAATTTAGGTGCCAGCACACGGGCTAAGACATCGGTGGGCCCACCCGCAGCAAACGGAACGACGATGCGTATTGGCTTATCCGTCATTGACTGCGCTTGTGCGCCCACGACGCTGCACAGTAATGCACACAACAACGACCATTTATTTTGAAATTTCATCAGAAGTACCTATATCAAACAATATAGTAAGCTACTTTTGATAATCTCGAAATACAAAACGCCCACTCTAGAGTGGGCGTTTTGCTGTCAGCTAGTACTGCTGACGTGTTGGTTGCGCGAGAAGGATTTGAACCTCCGACCTTTGGGTTATGAGCCCAACGAGCTACCAAGCTGCTCCATCGCGCGGTAAGTTTAGATTATACCATTAATCCGTGGTCTCTACAGGAGCATTGGCTTCAGAAGTGACGGGGCGATCCACCAATTCAACCAAAGCCATAGGCGCATTGTCGCCTACGCGGAAACCCATTTTCAGAATGCGGGTGTAACCACCAGGACGTGTCTTGAAACGTGGGCCGAGGTCGTTGAACAACTTGGTCACGCTATCACGATCACGCAAGCGGTCAAAAGCCAAACGTCGATTAGCCACTGTGGCTTCTTTGGCCAGCGTAATCATGGGCTCGACAACGCGGCGCAGCTCTTTGGCTTTGGGAACGGTAGTTTTGATGACTTCATGCTCGATCAGCGAGTTCATCATGTTGCGCAACATAGCTAAGCGGTGCGAGCTGGTGCGATTGAGTTTACGTAGTCCGTGTCCGTGGCGCATGGTGATTTCCTTAATTTATAAAACAAGCAGCCGTATCAGGTACTGCCCGTGGCGCTGAGCCTTCAATCTAAAACGATTTGAGGCTGAAAATTTAACGTTTTTCCAACGTGGCAGGTGGCCAACTTTCAAGCTTCATGCCCAAAGTCAAACCACGGGAAGCCAAAACTTCCTTGATTTCGTTGAGTGACTTACGGCCCAGATTCGGAGTTTTAAGCAGCTCGTTTTCTGTGCGTTGAATCAAATCACCGATGTAATAGATGTTTTCGGCTTTGAGGCAGTTGGCTGAACGAACCGTCAACTCCAACTCATCCACAGGTCGCAGCAAGATCGGATCGAACTGGCTGCTGCCACGGCTGGCGGGTGCTTCAAACGCGGCCAACTCACTGCCTTCAAGCTGTGCGAACACGGCCAGTTGTTCAACCAAAATTTTAGCCGATGCGCGCACAGCATCTTCAGCACTGATGGCACCGTTGGTTTCAATCTCAATTAACAGCTTGTCCAAATCCGTACGCTGTTCAACGCGAGCACTTTCAACCGTATAGCTGACTCGCTTTACAGGGGAAAAAGATGCATCGAGAACAATGCGACCAATTGATTTAGTTGGTTCATCGCCATAACGTCGCATTGAACCAGGCACGTAACCACGTCCCTTTTCTACCTTGATTTGCATATCAAGTTTGCCGCCCGTGGAAAGATGAGCAATGACGTGGTCAGGGTTGATGATTTCCACATCGTGAGGCGTTTGTATGTCAGCAGCTGTGATCACACCTTCGCCGTCTTTACGCAGACTCAATGTCACCTCATCGCGATTGTGAAGTTTGAAAACGACACCTTTGAGATTCAGCAAAATGTTAACGACGTCTTCTTGCACGCCATCAATAGAAGAGTACTCATGCAAGACACCCGCAATAGTCACTTCGGTTGCGGCATATCCGGGCATAGAAGACAACAGAACACGACGCAGGGCGTTTCCCAGCGTATGACCATAGCCACGCTCAAAAGGCTCTAGTGCAACTTTGGCTCGATTTAAACCAAGTTGTTCTACGTTGATTGCTTTGGGTTTAAGCAGACTTGTTTGCATGCAGACTTCCTGTCAATACCCCCGGTTCGTTACACCGGTAAGGCTGGTGAAGCACCTTCGCCGCGAAGAAACGCGGTGAAGGGACGAGAAATGATTATCGATTAACGCGAGTACAACTCAACGATCAGCGATTCATTGATGTCAGCGGCGAATTCATCGCGGTCTGGCACTTTCTTGAAGGTGCCTTCAGCTTTGTCGAGATTCACCTCAACCCAAGCGGGCATACCTACCTGCTGAGCCAGCTGCAAGGCTTCAACAACACGGTTTTGTTTCTTGGATTTCTCACGAACCGACACGACATCACCCACCTTAACCAAATAAGAAGGGATGTTGACAGACTGACCATTCACGGTCATCGCTTTGTGCGATACCAACTGGCGTGCTTCAGCGCGCGTGGAGCCAAAGCCCATTCGGTACACCACGTTATCCAAGCGAGACTCCAAGAGGAACAACAGATTCGCGCCGGTATTGCCCTTGCGACGATCTGCTTCTTCGAAGTAGCGGCGGAACTGACGCTCCAGAATACCGTACATGCGCTTGACCTTCTGCTTCTCGCGCAGTTGCAAACCGAAGTCAGACGTACGCTGACCGGATGTACGACCATGCTGTCCAGGTTTGGAATCGAATTTGGCCTTGTCACCGATAGCGCGACGCGCGCTTTTCAGGAACAAGTCAGTGCCTTCACGGCGAGAGAGTTTGGCCTTGGGGCCGAGATAGCGTGCCACGTGAACTTCCTTTACATGTCATCTACCGCAAAAATGCGGGAGCCACCCGAGCTATCAGGTGGCGGTGGGCTTACAAGTTAAAGCTACGAAATGTAGCCAACGATCAGATACGACGACGCTTTTGGGGGCGGCAGCCGTTATGAGGCATCGGTGTCACGTCGGATATCAGATTGATACGGATACCGAGTGCAGCCAAGGCGCGAACGGAAGATTCACGACCGGGACCTGGACCTTTGATTTCGACGTCAAGGTTTTTGATGCCTTGTTCAACAGCGGCACGCCCAGCAACTTCGGAAGCAACCTGGGCAGCAAACGGTGTTGATTTACGTGAGCCTTTGAAACCCTGACCACCCGACGATGCCCATGACAAAGCATTGCCTTGGCGATCGGTGATGGTGATGATGGTATTGTTAAACGAGGCGTGCACGTGCGCAACGCCGTCGGCAACGTTCTTACGAACTTTTTTGCGCACTCGTTGCGCGGCATTATTGGCGGGTGATTTAGCCATGGTGTTCCTTCAATGCCGGTTATTTTTTCAGTGACTGGGCTGCTTTACGCGGCCCCTTGCGTGTGCGCGCATTGGTGCGCGTACGCTGACCGCGCATGGGCAAGCCACGGCGATGACGAAATCCACGGTAGCAACCAATGTCCATCAAACGCTTGATGTTCATGGTTGTCTCACGGCGCAGATCACCCTCAATGGTGAGTTCTGCGATGTGGTCGCGAATTTTTTCCAGATCGCCGTCGGTGAGGTCTTTGATCTTTTTGGAATACGCGATGTCACAGGATTCGCAAATTTTGCGAGCCCGAGTGCGCCCAATACCAAAGATAGCGGTTAAGCCAATCTCAGCGTGCTTGTGCGGCGGAATATTGATGCCAGCGATACGTGCCATTTTCGTCCTCTAAAACTCTTGCGATCAGCCTTGGCGCTGCTTATGACGTGGATCCGTACAGATCACACGCACAATGCCCTTGCGGCGGATAATTTTGCAGTTACGGCAAATTTTCTTTACCGAAGCGGAAACTCTCATTTCACTCTCCTAAAACTTCTAAGGTTTTGTTGAACCAAGGTCTCATTCAAAACCTCGAACCGTATTTTTACTAAAAACTATGTTGCCTTGAAGTTCGCTTTTTTGAGGAGCGAATCATACTGTTGCGACATCAAGTAATTTTGCACTTGGGCCATGAAATCCATGGTTACCACCACAATGATTAGCAGCGAAGTGCCACCGAAATAAAAGGGCACGTTGTACTTCAAAACCAAGAACTCTGGCAGCAAGCACACGAAGGTGATGTAGATGGCGCCAGCCATGGTCAGTCGAAGCAAAATTTTGTCGATGTGGCGAGCAGTTTGGTCACCAGGACGGATCCCGGGAATAAAAGCACCACTCTTCTTTAAGTTGTCTGCGGTTTCGCGGCTATTGAAAACCAACGCGGTATAGAAGAAACAGAAAAACACAATCGCAGACGCATACAACATCACATAGATAGGCTGACCTGGCGTCAAACTTCCGGCAATGTCCTTGAGCCACAGCATGGATTCACCGCTACTGAACCAACTCACAACGGTGGCGGGCAAAAGAATGATAGATGAAGCGAAGATCGGAGGAATGACACCGGCCATGTTCAGTTTCAATGGCAGGTGGGATGACTGCCCACCATACACCTTGTTGCCCACCTGACGCCTGGCGTAGTTCACCAAAATTTTGCGCTGGCCACGCTCAACAAACACAACGAAGTAGGTCACCAAGGCAACCAACACAACAATGAACAGAGCCACGATGATGCTCATGGCACCAGTGCGCACCAGCTCAAGCAACCCGCCAATGGCATTGGGTAAACCTGCGGCGATGCCACCAAAAATAATGATAGAGATGCCGTTACCCAGACCGCGCTCGGTGATCTGTTCACCCAGCCACATCAGGAACATGGTGCCTGCGGTCAAGGTGCAAACCGCCGTCATACGAAAGCCGATACCTGGGGCGATGACCAAACCCGCCGAACTCTCGAGTGCCATGGCAATACCCAAGGACTGGAACAGCGCCAAGCCTAGCGTGCCGTAGCGTGTGTACTGCGTGATCTTGCGACGTCCGGCCTCGCCCTCTTTCTTGAGCTGCTCAAAAGCAGGTAAGACGTAGGTCATCAATTGCATGATGATCGAGGCCGAGATGTAGGGCATGATTCCCAAGGCGAACACCGTGAAGCGCGACAATGCGCCACCGGAGAACATATTGAACAGGCTCAGAATGCCGCCCTGTTGGCCTTTGAACAATTCCTGCAACTGATCAGGGTTGATGCCAGGCACAGGAATGTGCGCACCGACCCGATACACCACCAGGGCAAGCAGCAAAAAGACGAGTCGACGACGCAGGTCACCGAACTTGCCAGTTTTTGCTATTTGAGCTGCGTTAGTTGCCACGAGATCTGTTCCTCAAACCTGATCAGGAAAGACTGCCACCAGCGGCTTCGATTGCAAGCTTAGCTGCAGCCGTTGCACCGATGCCGGTCAACTTCACCGACTTGGTTAGTTCACCCGTCTTGATGATCTTGACCACTTTGGCCAATTGACCGACCAAGCCAGCTTGCTTGAGTGTCAACAGATCAACCGTCTCAGCACCCAGGGCTTCCAGTGCCGTCAGTGTCACCTCGGCATTGAACTTGAGCAGGTGCGACTTGAAGCCGCGCTTGGGCAAGCGGCGCTGCATAGGCATTTGACCGCCTTCAAAGCCGACCTTGTGGTAGCCACCCGAACGTGACTTTTGGCCTTTGTGACCGCGACCCGCAGTCTTACCCAGACCTGAGCCGATACCGCGACCGACGCGACGCTTGGCGTGTTTTGCACCGTCAGCGTGCTTAATGGTATTGAGTTCCATGATGTTGCCTCTCAGAGCACTTTGATCAGGTAGCTGATCTTGTTGATCATGCCGCGCACTGCGGGCGTGTCTTGCAATTCGCTGGTGCTGTTGAGCTTGCGCAGACCCAGACCGCGAACGGTGTCACGGTGAGCTTGCTTGCAGCCGATAGGGCTGCGAACCAGTTGAAGTTTGACTGTTTGTTGCGTTGTCATTTTTGAAGTCTCCGATTAAGCGAAGATCTCTTCAATCGTCTTGCCACGCTTTGCAGCCACTTCCGACGGTGTGGTCGAATGCGAGAGAGCGTCGAGTGTGGCCCGAACCATGTTGTAGGGGTTGGATGAACCATGGCTCTTGGCCACGATGTCGGTAATGCCGATGACTTCAAAGACAGCGCGCATAGGACCGCCAGCAATGATGCCTGTACCTTTGGGTGCTGGCGTCATCATGACAGAAGCAGCTCCGTGCTGACCCGTTACCCTGTGGTGAATGGAACCATTCTTAAGCGTGATCTTCTTCAGATTACGACGAGCTTCTTCCATTGCTTTTTGCACTGCTGCAGGCACTTCCTTGGATTTGCCCTTGCCCATGCCAACGCGACCATCGCCATCACCCACCACGGTCAGTGCAGCGAAACCGAGAATACGGCCACCCTTAACCACTTTGGTGACGCGATTGATCGCGATCATTTTTTCGCGCAGACCGTCTTCAGGACCCTCGGCCCCTTTACCCTGCATTTTTGCTTGAACTTTAGCCATCTTTATTTCCGATCTGCTTAGAACTGCAAGCCAGCTTCACGTGCCGCATCAGCCAGCGCTTTAACGCGGCCATGGTACGCAAAACCCGAACGATCAAACGCCACTTTTTCCACACCAGCAGCTTTTGCTTTTTCAGCAATCAGCTTGCCAATGATCTGGGCTGCAGCGGCATTGCCACCTTTACCCGAAGCACCCAACGATTTGCGCACATCGGCCTGGGCCGTAGAAGCGCTGGCAAGAACCTTGCCGCCGTCGCCAGAGATCACGCTGGCATAAATGTGCAAATTGGTACGATTCACCGTCAAGCGGGCCACACCCTGGGTCGCAATGCGAATTCGGGTTTGGCGTGAGCGACGAAGGCGCTGCTCTTTTTTGGTCAACATCATGCAGCTCCTTATTTTTTCTTGGTCTCTTTGATCGCGACCTTCTCATCCGAATAACGGATGCCCTTGCCTTTGTAGGGCTCAGGAGGACGGACCGCACGAATTTCAGCAGCCACTTGACCGACGCGCTGACGATCAGCACCTTTGATCAAGATCTCAGTGGGCGTTGCCGTGGCCACCGTGATGCCAGCAGGCATATCGATGTTCACCGGGTGGGAGTAACCCACGGTCAGATTCAGCTTGGCACCTTGTGCGGCAGCTTTGTAACCCACACCAATCAAGGTCAGCTTCTTCTCAAAACCCTTACTCACACCGACCACCATGTTGTTCACCAGCTGACGCATGGTGCCGCTCATGGCATTGGCTTCGCGGGAGTCATTGGCGGGGGCAAAGCTGAGCTTGCCACCTTCACTGACCACCTTGACCAGCGCCGACTGGGCTTGCGACAACACGCCGCCAGTACCCTTGACACTGATCTGATCGTCCTTGACGGACACATCCACCCCTGCGGGGATGGTTACAGGCATTTTTGCTACACGTGACATTTCAGTTTCTCCTCAATGCCGCGCTTAGGCCACGTAGCAAAGAACTTCACCACCGACACCGGTAGCGCGCGCTTTGCGATCCGTCATCACACCTTTAGGCGTAGTGACAATAGCCACACCAAGACCGTTTTGGACTTGGGGGATTGCGTCAAAGCCTTTGTACACACGCAAGCCAGGACGGCTTACGCGCTCGATGCGCTCAATCACAGGGCGACCGGCGTAGTACTTCAGGGTAATTTCTAATTGGACTTTGCCGTCTTCGGTTTTCACCTGGAAGCCGTCAACATAGCCCTCATCTTTCAACACTTGCGCAATGGCGATCTTCACTTTGGAAGAAGGCACCAACACAGTTGCTTTTGCAACCATCTGTGCATTGCGAATGCGTGTCAACAGGTCGGCGATGGGATCACTCATGCTCATGTCTAATCTCCTGTCGCTTACCAGCTGGCTTTGGTGATGCCGGGAATATCCCCAGCAAAAGCCAGTTCACGGATCTTGGCGCGAGCCAAGCCGAACTGACGGAAGGTGCCACGTGGGCGACCGGTGATAGCACAACGGTTGCGCTGACGCGTCGGGTTCGCATTGCGCGGCAACTTTTGCAGACCCAAGCGGGCTTCTGCACGTTCTTCGTCGCTGCGCTTGAGGTCACTGGCGATTGCCTTGAGTTCCGCGTGTTTTTTCGCGTACTTGGCGACCAGTTTGTCGCGCTTGAGCTCTCGCTCGATTAAAGCTGCTTTAGCCACAAGTCACCTCAGTTCTTGAACGGGAAACGGAAGCCGGTGAGAAGCGCTTTGCACTCCTCGTCAGTCTGGGCCGTTGTCGTGATGCTGATATTGAGACCGCGCAAGGCATCCACCTTGTCGTACTCAATTTCAGGGAAAATGATCTGCTCTTTAACGCCGATGTTGTAGTTGCCACGGCCATCAAAGGCGCGACCCGAGATACCACGGAAGTCACGAACGCGAGGCAAAGCCACGGTCACAAAACGATCCAGGAACTCATACATCTGAACGCCACGCAGCGTGACCATGCAGCCAATGGCTTGGTCTTCACGGATTTTGAAACCCGCGATAGCTTTCTTGGCCTTGGTAACCACAGGCTTTTGGCCTGCAATTTTGGTCAGGTCGCTGACGGCGTTGTCCATCACCTTTTTATCGGCAACAGCCTCGCTCACACCCATGTTCAGGGTGATCTTGCTCAGGCGCGGCACTTGCATGGGCGACTTGTAGCCAAACTTGGCTGTCAATTCAGGAACCAGCTTTTCGCGGTAGATTTGTTGAAGACGTGCCATGTTTATGCCACCTTGATTTCTTCGCCGCTGGACTTGTAAACGCGCACGCGCTTACCATCAGCCAACAGCTTGATGCCCACCCGGTCAGCCTTGCCGGTTGCAGCATTGAAAATTGCCACATTGGATTGGTGAATCGGCATGGCCTTTTCAACAATACCGCCCGCAGCGCCCTTGAGAGGATTAGGCTTGGTGTGTTTTTTCACCAAGTTAATGCCTTCAATCAGCACATACGAATCATCTTTGCGCAGCGCAATCTTGCCGCGCTTGCCTTTATCGCGCCCTGTGAGCACGATGACATCGTCGCCTTTGCGAATCTTGTTCATAACGCTTCCTTAGAGAACTTCAGGAGCCAGAGACACAATCTTCATGAACTTCTCAGTGCGCAATTCGCGCGTGACGGGTCCAAAGATGCGGGTGCCGATAGGCTCCAGCTTGGCATTGAGCAGCACCGCTGCATTGCCATCAAATTTCACCAGGGAGCCGTCGCTACGACGAATGCCCTTGGCGGTACGAACAACCACTGCGCTATAGATCTCGCCTTTTTTGACGCGACCACGCGGAGCAGCTTCTTTGATGCTGACTTTGATGACATCACCAACGCTCGCATAGCGACGCTTGGATCCGCCGAGCACCTTGATGCACAACACGGATTTAGCACCCGTATTGTCGGCAACTTCTAATCGAGATTCAGTTTGGATCATTTCTTTATTTCCCAACTTGCACCAGTTACTCCTAAGAGCTTCCAGTCAGTCTTGGGCCCGTCGTCGACAGCATGAACCACTCACGCTGCTTTTGTTGGGCAGAATCTTCACGTATCAAACGCGAAGCTCTCTATTATGCCATGGTTTCAACGCCGTATCAAGAAACTTTATTCGGCAAGCTCAAATAATTGGCTGCCAGGGCGTCGAACCGCACAATTTGAGGCGCAACAACCGCCTCTTGCGCCAAGATGGTCGCCACCTTGGGCGCCACTTCCCGGGCCAGTGCAGCATCCAAAAACAGCAGCCTTGATCGTCTGGCCAGCACATCTTCGACGGTGCGCGCGTATTCATGGCGTACGGCAAAGCGCACCATGGCTGGTGTCAGTCCTGCCGCCAGCTCTGACTCTTTTTCACTACAAGCTTGCACATACTCCGCTTCAGACCCGTAGGAATGTAGGCCTTCTATTTCTCTGATTGAATTTCCCCCGTTCGCCGCCTCACTGCCCAGCAAGCTCAAATGTTCTGTTCCGCCACGAAGCGCCCAAGTCGCATCCAGCAAGCCCTGCTCGAAACAGGCGTCCATCACGTCTTGCGCCATGGCGCGGTAAGTCGTCCACTTGCCCCCGGTCACGCTCAACAGGCCGCTGGGGCTGGCCCAAATTTTGTGATCCCGGCTCAATTTTGAGGTCACACCACTCGCACTCCCCGAATGACCCACGGGCTGCGCCTCTTGCGCCAAGGGGCGCAGCCCCGCCCATGCGCTGCGCACGTCCTGCCGCGTGGGTGCTCGGCTTAGGTAGCGACCCGTCTCGGCCAGAATAAAGTCAACTTCATGTGCCATGGGCTGCGGCTCCAGCGGCAAATCGTCTCGGGGCGTGTCGGTGGTGCCCAAAATCACTTTGCCTAACCAAGGCAGAGCAAACAGCACGCGCCCATCGGCCGTCTTGGGAATCATCAGCGCCGCGTCACCCGGTAAAAATGCTCGATCAACAACCAGATGAATGCCTTGGCTGGGCGTCACCCCAGGCGAACGCGAACCTGTCCGCTCTGGGCTGCTGCGCTCTGAATTGTCCTGCGCGCACAACTCACTCACCCACACTCCGGTGGCATTGATGACGCAACGTGATCGCACGCGGTAGCTTTTTCCCGTCTCGGCATCCGTACACACCAAGCCCGCAACCCGCCCTTGGTCGTACAGCAACTCATTAACGGGGCAATAGTTCAACATCAGCGCCCCATGCGCGGCCGCTGTGCGCGCCAGGGTGATAGCCAAGCGCGCATCGTTGAACTGACCATCCCAATACTTGACCCCACCGTGCAGGCCCTGCGTTTGCACCGTGGGCAGCAAGGCCCGTGTTTGTTCTGGGTTCAGCAGCTCGGTCGCCCCCAAACCAACAGCCCCCGCCAGCACGTCATACAGCTTGAGCCCTGCGCCATAAAACGGCTTGTTCCACCAGCGGTAAGTGGGAATAACGAAAGCCAACGGCTGCGCCAAATGCGGCGCATGGGCCAGCAACAAGGCCCGCTCTTTCAATGACTCGCGCACAAAGGCCAATTGCCCCTGCGCCAAATAACGCACACCGCCATGCACCAGCTTGGTCGAACGCGACGAGGTGCCCTTGGCAAAGTCATGCGCCTCCAGCAACAGTACGCGCAAGCCCCGCGCCGCCGCGTCCAGGGCCACGCCCAAGCCTGTAGCACCACCACCCACCACCGTCACATCAAAGGTTTGCGGCTCGGCCAGTTGCGCCAGCAGCTCGGCGCGCAAAGTCAACTTGGGGGGTGCGACTGATGTCATGAAGTGAGCCTAACGACTTAGCCCTGCGCCCAGTGATGCGCATGCGCCACCGCCTGCTGCCAGCGCGCCCGCTTGGCCTCGCGCGCCACATCACTCAAGCGCGGCTCAAAGCGCCGCTCCACCTGCCACTGCGAGCTGATCTCGTCCGCACCCTGCCAAAACCCCACGGCCAACCCGGCCAGGTAGGCCGCGCCCAGCGCCGTGGTTTCGGTCACGCGGGGCCGCAACACCGGCACGCCAGTGAAGTCGGCCTGCATCTGCATCAGTAAGTCATTACTGCAAGCGCCACCGTCCACCCGCATCTCACGCAAGGCCAGGCCACTATCGGCCCGCATGGCGTGCATCACATCGGCCACCTGCAAGGCAATAGCCTCCAGCGCGGCGCGCGCCAGGTGAGCTCGTCCCGTGCCCCGGGTCATGCCCACCAAGGTACCGCGTGCGTAAGCATCCCAATAAGGTGCACCCAGTCCTGCGAAAGCAGGCACGAGGTAAACATCCTGCGTATCGGCCACGCTGGCGGCCAGCGCTTCCACGTCCTGCGCCGATGCAATGATTTGCAGCCCATCGCGCAGCCACTGAACCGTGGCCCCACCCATGAACACCGAGCCCTCCAGGGCGTAGCAGGCTTGCGATGTTAGAAGACGTGTTGAGTCGCCCACCCCGGGCCCGGCCCAAGCCACCGTACCCAGCAAGCGGTGGCGACTGCGTGGAGCCACAGCCCCCGTGTTCATCAACATAAAACAGCCCGTGCCATACGTCGTCTTGGCCATGCCCGGGCTGAAACAAGCTTGCCCAAACGTAGCCGCTTGCTGATCGCCCGCCATGCCGGTGATGGGAATGGCCGCGCCCAGCAGCTCCGCATCCGTCACCCCCAGTTCGCCGCTAGACGGCAGCACCTGCGGCAACACGCTGCGCGGCACATTGAAGAGCTTGAGCAGCTCATCGTCCCAAGCCAGCGTATGGATGTTGAACAACATGGTGCGCGAGGCGTTGCTCGCATCGGTGGCGTGCACGCGTCCGCCAGTCAGCTTCCATAGCAGCCAACTGTCAATCGTGCCAAACGCCAGCTCACCCGCCTCGGCCCGCTGGCGTGCGCCGGGCACGTCGTCCAACAGCCATTGCAGCTTGGTCGCTGAGAAATACGCGTCCAGCAACAGGCCCGTCTTCTTCTGAATCAGCGCCTCTTTGCCCTGCGCCCGCAACGCATCGCAACGCCCAGCCGTACGGCGGTCTTGCCAGACGATGGCCGGGGCTAACGGCTCGCCCGTCTTGCGATCCCACAGCACCGTGGTTTCGCGCTGGTTGGTGATGCCAATCGTGGCAACTTGATGTGCTACTTGATCAGCATGGATGTGCGCCTTGGCCAGCACCCCACGCGCCACCGCCAGTTGCGTCTGCCATATCTCATTCGCGTCGTGCTCCACCCACCCGGCTTGCGGAAAAGATTGGCGAAACTCCCGCTGCGCCACAGCCACCACCAGACCCGCACGGTCAAACAACAAGGCCCGCGAACTGGTGGTTCCCTGATCAAGCGCCAAGATGTAGTTCATGGCTTACAAGCCTAACGCAAACTGCGACAATCTTTCCGTGAAATTTGTCTCCATAAAAAATCCCCAACAGCGAGCCCTACCATGACCCAAAAAATCGCCTTCATCGGCGGCGGCAATATGGCTAGCGCCATCATCGGCGGCCTCCTCAGCAAAGGCTTCCTCCCGGCGCAGATCGACGTGGTCGAGCCCTTTGCCGACACCCAGCAACGCCTCAAAGCCAGCTTTGGCCTTACCGCGCATGAGCGGCCCGGCATATTCCTTGAAGACGCCGACTTGGTGGTGTGGGCCGTCAAACCGCAAGTCTTCAAAGAAGCCGCACAGCCCGCGCTTATCCACACCCTGCACGCCCTGCACCTGAGCGTGGCAGCAGGCATCCCCAGCGCCAGCATTGCCCTCTGGCTGGGCACCGAGCGCGTGGTACGCAGCATGCCCAACACACCCGCGCTGATTGGCCTGGGCATCACCGGCCTGTACCCCCGGCCTGAAGTCAGCGTGCAAGACCGCAGCTTGATCGAGCAAGTCGTGGCTACCATGGGCGAATATTTCTGGCTCGACCGCGAAGACCAGCTCGACGCCGTCACCGCACTGTCCGGCTCCGGCCCCGCCTATGTGTTTTATTTCATGGAGGCCATGATCGCTGCGGGCGTCGATATGGGCCTGAGCCCCGAGCAAGCGCAAAAACTGGCGGTAGAAACCTTTCGCGGTGCCAGCGCCCTAGCCCACGCCTCCATCGAGCCGCCCGAGGTGCTGCGCCAGCGCGTCACCTCCAAAGGCGGCACCACCTACGCCGCCCTCAGCACCATGGAGGCCAGCCACGTCAAGCCGCTGTTCATGCAAGCCATGGTGGCCGCGCAAAACCGGGCGCGTGAGATGGGGCTGGAGTTTGGGGAATAAGCAGTGGCAATGCCGCAAACCGTCATCCCGCAACTGCGCATCACCAACGCTGAACGCAGCCTGCGCTTCTACGTCGAAAACCTAGGCTTCAAACTCGACTGGCAGCACCAATTCGAACCCGGCTTCCCGCTCTTTGCGCAACTCACACGGCAAGGCCAAACGATCTTCTTGACGGAGCACACGGGCGACTGTCAAGTCGGCGGTGCGGTTTACTTCATCGTGCCGGATGCGGCGCAATGCTGGTCAGAGTTTGCGCAGCAAGGTGTGGCCCCAACCAACCCTTTGGCTGACACGCCTTGGGGCACATCCGAGTTTCTTCTGACCGATCCTGACGGCAACCGCTTGCGCTTTGCCTCAGAACTTCAGCGCCCATAAAGCCCACGAGGATATCCACCCTATGTCACGTATCGCAAAAATAAAAGCCTGGGCGCGTCAGATCAAACGCGACGCTGTGGCCGTGTATTTGGCGGCGCGCGACCCCAGAACGCCCATGCTCGCCAAATGCTTGGCGCTTGCCGTCGCCGCTTATGCACTAAGTCCAATTGACCTGATCCCTGATTTCATCCCTGTCCTGGGGTATTTGGACGACTTGCTGATCGTGCCCCTGGGCTTGTTGCTCGTCATTCGGCTACTGCCCCCACAAGTGCTAACGGAATCACGTGCGAAGGCCGATACGCTTCTTTCTCGCCCAAAAAGTTACCTCGCCGCAGCGCTCATGGTCGGCATTTGGCTGCTCTGCATCGTCGGCCTCGCCTACTGGTACTGGTCATAGCCCTGCACCACTGGGAAGATGGACGACAACTCAGCGCCACCCCATCCCCAACACAACACCCAAAAACACCGTGAACCCCAGCCAGTGGTTCAGGCGAAACGCCTTGAAGCAACCCTCTCGCGTGCGCTCACGGATTAGTTGGTAGTGCCCAACCACCTGCCCAAGCGCCAAAGCAATTGCTATTAATAAAATAGCTGGCTGTGCTACTGAATAGAGGGCTAAAGCCCAAATTGACAGGTAAATCAGGTAGCTGACCAGCACCGCAGCTACGTCGAAGCGCCCCAGCGTGATGGCTGAGGTTTTCATGCCGATGCGCAAATCGTCATCGCGATCCACCATGGCGTACTCGGTGTCGTAGGCCAATACCCAGAATAGGTTGCCCAGAAGCAGCAGCCAAGCCAGAGGAGGAACCTGTGACTGAACGGCGGCGAAGGCCATCGGGATACCAAAGCTGAACGCGACGCCCAGCACCGCCTGAGGCATGGCAAAGAAGCGCTTGGCAAAGGGATAGGCGATGGCCACCGCCAGTGCGCCGAAGGACCAAACCACGGCAACCGCATTGGTCGTCAGCACCAAACCAAAAGCCAGCAGCGCCAACACTGCACCCAGACTCAAGGCCTCGCGCACCGACACCGCGCCGGTGGTCACCGGCCGCTGCGCCGTGCGCTTCACATGGCGATCAAAATCGCGATCGGCCACGTCGTTGAGGCAGCAACCCGCGCTGCGCATCAGGATCGTGCCCAGCACAAACACCACCAGCAAGTGCCAGCCCGGAAAGCCGCCCGCCGCCACCCATAGCCCGCTTAGAGAAGGCCACAGCAGCAGCAGCCAGCCGGCAGGGCGGCTCCAGCGGATCAGATCAAGGTAGAGCGCCAGCTTGTCGAGCAACATCACAAGCCCAGCTGTCGCAGGTCAAGCCGCCCGTCACGCAGCGGCGGGCACCAGAAATAGGCGCCGTTCAAAGGTTTCGAGAACTGAAAGATCGCATCCAGAATGCCATCCTCATGGCCCACCATGCGCCGCATCTGCGCTTCAAACGCGTCCAATGAGCCACCGAACGCCACAAACATCAGACCCGCCTGGCGACCCAGCGCCCAAGGCATGGAGCGTCGCAACACAAAGGCTTCGGGCACAAAACTCTCTTGCGCGGTGCGTTTGACGTGCGCCGATGGCGGCGCGTCGTCCAGCTCCTCGTTATCACGCCGGCGTCGGCCCACCGCTTGGTCCTGCGCCACCTCGCCCAGCGCGTCAAACGCCTCAAAGTCGTGCTGCCATTGCTGGACAGCCACAAAGCTCGCGCCGTCCAGGCCAGCACCCGCGCCCTGCACCAAGGCCGCGGCTTCAGCCGCCTCATCCTGCGGGTTTTCGGTGCCGTCTTCATAGCCGGTCAGGTCGCGGCCATGTCCGTTCGGCCCTTGGCCGTGGCAAAAAACCTCAACCGTGTGGCTCAGATGCAGTGCGGGAGAGACGGCCTGCTCAAGCCGGCGCGTCAGGTTCACCAGGTCACCCCGGTCGCTCCCGCGCAACCAGCACCACAGCGCAGCAGGTGAGAGGGGAACGACTACGTCTGCCCGCGACAGATCCGGCATGTCGCGCAGGCCCGGCACCGACGCGCCCAGGGCAGCCACTGCGGCAGGGCCCAGAGCCACCACCACGCCATCACCATCGACCAGCGCGGCCAGGTGAGACAGCGCAGCGGGCAACGCTGCAGCCTGCGCCAGCGAGAAAAACAGGTGGCGCCCTTGGCTGGGAATAGGTTGCAGGATGCCTGCTTGTGCGTTCATCATTGGATTTTTATCTCTATCGACTCAAGACACACGAACCACCCCGGGCAATTCGCACGCGTAAATGGCGTTGCGCAGTGCGGCAATCGCCTCATAACGGGTAAAGCTGCGACGCCACACCAGCACCACCCGGCGCGTAGGCGCATCGCCCGCAAACGGCAGGTACTTGATGAGCCGGTCATCTTGCCGTTTGGTCTTGGCCAACAACTCCGATTTCGGAATGCCCAAGCGCGGCACCAAGGTAACACCCATGCCAGCCGCAACCATATGTTTGATGGTCTCCAGCGATGAGCCTTCAAAACTCTTACGGATGCCCTCGACGTTGCTGGAAAAGCGAGCGAACTCCGGACACACCTCCAGCACATGGTCACGAAAACAGTGGCCTGTTCCCAGCAAGAGCATGGTTTCCTGTTTGAGCGCTTCAGTACTGATCGTGTCGTGCTGCGCAAGCGGATGATTCACCGGCACCGCCGCGTAAAACGGCTCGTCGTACAGCGGGGCGGTGGCCAGACCAGCGTCGGGAAAGGGTTCGGCCAAGATAGCGCAATCAATCTCGCCCATGCGCAGCATCTCCAGCAATTTGACCGTGAAGTTCTCTTGCAACATCAAAGGCATTTGCGGCGTGTGCGTGATCATCTGGCGCACCAGGTCTGGCAGTAAATAAGGGCCAATGGTGTAGATCACACCTAGCTTGAGCGACCCGGCCAGCGGGTCTTTGCCACGCTTGGCGATTTCCTTGATCTGGCTGGCCTGCTCCAACACCGTCTGGGCTTGGCGAACAACCTCTTCGCCCAGCAACGTCACCGTGACCTCGTTGGCACTGCGCTCAAAGAGCTTGACGTCCAGCTCTTCCTCTAACTTTTTAACTGCCACCGACAAAGTCGGTTGTGAAACAAAACAAGCCTCCGCCGCCTTGCCGAAATGCTTCTCTCGGGCTACGGCAACGATGTATTTGAGTTCGGTTAGCGTCATGGCGTGATTGTCTCAGGCTACGCCCATTCTGGCGCAACCCAGGCAATTAGCGCATGGTCAAGGTGCCGTGACCCGCAGTTGCAGCAAGCGCCGGGGCTCGGCGGTGGCCTCGCTGCCATAAGTGCCATAGCTGGTGCCCCCAGGCGTGCTCTTGCCCGTCACCGCCAATGTGACCCACTGACCCAGCGGGGCGCTGAGCGTTGTGCGCACCTGATTTTGCGACTGGGCTGGCAGCTCGGGGCCGGTGCGGACGTCCACCTGTGACGATTGAACTTCGACCTCGACAGAGACTTCCTTCTTGCCGCCTGGCCAACGCGGCAGCACCGTCAAGCGCTGGCCCACGTGCAGCCACGTCATCTGGTTGACGACGCCACCGCTGCGTTGATTAGGGTTTGGGGTGGATGCTACTGGGGCCGACGCTCCATGCTCAGCAGGCAGGGCCAGCACCGCTTGCACCCACTGCATGGGCAAGGTCTGCCCCATGCTCACACTGGCCGGACTGCCATTGCGCACCTGAATCTGTTGAGACTCAAAGGGGGGACGCGTTTGCGTGCTCACCACCATCGCACCGCTGCTCTCTTCTACCTGGCGTAACTCCAACCGCAAGTCGCGCTGGGGCAACTGTGCCAGCGCGGGCAGGGCAAAGAAGGAGAGCAAGACGGCAAGGACACGATGTTTCATGGTTTAAATCATTCGGGCAGATCAGTTGATCGACTGGCCCTGAGAATCACGCACCTGTCGCATGTCACAATTTACACAATCCCTCTACTTGAAAGCCCCCCGTGAGCCTGCTGTTTTCCCCCTATCTTTTGTCATCTCCCAAGGGCGGTCTGACGCTGCCCAACCGCATCGTCATTGCCCCCATGTGCCAGTACTCGGCGCGCAACGGCGAAGCCACCGACTGGCACCTGGCGCACTGGACCAGCCTGCTCAACAGCGGAGCGGGTCTGCTGACGATTGAAGCCACCGCCATCAGCGCCGAAGGCCGCATCACCCCGGACTGTCTGGGCCTGTGGGACGCGCGCACCGAGCAAGCGCTGGGCGATACGCTCAAGCGCGCACGGGCCATCGCCCCCGCCATGCCGGCGTGCATCCAGCTCTCGCACGCCGGGCGCAAAGCCTCCAGCGCCACGCCCTGGCACGGCGGACAACTACTGGCGTTGGATCAGGGCGGCTGGCCCACGCTGGCCCCCTCAGACGTGCCGCAACTGAGCACCGAGCGCCCACCCGCTGCCCTGACGTTGGCGCAAATGGCGCAGGTGAAAACCGACTTCGTGGTGGCTGCCCAACGCGCCCAGCGAATCGGCATTGACGCCATCGAACTGCACGCCGCGCATGGCTATTTGTTGCACCAGTTTTTATCGCCCCTCGCCAACCAGCGCACTGACGCCTATGGTGGCTCGACCGAGAACCGCATGCGCTTTCCGCTGGAAGTGTTTGTCGCCGTGCGCCAGGTGTTTGACGGCCCGGTGGGCCTGCGCGTGTCTGCGACTGATTGGGTGGAGGGTGCCTGGGACTTGGCCCAAACCGAAACCTTTGCATTGCAACTCAAGGCCCTGGGCTGCGATTTCATCCACATCTCCACCGCTGGGGTCTCGCCCTTGCAAAAAATTCCGGTCGGCCCGGCCTACCAAGTGCCGTTTGCACGCGAGGTGCGCAAGGCCTCCGGCCTGACGACCACCGCCGTCGGCCTGATCACCGAGCCACAGCAAGCCGAAGACATTTTGCAAGCCGGTGACGCCGACCTGATCGCCCTGGCCCGCGCCCTGCTCTACCGCCCGCGCTGGCCCTGGGAAGCCGCAGCCGCGCTCAATGGCACGGTCAGCGCCAGCGCGCCCTACTGGCGCTGCTTACCGCGTGAAGTGCAGGCGATTTTTGGGGATATTCGGATTGGGCAGCGGTGAGCAGGCAGTCGGCATTCAGTTAGCCCGCCGCACCCGAAACCAGCGGAAATGCGACTGGATTTCGTATCGACTGCACTGATAAATCGACATCCAACCCTGGCCAATAGAGATGGTCGGGGCTAGGCCATTGAACGTCTGATATTTGTTCGATGGTCCCCTTTCGAAACCAGGGGAATTGATCGAAGGGCACAAGCAGTTCCTCGTCGGCAAGCAGAAGCCAAAATCCGTGCTTCGAAATGTGGGTAACTTCAGCCGCCAAAGTGGTGGTTCCAGGCATTTTGGATCTCCTTCAAGTGTGCATTCACAACGGTTTGCGCTTGCCGAATTTGCGTCGCAGAAAGACCAGTATGTTTAGCTAAAACCACCTGTGGTGTAAGCCAAAATTTTGCCTCGCCGTCAACGTGAGCAACATGCACATGAATGCGCGTCTCCTCCCGAGAAAAAAAGAAGAGGCGAAATTGACCGTCACGAACAATGGTGGGTGCCATGCCGGTACTGTAACCAACTTACCATCACGCGCTGCGACGAGATTGATCGACCATCATGGCCAACCGGGTTCACCCCACACCGACAGACGTCGATAACTCTTCCGGCAGCTACTCCGCCGTTTGTAACGATTGGCGCATCGGTGACGCAGATTCCATGTCGGCACGGGACAAATACGATCCCACAATAGATGCCGGATATACGACAGCAGTCGCTACCCAGACAGCCAAACTATCGGTCAGTTTCTTGCGCTTCGGGGGGAGTCCATATACGAGGGATTAGACCTGCGAAGGGGCACTGTGCCACTCAAGGAAATTTTCCACCTCTTCCGGCGATGCTTCAGATTGGACTTGGAGCCATCTTGACGAGGTATGGTGCCAAAGCCCCGACATCAACGTCCTCTGGAGACGACCACTTTGCCTTTGTGAAGCAGTCGGTGTACGTGCATAGCTGCTTCAGCTGATCAAGGATGTCTGGGTGATTGGATTCTGGATCAACCAATGGGCGAAGCTCATCAAGGTTTCGCGCACCCTTCTGAACAAGTTCACCGAAGATCCAGAGTGTGTTCTTCTTCGTGTGGCTTCGGTACGCTTTCCACAGTTGCTGGACTTGGAGTGATCGACAAAGACGCCACGCTCTTGCATCATTTCTTCCAAATGGCGCAAACTCAACGGGTAAGCTGCATACCAGCGGACGCATACCAGCATGACCTCAAGCGGGTAGTGCAACCGTTTGAGCACCCTGCGTAGCTCGCCTATCATTTGC
>JANXSU010000048.1 GCA_025356545.1 Comamonadaceae bacterium
GAGACGCTGGCCCCGGCCCTGTACGTTTCAATCCACGCCCGTCACGTGTGACGGGCGAACCAGCGCGAACCTTTACGGCGCGGACCTTGGCGGCGCGTTTCAATCCACGCCCGTCACGTGTGACGGGCGAACCGACCTCGGGGGCACCGAGCATGCCGGTGTCGGCGCGTTTCAATCCACGCCCGTCACGTGTGACGGGCGAACCACTTCGCTACCAACGCGTTGATTACAAATGCCTTTTTAGAACATTTGCGCGAACTGTTTGGGCTCACATGATTTTTCAACTGAAGATTCATGCTGGGTCACTAAAACGTCAATCAACTCAAGGGCTTGCGAAGCGCGCGAACCTCTTAGCGCATAGTCCATCACTTAGGGTTCGCGGTTCAGACCTTACCATACGCAATGCTTCAAAGCATCAGTAGGTAACAATCAAAGCACAAGTGGCCCGTCAAAATCCACAGCCTTGAATGCACCGTGTTCAAGTACTTCAAACCCACGCGTTTCCGGGATTCGATATAAGCGTAAACAGTCTTGTTGCGGATCGATTTCTGCCAGCAACTCGCGCTCCAGGGTTTCAAATCTGGCCACGTCTAATTGGCATTCAAACACTGATTTTTGCACTCGCTGCCCCGTGCTCTCACAAACCTTGGCCACACGCCGCAAGCGGCGACGACCTGCTTTGGTTTCTGTACTCACGTCATAACAAACCAGCACCAACATGACTAATCCTTACTTCGCCACAAAGGGCACATAAGGTGCCCCATCATCACGCAAAGCCCGGGCCAGCAAGCGTGACTGAACCAGCGGCACTAAGCCCAAAGGCAAAGACTGTGCGAGCAGTGGATGGGTGATTTCATCCCGCTTGCGTTCTTGATACGCCACCACCACGGCTTTGCGCGCCTCTGACTCCAGCGAGACGCCCCCGCCTTCATGCATCGCAAAATCATCGGCTGAAAGCTGACCGCGATTAATCAGCGTCAACGCCAGTCGGTCGGCCCATGGGCGAAACTCTTCCATCAAATCCAGGGCTAACGCAGCACGCCCTGGGCGCAGTGCGTGCAAAAACCCAACCTGTGGATCGAGCCCTGCTGCCTCCAGCGCCGAGCGGCAATCGTTCATCCACATCGCATACAAAAACGACAACATAGCGTTGAACCGATCACGCGGTGGGCGGCGACTTCGCCCATCCATGAAGAAGGCTTCACGCTGATCCGGGCGCACCAGCAAGTTCAGACCACTGAAGTATTGGCGTGCCGCTTCTCCCTCCACGCCACGCAAGCTGTCCAGGTTGCTGGCCTCTGGCAGCGCACGCAGACTGGCGGCCAAGTCGTCCGCCAGCCGGGTCAGTGTCTTGGCCTCGTCTTCAGACTTGGCTTCGCGCGCGCCACGTTGCAATACCTGTCGGGTATTTTTGATCTTGCCCGCCACACAGGCCCGCGCCATGTTCAGCGCAAACACCGAGTCCGACGACCGCTGGAACTGTGCTTGCCGCAGTAGCACATTGCCAGACACGGCTCCTTCCAGTCTGGCTTTGAATCGTCCGTTATCGTTCAGCAACACCAAGGCAATGCCCTCGTCTGCCAAACGGTGCATCAAAGGGGCAGATAGATTGATATGTCCAAAACACACCACCGCCGTGAGGTGGTGCAAAGGCACCCGCAGCTTGGTCTCGCGCTCCACCTCAACGCGCAGAGTGTCGTTGTCCAGACGCAAATAAGTCTCTGGCGTGGTGATGTAGAGCGTGTTGAGGAGTTGCATGGTTTTCCGAAAATGGGCTACGCATCGGGGTCAAACAAAGCCGCACGTGCGGCCGCCATGTCAGCACGTGCGGCCTGGGGCTGACAACGCTCAATCAACGAACAGGCCTTGCACCGCTTGGCCGCTTGCTCAGGCGCCAGCACCGGTGGCAACGTGCCGCTGGTAAACATTTGGCGGATGGCTTGCGCCGTTTCTTCAACCTGCACACGCAGTTGCACCGTAATCGACACCACGCGTCGCCGCTTGGAGGTGGCGTAATAGATGGCACCTTCGGTCACGGCAAGTCCCGTCATCGACTCCAAACACATCGCCTGCGCGGCAAGCTGTATATCGTCACACGCGGCGATGTCAGCGGCCTTATGGCGGCT
>JANXSU010000049.1 GCA_025356545.1 Comamonadaceae bacterium
GCACTGCCTTTGTACGGGATGTGCGTCATTTTGGTGTCTGTCATGCGCATCAGCAGCTCCATCGACAGGTGATTCGACGAGCCGGAGCCGGTAGAGCCATAGTTGAGCTTGCCGGGGTTCTTGCGTGCATAGTCCAGCAGCTCCCTGACGTTGGTCACTGGGATCTCGTTGCGCACGGCGAGCACGTTTTGTGTGTTGGCAGCCAGCACCAGCGGGCTGAAGTCCTTCAGGGCGTCATAAGGTAGCTGCGGTCCATACAAACCGGGGAGCGCCGAAAACGGCAGCGGCGTGATCAGAATGGTGTAGCCGTCCGGCGCTGCCTTGGCCACGAGGTTGTTGCCCACCGTCGTGTTGCCGCCGGGTTTATTCTCGACCACCACAGGCTGGTTCCAGGCCTTTGACAGCCTGTCGCCAACCACCCGCGCCAGCGTGTCATTGAAGCCGCCGGGCGTGTAGGGCACGATGATGCGCACCGCCCTTTCAGGAAAGGTGTCAGCCGCAGCAATGCTGCCGGACACCAGCCCAAGGCAGAGCAAGGTCAAGAGCTTTTTTGTCAACATGCGCATTCCGGTCTCCTGCTTTTTAATGAATGTGTTACTGCCTAGACGTAGCAGGGGCCTTCTATCAGGGGATGCCTGACAATGAAGTCAAGGTCGATCTTCAGGCCGATGCCTACACCCTCGTAAGGCGTCACACAGCCATTGCCGTCCAGCACATAGGGAAGCTTGTCGGCAAGCAGGTCACGGAAGGGGTTCAGTGAGGTGACATCGCCCTCAAAGTAGCCGGGATTGTCGATACCGCATAAAAAGTGAATCGTGGTGGCCATGTTGATGGCGGTGGCCGAGGTGTGCGGGTTGATCGACAGCTTCACGGCGCTGGCCATTGCGGCGATGCGCATGGCCTCGGTGATGCCGCCTGTCTTTGACAGGTCGGGCTGCACAAACTGCACATGGCCGTCTTCCAGCAGAGTTGCAAACTCGTAGCGGGTGAACTGGTTCTCGCCGGCGGCCAGTGGTACGCGTCCCAGCGTGGCAGCCACTGCATAGGCGCGGCGGTCCTGCGGCGCAAACGGTTCTTCAAGCCAGCCTACGGCAGCTTCTTCGTACGCAGGCATGACCTTACGCACGTCGTCCAGCGTGTAGTTGGTGTTGGCGTCAACCAGAATGTCGATATCATCACCCACCGCCTTGCGCACCGCCTGCACGCGGGCAATGTCCTTGACAGCGGTATCGCCAACGCGCAGCTTGAGCGCACGGTAGCCGCTGGCAATATGAAGCAGGGCTTCTTCCGCCAGCAGCGCGGGCTCTTGCCAGCCGAGTGCAATACCGCCGGCATAGGCCTTGATGGGTTTGGCTGAACCACCCAACAGGCGATACAGCGGCCAGCCGGTGGCCTGGCTGCGCAGGTCCCACAAGGCAATGTCAAGGCCGCTCAGGGCCATGGCAGCGGCGGCCCCCATGCCGTGGCTGGCGAGTTGCATCTTGAACACGCGCGCCCACACGCCCGAGACGTCATGGGCATCCATGCCGACGACCAGCTCGCGCAGTGTGGTGTCTATCAGTTTGGCGATGGCGCCCGGGCAACGCCCGTGATGTGCCTCACCCCAGCCGACATGGCCCTCGTCTGTTTCAACCCGGACCAAAACCGCATCACGCTTGACGCTCCGGCCAATGCCAAGGCGCACCGATTTTTCTGCAGGAACCGGAAAGGAAACCGGAACCGCCCTGATGTCTGCAATACGCATGCTTGTGCTCACTCTTTTAAAACTGGTGGTGTTACTGGAAGACTTCGGGATTCACGACATTGGCGGGCCGCTCGCCGCGCAGCAGTGCCAGCATGGTGTCTACCGCGCCCTGGCTCATGCCCAGCAGACTGGTCGCCGTGATGCCCGCAACGTGAGGCGTCAGCAGCAAATTTGGGCAGTCAAACACCGCCTCCTGGCCGGTCAGCGGCTGGCGGTCATGTACATCCATAGCGGCACCGCTGAGGCGTCCCTGCCGGAGTGCATCGACGACCGCAGCGGTATCAATCACTGGCCCGCGCGACACGTTGATCAGGATCGCGCCCGGCTTCATCATCGCGACCGTTGCGGCATCGACCATGCCACGCGTCTGCTCATTGAGGGGGCAGCACAACACCACTATATCGGCCTGCGAAAACAGCGCTTGTCTGCTGACCGCTTCAACGTGCGCAGGCAGGCTGTCAGGCCGGCGCGTCACACCCATGACGCGCATGCCCAGGCCGGCGGTGACGCCAGCCAGTTGCGCGCCAACGGCACCCACGCCCACAATGCCGCACACGCTACGGCCCAGCTCGGTGCCGCTGTCGGCCATTTGTCTGGCTGCCGCCCAGCCATCGCTGCGCAGCCGGGCATCCATACCGGCAAGACCACGACGAAAATGCAGCATTGCAGCGACGCAGTATTCAACGACCGCCGCAGTGTTGGAGCCCGGCAGGTTGGCCACCGGAATACGCCGCGCCGTGGCGGCAGTCACAGGAATCATATCCAAACCAACCCCGTGGCGCACCACGGCCCGCAGCCTGGTGGCGTGGTCAAACACATCAGGCGCAAGCTGGGCGCGAACGATCAGCCCGTCCACATCAACGACCAGACGTGCGATGGTGGCAGGTAATGCATCGGGCGCAAGAATCACCTCGCAATGCGCGGCCAGCACCGGCAGCAACAGCGGGTGGATGTCATTGGTCAGCAGGACACGTGGTTTAGCGTTCAAGAAACATTTCTCCTGCGTGTATCGGATTAACCAGCCGGCCCAGACGGCTTGATTCAACGGTGACGGTAGCACCCGGCAATAGCCAGGCAGGCGGCGTGTGCATGGCGGCAACGCCGGCGGGCGTGCCGGTCGCAATGACGTCACCCGGCTCCAGCGGCATGCGGTGCGAAATCCATGAGATCAAATCTGCAATATTGAAAAGCATGGTCGCTGTGGATCCGTTTTGCAGCAGCCGCCCATCGATGTCCAGTCGCAGGTCAACGGCATAGGGGTCGGGCAGCTCATCGGGCGTCACCAGCCAGGGGCCCAGCGGCGCCGACGCCGGCAGATTTTTACCGCGTACAAAGTTACCGCCATCCAGTTTGACAAGTGCACTGCCGCTGACATCGTTGTGCAGCGTGTACCCGGCAACGTAGCGCATCGCATCGTCACGGCTGACACACAGGGCGCGGCGGCCAATGACCACCGCCAGCTCGGCCTCATAGCCAACGTTGCCAACATCCGGCGGAATCAAGATCGCGGCGCCGGGGCCAATCACGGTGTTGCCTGAGCGGATAAACGTGACCGGCTCCGCAGGATGCGCCATGGCACGCTCGGCCAGTCCATCGGTGAAATTGAAAGCTGCGCCGACGATCTTGCCGGGGCGCGGCAGCGGCGCAAGCAGTTGCACGTCGGCCACTGGCCACAGGGCATCGCTGTCAAAAGGCGCCTGCGCCAGGCGTTGCGCCCAGCCGCCAAGCCCCTGCTCTATCAACGTTTGCAGCGACGGTCCAGTTGCACCCATCAGCTTTTTACAGGACGGATGCGACAGGTCTACAACCTGGTCGCCGCCGTGGCCCTGATTCACAAGGACACCGGCGACCGCTGCGCCCAGGGGATTCAGAAATGAAACAAAACGCATGCTCGAGCGACCGGTCAGGCGACGCGGTAGCGGTCAAGAATCGAACGGTTGATTTCGATGCCCAGCCCGGCACCAGTTGGCACCTGAACTTTGCCGCGTACCTGCAGGATAGGGTCAACAGACAGCAAATCGCGGAAGGGGTTTTCGCACTGCTCCAGCTCCAGCAGCGGCGGCATGGGCTTGAAGCTTGGTGGCTGGTCCGGCAATGCGGCCAGGAAATGCAGCGTCGCAGCCAGGCCAATGGCCGAGCCCCATGCATGCGGTATGCATTCAACGCCGTGGGCGCTGGCCAGCGTTGCAATCTTGCGGCATTCGCTGATGCCGCCGGCAGCGCAGACGTCGGGTTGAACAATGTCCATGGCCTTGCGCACCACGATGTCGCGAAAGCCCCATCGCGTGAACTCGTTTTCTCCACCCGCAACCGCCATGTCGAGCGCACGGGTGACTTCAATATAGCCATCAATATCTTCGGGCGAGATTGGCTCCTCGAACCATTCGACGTTGAGCTTTTCGAGCTCGCGGCCAATGCGGATGGCCTGCGGCACTGTGAAGCAATGGTTGGCATCAACCATCAGGCGCACGTCATCGCCAATGGCTTCGCGCACCGCGGCGACGCGGCGGATATCAAGTTTGGGATCACCCAGGCCGATTTTCATCTTGACGGCCACAAAGCCGGCATCGACAAACTCGCGCGCTTCTTCAACAGCCTCTTCGATAAGCCGGTCCATGTCAATGAAGTACAGGCCGGTAGCATAAGCCGTCACCTCGGTGCGGTGTGCGCCGCCTATCAGCTTGTGGATCGGGTGACCGCAGGACTTTCCGATGATGTCCCACAGGGCGATGTCGATTCCACTCAGTGCAGAGGTCGCCATGCCGCGCGCGCCGTAGTCCTTGATGCGGTTGTAGAGGTCTTCCCAGATCACCTCAACATCGAAGGCATCACGACCGATGATGCGCGGCGCAAACTGTGTGTCAATGTAGGCCCTGGCGACAGCCGAGGGGCCATAGCATTCGCCCCAGCCCACGATGCCGTCAGTGGTTTCGATTTCAACGATGCATGAGCCGCGGGTCTTGTAGAGCCAGCCTCGTGAAGAGGTGAAGGGGCGCTCCACCGACGCAGCCACAACGTGGCAGGTAACTTTTTTGATTTTTGTCATGGACTTTATTTCGCTGGGAGAAAATTCGATAAATTTATTTGACGCCGAGGTCGGGCTGTTGTCGCGCTCACTTTTTTTCCGCGACAAATACTTTTTTCCCCACTTCGTTGAGAGATTTCTGTACGTTGGTGATTTCGCGCCCTAACGCAGCACCGGTCATGTCATCCACCACAGCTCCACCTTCTTCTGCAGATGACCTGAAATTTGGTGATTGAATGGCTTTGCCGAAGATTGTGATCAAGCGCTCCCGCACCGGCTGCGGCGTTGCAACCGGCACGACGATATAGGCCATCTGAACCAGCGGTCCGTAAGGAAAAACGTCAAAACCCTTTTCCTTGAAGGTGGGCACATCGGGCAATGCCTTCAGTCGCTCGTTGGCAAATACCCCAATAGGCCTGACCAGCCCTCCATCTATGAGAGCCTTGCTTTCCGATGGTTTGAGCACGGCGGCATCGAGCTGCTTGCCCGCCAGATCCGCAACCACCTTGGAGCCGCCGCCGTAGGGCACGGCAATCACGTCCACACCGGCCGCCCGGCCTGCCATGACGGCAAAGATGTGGTTGAGGTTGTTGTTGCCTGGCGTGCCGACAGAAATCTTGCCGGGGTTTTTCTTGAGCAGGGCAATAAAGCTTTCCAGCGTGGTGGCCGGCCCGTTGGCGGGGACCAGCAGGATCAGGGGGTCAATCGTCACGCGGGCGATCGGCGCGAACTGCTCGTTGCGTAGCGTGGTCAGGTTCTGGGCGATCAGGGACAGTGTCGAACTGGTGCCCATACCGATCATGTAACCGTTGGGCTCCGCGTTGGCCACTTTGGCCAACCCAATGGAGCCGGTGGCGCCGGGTACGTTTTCAACGACAACGCGCACGCCCTGCTCAGCGGCCAGTTGCGCCAGGGCCCGCGCCGCAATATCGTTGGAGCCGCCGGCATTCCACGGCACGATGAAACGGATTTCCTTTGACGGAAAAGGATCTGCAGCCCACGCAGGCGCCAGGGCCGCCAGGGCGCCAACAGTCCCGAGCAGGCGGGCGGCGAGCAGAGTCGAAAAGCAACGCATCATTGTCATGTCTCCTTGGGTTCGAAATCCGTGCGATTCATTGTTATAACAAACAACAATGCTACTACAAGACGTTTTCGCGGTCAAGAATTTGGCAAAAGAAAGGTGCACTTTCGCCGACGCGGGCATTCTGGCCGCGCCTCTCCGCACAGGCGAGCGATTCAAGACATGGGGGACAAAACAATTTGCAGGCGTTGATGCAAGGCCGGCTGCAGGCATCGGCCCGCAAGTTTCAGGAATCAGGACTTGTCGAGCAAGGCGCAAATATCAATGCGGGCGCTTTCAATGTCCGCCCGTACTGCTGCTGCCGCAGCCTCCCCGTCACCGCGGCGCAGGGCGGCGAGTGCGGCAACGTGGTGCTCGTAGCGCTTCAAGCCAGGGATGTAGTCCGGCAGCGCCAGCGTCAGGGTCGGGCTGCAGCGCAACCAGGCGCTTTCGATGATTTCCTGAACGATCGGCATGTTGCAGATGGCGTACAGACCGAAGTGAAAGCGGTAATGCGCCACCAGGTATTGCGCATTGAGTTTTTCGCTGACCGAGCGCTTCATCTCGACCAGCGAAGCCTCCACCACATCGAGTTGCGCCACGCTCGCATGGGCCGCGGCTGCGGCTGCGGCCATCGGCTCCAGGTTGCTGCGCACGGCCATCAACTGGCTGAACTGGTCTGCACTCAGCAACGGCACCGTCGCACCCCCGCCATTGCCCACGCCCCCACGCTCAAGGATTTTTTCAGCTGTCAGGCGGTTGACAGCATCGCGCACCGGGGTCAGGCTGATGACGAGTTCATCGGCGACATCGCGCAGGATAATGCGATCACCTGGCGCATAACGGCCTTCCAGGAGCGCGGATTTAAGCGCCGCATAGGCTCTGTCCCACAGGGTATCGCGGGCTAGGACTTGAAGGCGCGGCAAGTTGGTCATGATTGATTCCGGAGCAGATATCGCCTAGTGAGCCCGGCGGGCCAATCGGCCAGGACGGCCATGCAACCAAACCAACATCTGCTGGCCGGATTATCGCTGCGGCGTGACTGCCTCCCCAAGTGATGCGACCCGGCACACGCCAGGCAAATGTCGCGCCCCGCCTCACATTTGACACGCCGGCCACGCCGGGTGCCCAAATGCTTGTGGCCTTGTCTCCATGTATTAACTATCAAAATGGTAGCGATAAACGACTATTTAACAGGAGACCGTGGCCTAAACTGGCATCAAAACAGGAAAAAGCGACCTTGACGGCACCCAGAAGTCTTCCGTCATTGCTTCAGAGCGTCTCGCAGCCCTACAGCTCATCCGGAAGCGCTAAATGGCGACGCGGTTCATGCTTTTCCAGTACGGTGGCGACGGCGCGCTGGCGCTTTGCGACCGCACCATGAATCGCCTGGAATAAATCGGTATTTTGATCAATTAAAGTCGTAAACAACTTTACAGCATTGACTACAACTAACGCGACTCGCAAAGTCTGACCTTGCCAAAGCCGAGAATTTGGACTGCCGTAAACCGGTCCGTCGTCGCCGACTCTTACTGGCTTCAGTCCAGACGGTCAGTGAGCTGACATGCAAGACCGGTTCCGCTGCAAAGTAGCTCTCATCCTGTTCAAAATCCTTCTCGTGCCGATGCCAGTACGATACCCTCCATCAAGTCTCCACCTCAAAAATAAACCAACCCCATGCAAGCCCTCTGGATGATCCTCGGTGCCTTTTCCTTCGCCACCATGGGCGTGGGGCTGAAGATCGCCTCGGGCAGCTTCAACACCTTTGAGCTGGTGCTGTACCGGGGGGTGGTGGGTGTGCTGGTGATGGGCTGGGTGCTGCGCGCGCACGGCACGCCTTTTCGCACTGCGGTGCCGCTGATGCACGCTTGGCGCAGTGTGGTGGGCGGGGTGTCACTGGTGGCCTGGTTTTATTCCATCGCGCACCTGCCGCTGGCCACCGCGATGACGCTCAACTACACCAGTGGCGTGTGGGTGTCGGCCTTCATCCTGGGTGGCGCGCTGCTCTACGGCAAGGCGCAGCGCCAGGGGCCTTTGGTGAGCACCGTGCTGCTGGGTTTTGGCGGTGTGATTTTGATGCTGCGCCCCACCATTGACCAGAACCAGTTGTTTGCCGGGCTCATCGGCCTGCTCTCGGGCGTGAGCGCGGCGTTGGCCTACATCCAGGTCACCGCCCTGGGCAAGTTGGGCGAGCCAGTGGAGCGCACGGTGTTTTTCTTTGCGCTAGGTGGCGTGCTGACCGGGGCTGTAGGGCTGTTGTGGACCGGCTTCACGCCCTGGGCGCACATCAGATGGCAGGCAGCTGCGTGGATCGTGCCCATTGGGCTGACCGCGTCGCTCGGCCAGTGGTGCATGACGCGTGCCTACAGCCACGGCCACACGCTGGTGGTGGCCAGCCTGCAGTACTTGGGCATTGTGTTTGCGGCGCTTTACAGCCTGCTGCTGTTTGGTGACGACATCGCGCTCATCGGCTGGTTGGGCATGGGGTTGATTGTGACCAGCGGCGTGGCTGCCACCTTCTTGCGCGAGCGTGAGTTGCCGGACACGCCGGCTGAAGAACATTGACTGCCATTTTTCAAAGGAACACTGCGATGTACACCCCCCTGATTTCTGTCCAACAACTCCAGACCCTGCAAGCCAGCGGCCAGCCCCTGATGGTGTTTGACTGCAGCTTTGAGCTGATGAAACCGCTGGAAGGCGACGCGCAGTACCTGCAAGCCCATGTGGCGGGCGCGCTGCGGGCGGACTTGAACCGGAATTTGAGTTTTCATGACGACCCAACGGACGTGCCTGCCTCGGGTGGCCGCCACCCCCTGCCCTCACGCGCACACTTCGCCCAGTGGCTGGCCAGCGTCGGCTTTGACAGCCGCATGCAAGCCGTCGTCTATGACCGCCAAGGGGCCAACTACTGCGGTCGCCTGTGGTGGATGCTGAAATGGGTCGGCCATGAGGTCGTGGCCGTGCTGGATGGCGGCTTGCAGGCCTGGCAAGCAGCGGGCGGTGCGCTGGCGTCTGGCCCCGAAGCGCCGCACCCAGCGTCCACCTTCACGGCCAGCCAAGAGAAAGCCGATCTGGCGACCACCGAGCGCGTGCTACGCCACTTGGACCACCCGAGTCAAACCGTGATCGACGCCCGAGCCACCCCGCGTTACCGGGGCGAAGTGGAGCCGCTGGACCCGGTGGCCGGGCATATCCCCGGCGCGCTGAACCGACCGTTTGGATTGAACATCGGCGCGGACGGCAAGTTCAAACCCGCCGAACAGCTCAAGACCGAATTTCTGGAATTACTCGCAGGCCGCGACCCGAGCAGCGTGGTGCATCAGTGCGGCAGCGGTGTCAGCGCCCTGCCCAACCTGCTGGCCATGGAAATTGCGGGTTTAGGTGCTTCAGCCCTGTACGCCGGGAGCTGGAGCGAGTGGTGCAGTGATGCGAGCAGGCCAGTGGCAAAAGGTTGATCCGCCTTAGTGCCCGCGCGCCAGACTGCTCACCAACGTCACCAAACCAATCCCCCCCAACAACCAAGCAACCTGCGCCAAAGTCTCGCGCAGAGACAAACGCTTTTGCAATTGCGGAATCAAGTCCGCCAGCGCCACATAGACAAAGCTGCTGGACGCCACCACCAAAAAATAGGGCAAGTAGGCCTGCAATTGCTCCACCAGCCAGTAACCGATCAAACCGCCCAGCGCCGTCACCGCCCCGGCCAGAGACACCTTGCCCAAAGCCGACTTGCGGTTGCTGGAGCTGCGGTTCAACACGATCAAATCACCCATGTGGTGTGGCACCTCGTGCGCCAGCACGGCGATGGCGGCAATGGCCCCCAGGCGCATGTCGGCGATGAAGGCCGAGGCGATCAGAATGCCGTCGCCAAAGCAGTGCACGCTGTCCCCGGCGATGACAGCCCAACTGCCAGATTTGGGCTCGTCCTGCGCGTTATGGGTGTGCGCATGGTGGTTGTGATGGCCATCGTCAGCCCCATGCCCACCCTCTTGATGATGCTCATGCCCGTGGTGCCACAGCTCGGCCTTGTCCAGAAGGAAGAAAAACACCAGCCCCACCAGCAGCGTCATGAACAACGCATGCGGTTTGGTCTGGCCCTCAAACGCCTCCGGCAACAAATGCAGAAAAGCCGTGCCCATCAGCGCCCCCGCCGCCAAACTGAGCATGTGCTGGGTGTAACGGGCCAACGAGCCAAAGCTCAAGGCTGCCGCCAGCCACACGCTGCCAATGCCTGCGGCCAAGGTTCCGATCAGAATTGCTATTAATGTCATAGCTGCTTACACATGTATTTATTGGGCTAGAGCCCATTTTTATTAAAATTCAGGCAACACCGTGGGTTTTGAACCAGGCCAGGCATCGCTTCCAACCGTCATCCGCCGCCGCCTTGCGGTAGGTGGGGCGGTAGTCGGCGTTGAAGGCGTGTGGGATATCGGGGTACACCACAAACTGCGAACCTTTGGAGGCACTACTTTTGCCACTGGCCAGCGCATTTTGCATTTGAGCCAGCGTTTGCACCGGAATGCCGCTGTCCGCCCCGCCGTACAAGCCCAGCACGGGGCCATTCAAGTCGGTGGCGATGTCAATCGGGTTGGTAGGCATCAGCGCGTTCGGTGCACCCACGATGCGGCCATACCAGGCCACGCCGGCCTTGATGTACTTGCTGTGCGCGGTGTAGAGCCAAGTCTGGCGGCCACCCCAGCAAAAGCCGGTGATGCCAACGCGCTTCAAATCACCGCCGTTGGTCCCTGCCCAGGCCACGGTGGCGTCCAGGTCGGCCATCACTTGCGCGTCTGGCACTTTGTTGACAACCTCTGCCAGCAACTTGGCAATTTCGCCGTAGCTTTGCGCGTCACCCTGGCGCACAAACAACTCAGGCGCAATGGCCAGGTAGCCTGCACGGGCAAAACGATTGGCCACGTCGGCAATGTGCTCGTGCACGCCAAACACCTCGGACAGCACGAGCACCACCGGCAGATTGGTTTTGCCCGCAGGTTGAGCGCGGTAGGCGGGCATCTTGAAGCCCTTGACGTCAATCGTCACCTCGCCCACGGTCAGGCCGTCGGTGGGCGTTTTGATGGCCGTCTGCGCCATGATGGGCATGACGGACGCAGCATAGCCCACGCCAATGGCGGCTTTGAGCGCCGTGCGCCGGGTGGCACCGGCCTCGGTGCTCTGGCCGGGCAACAAGGCATTGAAGTCGTTGTTTTGATCGTGATTTAGCATCGCAAATCCCTGGATAGAAAGAAGAAAGTGCGTAGTCTAGGGCAGACCCGGATAATCGACGGATGAACACACCGATTAAAACCACCCAGGGCTTCGATTCCCTCGCCCTGAACCCGGCCACGCTAGCCAACCTGACGCAACTCGGCTACACCGAGATGACGCCCATCCAGGCCGCCAGTCTGCCGATTGCGTTGGCCGGCAAAGACCTGATTGCCCAGGCCAAGACCGGCAGCGGCAAAACCGCCGCCTTTGCCCTGGCCGTTCTGGCCGACTTGAACCCGCGCCGCTTTGCGGTGCAAGCCCTGGTGCTGTGCCCCACACGCGAGCTAGCCGACCAGGTGACCATCGAGCTGCGCCGCCTGGCCCGCGCGCAAGACAACGTCAAAATCGTCACCCTGTGCGGCGGCGTGCCGCTGCGCATGCAAAACGCATCGCTAGAACACGGCGCACACATTGTGGTGGGCACCCCGGGCCGCATCATGGACCACCTGACCCGCGAAACGCTGGACTTGAGCGCTCTCAACACATTGGTGCTGGACGAGGCCGACCGCATGCTCGACATGGGCTTCTTTGACGACATCGCCACCGTCGTTAAGCAGTGCCCCACGAATCGGCAAACCCTGCTGTTCTCGGCCACCTACCCCGAGGGCATCGACAAAATTGCCAAGCAGTTTCTGCGCGAGCCGCAGCTTGTCAAAGTGGAGTCACACGTCAGCACCAGCTTGATCACTCAGCACTTTTATGAAGTGCGGCGCGCCAACCGGCTGGAGGCCGTGGCCCAGCTGCTGCACCACTTTCGCCCCATCAGCACCTTGGCTTTTTGCAACACCAAACAGCGCTGCAAGGAGCTGGTAGAGGTGCTTCAGACGCATGGCTTTAGCGCACTGGCGCTGTACGGCGAACTGGAGCAACGCGAGCGCGACCAGGTGCTGGCACAGTTCTCCAACCGCAGTTGCTCGGTGCTGGTGGCCACCGACGTGGCATCGCGCGGGTTGGACATCACACAGCTAGAGGCCGTGATTAACGTGGACATCTCCCCCGACCCGGAAGTGCATGTGCACCGCATTGGCCGCACTGGGCGCGCCGGTGAAACCGGCCTGGCCCTGAGCCTGGCCAGCATGGACGAGATGGGTTTTGTCGGCAAAATCGAGCAGTACCAAAAGAACGAATCCGTCTGGCACAAGCTCGACGAGCTGAACCCCGCCAGCAACGAGCCCCTGCTGCCCCCCATGGTGACCCTGCAAATTCTGGGTGGTCGTAAAGAAAAAATCCGCCCCGGCGATGTGCTGGGCGCTCTGACCGGCGAGGCAGGCTACACCCGCGAGCAAATCGGCAAGATCAACGTCACCGAGTTCTGCACCTTTGTTGCGGTGGACCGTGCGATTGCAGCTGAAGCCCTGGCGCGACTGAATGCGGGCAAGATCAAGGGTAAGAGTGTACGGGTGCGGTTTTTGGAAGCGAGTTGAAGCGGCTCAGGTAGATCTAGCCAGGGTAGAGCGCCGCCTTTACCCTTTACTCCACCCTTGTTATCGACCCCGGTTTGAAGCCTAAATCAGCCACCTTGCCTTTGCGCCCCCGCACGGCGCGGGCGTTGTTCAGGCTGCGGATTTCCAGAGTTTCATCGCGGGCTTTGCCGCCCCGGCCTATGCCTTCAATCTTCACGCTGCGGGTGTAGGCAGCGGCTCCTGCCAGGCTGTCTTTGGCTTCCAGATCAATTAGCATCAGACCTCGACCACCGCCGCTCATGGATTTGAGTTCGGTGATTTCAAACGTCAAAATGCGACCGCCTGTGGATGCACACGCCACATGCGTGGCTGCCGGCAGTGGTGGCACGTTGGCCGGAGACGGGCTACACACCGTGTCGCCCTCGTTGCAGGTGATGAAGGCCTTGCCCGCTTTTTGACGCGAAATCATGTCGCCTACGGTGGCCAAGAAGCCGTAGCCCGCAGAGCTGCTGAGCAGCAATTGCGCCTGAGCTGAGCCCGCAAAGTAATGCGCCACTTTAGAGCCAGCCTCTAGTTCAATCAGCGTGGTGATGGGTTGACCGTCGCCGCGCGCACCGGGCAACAGTGCCACCGCCACGGAGTAAACCCGGCCCTTGTCACCAAACACCAGGAGCGTGTCCACCGTGCGGCATTCGAACGCGCCGTACAGACTGTCGCCGGATTTGAAGCTGTACTCAGTCGCAGCTACCGGCATTGCTGAGCCTTCAGCGGCGCGCTCTTTGGCCCAACCTTTTTGCGCCCGCACCCAGCCCATTTGCGAGACCACCACGGTCACGGGCTCGTCCACCACTTTGACTTCGAGCACCGCTTTTTTCTCCGCCTGAATCAAGGTGCGACGCGGGTCGGCAAAGGTCTTTGCATCGCTCTCAATTTCCTTGACCATGAGGCGGCGCAGCGCGGCGGGGTTACCTAAAATCTCTTCGAGTTTTTTCTGCTCGTCGCACAGCTCTTTCAACTCTTGTTCGATCTTGATGGCTTCAAGCCGGGCCAACTGGCGCAGGCGGATTTCAAGAATGTCTTCGGCTTGCCGCTCCGACAGCGAGAAGCGCGCAATCAATGCCGCTTTGGGCTCATCCGACTGGCGAATGATGGCAATCACCTCGTCAATGTTCAAGAGGACGAGTTGCCGCCCTTCCAAGATATGAATGCGGTCCAGCACCTTATCGAGCCGATGTCGCGTGCGCAGCTCGATGGTGCGGTGGCGAAACTCGATCCACTCCGTCAGCATCTGGCGCAGTGATTTTTGCGTGGGCCGGCCATCCAACCCCACCATGGTGAGGTTGATCGGGCTGGAGGTTTCCAGGCTGGTGTGGGCCAGCAGCGTGGTGATGAGCTCGGACTGCTGAGTGCGGCTGGTCTTGGGCTCGCACACCAGGCGCACGGCTGCATCCTTGCTCGATTCATCGCGCACCACGTCAATGACCGAGAGCACCGTGGCCTTGAGTTGAGTCTGCTCTTGGGACAGCGCCTTCTTGCCAGTTTTGACCTTGGGGTTGGTGAGCTCTTCAATTTCTTCCAGCACTTTTTGCGTGCTCACCCCCGGTGGCAGCTCGGTCACCACCAGTTGCCACTGTCCGCGTGCAAGTTCTTCAATCTTCCAGCGGGCACGGCATTTGAGGGAACCACGGCCCGTGCGATAGGCATCGGCAATGTCGCTGGCGCTGCTGATGATCTGCCCGCCGCCGGGGTAGTCGGGCCCGGGGATCAGCGCATACAGCGCTTCGTCGGTGAGCTTGGCATTTTTGATGAGGGCTACGCAAGCGTCGGCCACTTCACGCAGGTTGTGGCTGGGGATTTCGGTCGCGAGGCCCACAGCAATACCGCTGGCGCCATTGAGCAGATTGAAGGGCAAGCGGGCCGGTAACTGGCGCGGCTCGATGGTTGAGCCATCGTAGTTGGGCTGAAAATCCACCGTGCCTTCGTCAATCTCGTCCATCAGCAGGCTGCTGATCTTGGCCAAACGCGCCTCGGTGTAGCGCATGGCGGCAGCGCCGTCGCCGTCACGGCTGCCAAAGTTGCCCTGGCCGTCGATCAGCGGGTAGCGCTGCGAGAAATCTTGCGCCATGCGCACCAGCGCGTCATAGGCGGCTTGGTCGCTGTGCGGGTGAAAGCGGCCCAGCACGTCGCCCACGACACGGGCCGACTTGACCGGCTTGGCCCCGGTGTTGCCACCCGCGCCACCAAAGCCCAAGCCCATGCGCGACATGGAATAGAGAATGCGCCGCTGCACCGGTTTTTGGCCGTCACACACGTCAGGTAAAGCGCGACCTTTGACCACGCTCAAAGCGTATTCGAGGTAAGCGCGCTGGGCGTAGGTGGCCAGGTTCAGATCATCGTCGCTGGGCGTGGCCGGGTTGAGGTCAAGAGTGGGTTGGTCGCTCATGGGGGTCTAAGGCATTCAATCGGTATAGATGATTTCGGCAGGCACAGCGGGCGCGAACGCAGGCATATTGCCTCGGCCTTCTGCGCCACCAGAAAAAGCCATGCGCACACGCGCTGGCGATTTGCGTTGCTCCACCAACACAGCAGGGGGTTTAAGCACAGTGAACATTTGCATCACCGTACGCACGTAGCTTTGTGTTTCCGGGTAGTTGGGCACGCGGTTGCCCGCGCGCTGCACAGCACCCTCGCCGGCGTTGTAAGCGGCCAAGGTCAACTCCATCTGACCGGGAAATTTGGTGAGCAAATAACTCAGGTAACGCGCTCCTGCGCGGATGTTGGTGCGCGGGTCAGTCAGTTGTTTGCTGAGCGTCAATTTAACGTCAGCCACCACCCCAAAGCGCTGGGCGGTGTCGGGCATGAGCTGCATCAAACCCACCGCGCCTTTGGGCGACACCGCGAGGGGGTCGAAACCAGATTCGGTGGCGATCAGGGCTTGCAGCAACTCATATTCGATCTTGTGCTCGCTGGCCGCTTCGCGCAGCAAATGTTTGACTTGCTTGTAGCGCGGAGAGACCTCAAAAAAAGCGATCAACTTGGGTGGCGCTGTGGGCACGGTGACCTGACGTTGGGAGTCAAATTTTTGCCCTGTGCGCGAGAAGATTTCATACCGATCGTCTACCCGCTCTTGTGCAAAGTGCGCCACACCTTTGTCGTCAATGTAGCCCCAGATGTCGGCATGGGCGGCTGGGTTGAACAGCACGGCGCAGGCCAGCAAACTGAAGCGAACGAGGTGAACGAAGCGCGCAAGCATCACACATCCACTTCCACCGAATCGCCGTGCAACTCCATCAACTCTCTACGCGCCGCCGCTTCGCCCTTGCCCATGAGCTTGGTGATCAGGTTCTCGGTCTGGATGAAATCGAAGCTACCCAATTGCACCGGCAACAGCCGCCGTGTATCGGGGTTGAGCGTGGTCTCCCACAGTTGCTCGGCATTCATCTCGCCCAAACCTTTGAAGCGGCTAATGCTCCACGCGCCTTCGCGCACGCCTTCCTTGCGCAGTTTGTCCAGAATGGCGGTGAGCTCGCCCTCGTCCAGCGCATAGGCTTTGGACGCGGGCTTCTTGCCACGTGCCGGAGCATCGACCCGAAACAGAGGTGGACGCGCCACGTAGATGTGACCGGTCTCGATGAGTTTGGGAAAGTGCCTAAAAAACAGGGTGAGCAGCAGCACCTGAATGTGCGAGCCGTCCACGTCCGCATCGCTCAAAATGCAGACCTTGCCATAGCGCAAACCCGTTAAATCAGGCGTGTCATTGGGGCCGTGCGGGTCAACCCCGATGGCAACGGCAATGTCGTGAATCTCGGTGTTGGCAAACAGGCGGTCGCGCTCCACCTCCCAGGTGTTGAGCACCTTGCCGCGCAGGGGCAGAATGGCCTGACTTTCCTTATCACGACCCATTTTGGCGCTGCCACCGGCAGAGTCACCTTCGACCAAAAACACCTCGTTATGGGCTAGGTCTTTGCTCTCGCAATCGGTCAGTTTGCCGGGCAGAACAGCCACGCCAGAGCCCTTGCGTTTTTCTACTTTTTGCCCGGCTTTCTGGCGCGTCTGGGCCGCTTTAATGGCGAGTTCGGCCAGTCGTTTGCCGTATTCCACATGCTGGTTCAGCCACAGCTCCAACGCCGGGCGCACAAAGCTGGACACCAAACGCACAGCGTCGCGTGAGTTCAGACGCTCCTTGATTTGGCCCTGAAACTGCGGGTCCAACACCTTGGCGTTCAACACATACGAGGCTCGTGCAAACACGTCTTCGGGCAGCAACTTCACGCCTTTGGGCAGCAAGCTGTGCAGTTCAATAAAGCTTTTAACCGCCGTGAACAATCCGTCGCGCAAGCCACTCTCATGCGTACCGCCCGCGCTGGTGGGAATCAGGTTGACATAGCTCTCGCGCACCGGTTGGCCGTCTTCGGTAAAGGCCACGCACCAGGCCGCACCCTCGCCTTCGGCAAAGTTGTCGCTCTGAGTGTCGGCAAAACCTTCGGCCTCAAACAGCGGAATCACAGGTTCGCCGTTGAGCGTTTGCATCAGGTAGTCGCGCAGACCGCCCTTGTAGAGCCAAGTCTGGACTTCCTTGGTTTTCTCAACCGTCAGCGTGACCGTCACGCCCGGCATTAACACCGCCTTGCTGCGCAGCAGGTGCGTCAGCTCATTGATAGGTAAAACGCTGGATTCAAAGTATTTGGCATCAGGCCAAACGCGCACCGTCGTTCCCTGTTTGCGGTCGCCCTCGGCACTGCCTCCGCTGGGCCGTGTGGTCAGCGGCTCAATCACATCGCCGCCCGAGAAGACCAGGCGCGCGCACTGCCCCTCTCGGTAGCTGGTGGCCTCCAGCCGCTTGGCCAAGGCATTGGTCACGCTTACACCCACGCCGTGCAGCCCGCCCGAGAAGCTGTAGGCCCCACCCTTGCCTTTGTCGAACTTGCCGCCCGCATGCAAGCGGGTGAACACCAGCTCGATCACTGGTGCGTTTTCTTCCGGATGCAAGCCAAACGGAATGCCGCGCCCATCGTCCTCAATGCTGACCGAACCATCGCTGTGCAGCGTGAGTTTGATCTTCTTGCCAAAGCCAGCCAGCGCCTCGTCCGCCGCGTTGTCCAGCACCTCTTGTATGACGTGCAGCGGGTTATCGGTGCGGGTGTACATACCCGGGCGTTGTTTGACCGGCTCCAGGCCCTTGAGGACGCGGATGGAGCTTTCTGAATAGTCGGAGAGTGGTTTGACTGCCATAGGGGCGGATTGTAGTCGGTTTACTCAAAATAGCTGTATGCATGTACAGCATATCAATAATTCTTTCGAAACTTGATTGTGATTAAAAGAAGTTTTAACTATAGTTGCGCACGCAACAACTTATACATCTAAGTCATCCCACCGTGACACCAACTACATCAGCCCCATGGCCCGACCGAGCCACCGTCCTCATCGCCGGGGGCGGCCCCGTGGGCATGACGCTGGCAGCATTGCTTGCGCGCTACGGCATTGCCAGCTTGATCGTTGAGGTGGACGACGGATATTGCACCGGCAGCCGGGCGATTTGCATGTCGCGCCGCTCGCAGGAAATACTGGCCTGGGTGGGGGCAGACAAACCGCTGGTTGACAAAGGCTTATCTTGGGTCGGCGGGCGCAGTTATTACCGTGACAAAGAAGTGCTGCATTTCCAGATGCCCAGCGAGCCGACGCAGCGCTTTGCGCCCATGGTCAACATCCAGCAGTTTTATGCAGAGGAGTTTGCACACAAAGCCGCGCTGGCTCAAGGGGGTCTGGTTGATGTGCGCTGGTCTAGCAAGGTGGTAGCGGTGCGGCCACAGGTTCATGGTGCGCAGGTGGATATCGAAGCGGAGGACGGTCTGCACACCGTCGCAGCCGACTGGGTGGTGGCCTGTGACGGCGGGCGCAGCACGGTGCGTGAGCAATTGGGCTTGCAACTGGAGGGTACGCAGTACGAAGGCCGCTACGTGATTGTGGATGTGGTGCAAAAAACCCGCCGGGCGGTGGAGCGGCTGGCCTGGTTTGATCCACCTTCCAACCCCGGCTCAACCATTTTGATGCACCGCCAGCCCGATGACGTCTGGCGCATTGACTATCAAATTCGCGACGACGAAGACCCGGTTGAGGCCGTCAAGCCTGAGAACGTGTTGCCGCGTGTGCAAAGCCACTTGGCCATGATTGGCGAGAGCGAACCGTGGAAGCCGCTGTGGATTTCAATCTACAACGCCAAATGCCTCACGCTACCCAGCTACCGCCATGGGCGCGTGCTATTTGCTGGTGATGCGGCGCATTTGGTGCCGATTTTTGGTGTGCGCGGGCTCAACTCGGGCCTGGACGACGCAGGCAACTTGGCCTGGAAGCTCGCCCTGGTCATGCAGGGAAAGGCTGCTGATCGCTTGCTGGACAGCTACTCCACCGAGCGGGTGCAAGCCACGCGCGAAAACATTGTTTACGGTGCCAAAAGCACGGAATTCATGGCACCACCCAACTATGGCTTCAAGCTGATGCGCGAAGCGGCTCTGCGCTTGGCCACGGAGGACTCTGCGGTGAGCGCCTTGCTCAACCCGCGCCAGTCCACCCCTGTGGAATACGTGGGCTCGGCGCTCAATCTGCCTGCGCAGCCGGGCAACAGCCAAGTCCGTGCGGGCATGCCCGCGCCTGAGGCCAAGTTGCGCAGCATCAACGGAGAGACGCACCTGACCGCCTGCTTTGGCAACTGCTTTGTCGTCTTGTATTTTGCTGAACAGGCCGGACTGCCGACCGAGCTGGCAGCACTGGCCACACCGCCCGGTACAGGCGCAGCCAATCCCGCCGCCGTCCAAGTGATCTGCATTGCCAGCCAGGGCCAGCCCACGGTCAACACACGGCTAGATGAAACGGGCCAGGCCCGTGAGCGCTACGGTGCGCTCAACGGCTCGGCCTATTTGGTGCGACCCGATGGCTACCTGATGGGCTGCTGGCCGATAGCAAAAGCCCAAGACATCGCGACAGCCCTGAAATCTTTTCAACAGGAGCGCACATGAGCAACCCGCTAGATCAAACCTACACCGCGCTAGCCGAGGCAACAGCCCGGGTGGGCGAGGCCAAAGCACCTTTGTTTCTGGCCACGTTGGCACTGGCACTGTTGAGCCGCCAGACTGACGCGAACGAAGCCTTGGCGTTGATTACGCAGGCCGAGCGCTTGGCCGCAATGTGATCCGCCCAGTGACCCAGCTCGACCGCACCTTCACCTACCGCCTGCACCTGCTGCACAAGCTGACCGACATGACCAGCCAGCGCGCTTATGTGAGTGACGCGGGACTGTCCATGAGCGATGGCCGCTGCCTGACGGCCATAGGCTCGTTCGCCCCCCTGTCGGTCAATGACCTGGCGCACAAGGCCAACCTGAACAAGGGGCAGGCCAGCCGGGCCGCACAGTCACTGGTAGATCAGGGGCTGGTGCGCAAGGTCGCCAGCCCCTTGGATGGCCGTGGTGTGGTGCTCACGCTCAGCCCCAAGGGCAAGATTGCTTGGCAGCGCGCCATGGACGTGGTGAGTCAACGTAACCAAGATATCTTTGGCGTGCTGAGCGCGGCCGAGCGCAAGCAACTCAGCGAGGTCTTTGACCGCTTGATAGCGCAGGCCCAAACTGATCAAACCAAAACCGATCAAACGCAAGCCGCCTCAGCGTCCAGCAACATCACCACATAAGCCTTTCAGGAGAACCACGATGACCTCACACCCCTTGCACTACCTCAGCGGCTATGGCAATGAATTCGCGAGCGAAGCCGTGCCGGGCACCCTCCCCGTGGGCCGCAACAGCCCGCAACGTGTCCCGCATGATTTGTACGCAGAACTGATCTCCGGCACAGCCTTCACCGCACCCCGTGCCGAGAATCGCCGCACCTGGTTGTACCGTCGTCAACCCTCCATCGTCACCGGTGCTTACAAACCCTATGCACAACCTCTGTGGACGACTGGCACAGCGGGCAAACCGAGCGCTATGCCCATACCACCCGATCCCTTGCGCTGGCGGCCTTTTGACATCCCCGTAGAACCCCTCGATTTTGTGGATGGCCTGCGCACGCTGGTCGCCAACGGCGACGCTGACGCCCAAACCGGCATGGCGGCGCTGGTGTATGTAGCCAACCGCTCCATGTCGCAGCGGGCGCTGATCAATGCAGATGGGGAAATGCTGCTGGTGCCTCAGCAAGGCCGCATCGTACTAACCACCGAACTGGGCCTGCTCGAAGTTAAACCCGGTGAAATCGCCGTGCTGCCACGCGGCATGGCCTTTGCGGTTGCCCTGCCGGATGGCCCCTCTCGCGGCTATGTCTGCGAGAACTACGGTGCGCATTTCCGTCTACCAGAGTTGGGGCCTATCGGCTCCAACGGCCTGGCCAATTCGCGTGATTTTTTGGCTCCCACGGCAGCCTTTGACACCACGCCCCCTGCACCCAACGGGTTTGAGATCGTCAAAAAATATGGCGGCCACCTGTGGACAGCCCGCCAGCCGCGCAGCCCCTTTAACGTGGTGGCTTGGCACGGCAACCTGGTGCCCTACAAGTACGACACCGCCCACTTCATGGCCATAGGCTCCATCAGCTTTGACCACCCGGACCCGTCCATCTTCACGGTACTGACCTCACCCTCTGACACGCCGGGTACGGCCAACTGCGACTTTGTGATTTTCCCGCCGCGTTGGATGGTGGCTGAAGACACCTTCCGCCCGCCCATGTACCACCGCAACCTGATGAGCGAGTTCATGGGCCTGGTCTATGGCCAATACGACGCCAAACCCGAAGGCTTCAAGCCCGGCGGGGCGTCCCTGCACAACTGCATGGTGCCGCACGGCCCCGACACAGATGCCTTTGTGAACGCCAGTGCCGCAACACTTGCGCCGCACAAGCTGGACAACACCCTGGCCTTCATGTTTGAGAGTCGCTACCGCTTCGTGCCCAGCACCTATGCCATGAACGGTGGAGCACTGGACACCCATTACCTGCAATGCTGGGATGGACTTCGGGATGAGTTCAAAGCCTGAATGTGACGTCATAAATGTCATGACCTTAACTTCTCGACTCAAGCGACCCAACTTGATAAAGGTTACATTTCAAAGATGACAAAAATCACCAACAAACTCTCCATCACTCAAGTGCTGATCTGCGGGGCCGCCATCGTCACCCTGTCCATGGGCATTCGGCATGGCTTTGGCCTGTGGCTGCAACCGGTCACGCAAGCGCAGGGCTGGAGCCGCGAAACCTTTGCCTTCTCGATTGGCATTCAGAACCTGACCTGGGGCTTTGCCGGTATTTTTGCAGGCATGGTGGCCGACAAGTTTGGTGCGTTTCGCGTCATCATTGGTGGAGCCATGCTGTACGCCCTGGGTCTGATTGGTATGGCTTACGCCCCAACGCCACTGACATTTGCCTTGACGGCGGGCGTGCTGATCGGCATGGCGCAAGCGGGAACGACCTACGCCGTGATTTACGGCGTGATTGGACGCAATGTCAGCCTGGAAAAACGCTCCTGGGCCATGGGCGTGGCGGCATCGGCAGGTTCTTTTGGTCAGTTCCTGATGGTGCCCGCCGAAGGTTTTTTAATCAACAGTCTGGGTTGGCAACAGGCTTTGGTGATATTGGGTTTTGCCGCTCTGCTGATCGTGCCGCTGGCCTGGGGTCTGCATGAGCCCCACTGTGCCGCTGGCACTGCGCCCAAGCGAGATCAAACCATCGTTCAGGCACTAAAAGAGGCTTTTAAATACCCCAGCTTTCAGTTGCTGATGGCGGGCTTTTTTGTCTGCGGCTTTCAGGTTGTTTTTATCGGCGTGCACATGCCCAGCTACCTCAAGGACAAGGGCCTGTCGCCCGAGGTGGCCAGCTATGCGCTGGCGCTGATTGGTCTGTTCAATGTGTTTGGCACTTATGCGGCGGGTGTGCTGGGGCAACGTTTGCCAAAGAAAAACATCCTGGCCTTCATCTACCTGGCACGGGCCATCGTCATCAGTATCTTTTTGCTGGTGCCACTCTCGCCCATGAGCGTCTATCTCTTTTCCAGCGTCATGGGCCTGCTGTGGCTGTCCACGGTGCCGCCGACCAACGCCACAGTGGCGCAAATCTTTGGTGTGGCGCACTTGTCCATGCTGGGTGGTTTTGTGTTTTTTAGTCACCAGATCGGCTCCTTCATGGGCGTGTGGCTGGGTGGCTATCTGTATGACAAGACCGGCAGCTATGACATCGTCTGGTACATCGCCATTGCGCTGGGCGTGTTTGCCGCGCTGGTGAATTTGCCTGTCAAAGAAGCCGCCATTCACCGTCGCCCGCTGCAGGCCACAGCGTGAGCTCATGAAACACCGTCACCCACGACTGACCCAAGCCCTGCGCTATGGCGGCGTGGTGGCCGTGCTGCTGGCCGTCTTTAGCCTGTACACACGACCTAATTTTCTGGTGACCTTGTCCAACCAGATTTGGGCTTGTTTTTGATGAGATTTTTTGGTCATTTAGGCCTACAGGCCAATTAATATATGCATAAGCAGCTATGGAACATATAGCAATTACAGGCGTGGAATCCGACTGGGTGCAACGTTGGGAACACCTGATTCGCCCACGGGGTACGGTGCTGGACTTGGCCTGCGGTCACGGGCGACACATGCAATACCTAGCGGCCCAAGGGCATCAGATGCTGGGCCTAGATCGCTCGTCTGAAGCACTGAGCGCCGCCGCTGCGTGGGGCGAAGTGCGGCAAGCTGACATTGAAAACGCGGCCTGGCCTTTGATGCAAAACGACCAGCCCCGCCAGTTCGATGCCGTGGTGGTGACCAACTACCTGTGGCGCGCCCTTTTCCCTGTGATCCTTCAGAGTCTGGCCCCTGGTGGGGTACTGATTTATGAAACCTTTGCGGCAGGTCATGAGACCGTGGGCAAGCCTTCGCGCCCCGACTTTCTCTTGCGTCCCGGTGAATTACTGAGTGCTTTTTCTGATCTGCGTGTTGTGGCTTTTGAGGATGGTTTCCTGGGGCAATCACCTCGTTTTGTTCAACGTTTGGTGGCGGTGAAAACGGATTTATCTCTAAGTGCAAATCACCCACCGGTGCAGTACGCTCTTTAGCGCGCAGCGCCGGGCAACTCAGGCCGTGGCACTGGCTTAAAATGCCTGATTACTTTGTTTAAAACCCTAGACATGTCACCTACCTTCAGCCCCATCACCGGCAGCATTGTGGCCATCGTCACTCCTATGCTGGAGGACGGTCGTGTGGATTACCCGACCTTGCGCAAACTGATCGACTGGCATATCACCGAAGGAACAGACTGCATTGGCGTGGTCGGCACCACGGGTGAGTCACCCACCGTGCATGTCGATGAGCACTGTGAAATCATCCGAGTGGCGGTCGAGCAGGCGCGCCAGCACTCTCACAAGCACGTCCCCATCATGGCGGGCTGCGGTGCCAACTCCACGGCTGAAGCGATTGAGCTGGCCCAATTCGCCAAAAAAGTCGGTGCCGATTGTCAGTTGCAAGTCGTGCCCTACTACAACAAGCCCACACAAGAAGGCCAGTACCAGCACTTCAAAGCCATTGCCGAAGCGGTGGACTTGCCCACCATTTTGTACAACGTGCCGGGCCGCACCGTGGCCGATATGGCGCACGACACCGTGCTGCGCTTGGCTCAGGTGGACGGCATCGTCGGCATCAAGGAAGCCACCGGCAATATCGAACGCGCGCAGTGGCTGATCCGTGAAGCGCCTGAAGGTTTTTGCATCTACTCCGGTGATGACCCGACTGCCGTGGCACTGATGCTGTGCGGCGGGCATGGCAATGTCAGCGTGACGGCCAACGTGGCACCGCGCCTGATGCACGAGCTGTGCGTGGCCGCCATGGCGGGAGATGTGAAGCGCGCCATGGAAATCCAGTTTCTCTTGATGCCCCTACACAAACAGCTGTTTGTAGAGCCCAACCCCATCCCTGTGAAATGGGCCATGCAACGCATGGGGCTGTGTGGTGGCACTTTGCGTCTGCCCATGACGCCGCTGACGCAGGACAATACTGCTGTGGTTGAAGGTGCATTGCGCGCCAGCGACCTGATTTGACACCCCCTTCTGGCTCCCTTACCCCTTTGAGGAACAACTGGTGAATCACTCTTCGAAATTAGCCCTGCTGGGCTTATCATTGGCATTGACCGCCTGCTCCAGCCTTGAGGGCGATAAAGTCGATTACAAGAGCGCGACCAAAACCAAGTCGACACCCTTGGCCGTGCCACCCGACTTGACCCAAATTGTTCGAGATCCCCGCTACTCTACCGCCGGTACATCTGTATCCGCCTCAGGTTATCAGTCGGTGTCAGTTAATCAACCGGTGGCTACCGCCGTTAGCACTATCGGTGATGTTCGCGTTGAGCGGGCAGGCACACAACGCTGGCTGGTTGTGGATCGTCCCGCCGATAAGCTTTGGGATTCTGTTAAAGAATTCTGGCTGGACAGTGGCTTCGTGCTCACTATGGATCAAACCAGCCTGGGCATCATGGAAACCGATTGGGCTGAAAACCGAGCGAAGCTGCCCCAAGACATTATCCGAAGCACACTAGGACGAATGCTGGACTCGCTCTACTCAACGGGTGAGCGCGACAAGTTTCGCACCCGACTGGAGCGAAATGCAGCGGGTGGAACCGAGATCTATATCAGCCACCGCGGCATGACTGAAGTCTACTCCAACAACGACAAAACCCAAACCATATGGCAACCTCGCGCCGTGGACCCCGAGTTGGAAGCTGAGTTTTTGCGCAAGCTAATGGTCAAACTGGGCGTGACAGCCGAACGAGCCAAGGTACTGGTCGCCTCTGAGACGCCCAAACAAAACTCACGCTTGACTACAGTCAATGGGCAGACAGTGGCTCAGATCGATGAAGGGTTTGATCGCGCTTGGCGCCGTGTCGGCCTGTCACTGGATCGTACCGGCTTCACAGTAGAAGACCGAGACCGCAACCAGGGAACTTATTTTGTCCGCTATGTGGAACCTGTTACTGACAAGACTGAACCAGGCTTCTTCAGCAAAATGTTTGGTGCAACAGCGAAGGTCAGCACCCCACAAAAGTACCGCATTACCGTGCTAAGTCAAGGTGAAAACAGTACCGTGACCGTGCTCAATACCGCAGGTGCCCCCGAGACTTCAGGCAACGCACAGCGCATCCTCAAGGTCTTGGTTGACGATCTCAAGTGAGTCTTCCGAACCCCAAATAAAGATCCCCGCCCCAAGGGGCGGGGTATTCAGAACAGCCCTGGCTGAAAGTCCGAATGTAGTTGCTGATATTCTTGTCCCTGATTCTTTACGTACTTGCCAATCGTTGCCTCGTCTCCGTGCTTGCCCACTGTGCT
>JANXSU010000050.1 GCA_025356545.1 Comamonadaceae bacterium
GCTGCTGGACTATGCACGCAAGAACCCCGGCAAGCTCAACTATGGCTCTACCGGCTCCGGCTCGTCGAATCACCTGTCGATGGAGCTGCTGATGCGCATGACAGACACCAAAATGACGCACATCCCGTACAAAGGCAGTGCTCCGGCCACCATGGCCGTGCTGAGCGGCGAGATTGATACGCTGTTTGACAATATTCCCAACGTCCTGCAGCAACTCAAGGCCGGAAAAATGCGCGCCATCGCGGTCACCGGCCTGCAGCGGTCTGCGTTGTTTCCGTCGGTGCCAACGGTTGCCGAGGCGGGTGTGCCGGGTTATGAAGTCAATGTGTGGTTCGGCATGCAACTGCCTGCCGGCACGCCCAGGGCACTGGTGGACCGCATGAACGCCGACATCACCCGCATCCTGAAAGACCCGGAGGTGGTCAAACGCTTCCGTGACCAAGGCGTTGAAGTAATTGCCGGCTCACCAGCGGCCTTCAGCCAGCTTCTGCAAAGCGAAGTGGTGAAGTGGACACAGGTCATCAAGGATGCCAATGTCAGGATTGAGTGAGTCGTTGGCCGGCAAGTGTTGCCAAGGCTGTGTTTGAGCTGAACCTGTACAAGACCAAGAAGTAATGAAAATCATCGACGTAACCCTGACACTGTTCGCCTGGGACAATATTCCGGCCACTAGTTATGGCGCCCATACCGGGCGATTTTCAGGCGACAGCAAATTGGGTCTGCTGACCCTCAGTACAGACGAAGGTATCACCGGCCATGCCTTTCTGGGCTCTGCTTTTTATGCAGCAGACATGGACGGCGCAAGCCTGATCCGCTACCTCAAGCCGCTGCTGCTCGGGCAGAACCCGCTAGACCGCGAGCGACTTCACAAAGCGATGTTCAAACGTGTGCGCACCACCACGGTACGGGCCATTGGCGCTGTTGACATTGCACTGTGGGACATCGCGGGCAAGTCAGCAAATCTGCCAATTCACAGCCTTCTGGGGTCCTACCGCGATCGAGTGCCCGCCTACATCAGCTCGGCGGTGCTGGCCAGCCCAGGTGCCTATGCCGACGAAGCGTTGCACTACAAAGCCCTCAATTTCGCAGCCTACAAAATACACCCACCGCAGATCTGGCGGGAAGACATCAAAGTCTGCGAAGCCGTTCGTAAAGCGGTGGGTGATGATTACCTGTTGATGCTCGACGCCGCCTGGAGCTACGACTATCCCACGGCCTTGCGCGTAGGCCAGGCGATTGAGGCCCTCGGCTACTACTGGTACGAAGACCCGCTGGCAGATGCAGATATCTACAACTACGTGGAACTCCGAAAAAAGCTGCACATCCCCATCATGGCCACCGAATACCCGGCAGCAGGGCTGGACGCGTACGCGCCTTGGGTGAGGGAGCGTGCCACTGATTTTTTGCGTGGTGACGTGGCTGTCAAGGGTGGCATCACCACGCTGGTGAAAACGGCACACCTTGCCGAGGCGTTTCACCTCAATTACGAATTGCACCATGGCGGCAACTCGCTGAACAACTTTGCCAACCTGCACGTGATCATGGCGATTCAGAACACCGAATTTTTTGAGGTTCTACTGCCGGCGGAATCCCAAAAATATGGCCTGTTGAATGACCTTGAAGTGGACCAGGATGGCATGGTGCATGCACCCACGGGCCCCGGTCTGGGTGCAAAGATTGATTTCGAATTGATCAAGCGAAAATCGCTAGCTGTTTTGACGTGAACAACCCCAGGGTGTCAGTATTTTCCAATCCAGGTATGAGCCCAATACTGTTTAGTTAGTTGATTTGGTGCTATTGCTCCGGCCTTGTGAAGTATCAAGCGGCATAGCGAACCCGCTGGTCCTGAAAGTAGGCCATCACGCGCTCAGGAGATTGCTCGAGCATGGCCATGTGCTCACTCGCAGCAGCACGCAGTTTGGCCATCGTTCGCACAGGCAAGCGCTTGCCCATCTCCAGCTTTAGATCCGCATTGAGCCGCTCTTCAGGGTTGAGCTGCGGGCTGTTCATCACCCCAGTGAATCTCTGCTCCTTCGCTTCTTGCGCGGCGCTCTATGCCGGGGTACTCCCCCTCAAGCCAGGCCTGCACGGCCTCGGGCTTTTGCTCGCACGCACGCTTGATGGGCTTTTGCGGGGTAAAACCCCAGCGGGTTAAGTATTTTCCGATGCTGCGCACCTGCAAATCAATGCCGTACTCCTGGCTGATGAGCTGGCCTACAGCAGCTCGGCTCCACAAGCAAAAGTCCATCTTCAGCTGCTCGGGCCTGTTCTGGATGATCAGACTCTGGATGGCCTGCTCTTGGGCCTGGCTGAGCACCCGACCATCGCCTTTGGCGCGGCCTCTGCAAGCTGGACGAATGGCAGGCCAGCCGCCAGCTACAAAGAGGTCAACCGCGCTGCGAACGCAGGGGTAGCTCAACCCTGTCATTGCCACGATGGTCATGATCTTGATGCCCTTTTTATGCAACCTCACGACTTGCTTGCGCCGCTCATGGAGTTGATCGAGTGTTTGTTTGGCTGCGGTTTCTTTTTCCATCAAGCTTGGAGCAAAAAAGATAGCAAAAGTTCAAACTTTATTAGGCCGGATCTATAGATAGTTGTAGAAATGCTATTAAATAAAGATCCCCGCCCCAAGGGGCGGGGTATTCAGAACAGCCCTGGCTGAAAGTCCGAATGTAGTTGCTGATATTCTTGTCCCTGATTCTTTACGTACTTGCCAATCGTTGCCTCGTCTCCGTGCTTGCCCACTGTGCT
>JANXSU010000053.1 GCA_025356545.1 Comamonadaceae bacterium
CGTGCCGCCGAACTTGGCTGCCAGCACGGAGGTGATGGCTGCGGTCAAGGTGGTTTTACCGTGGTCGACGTGACCGATGGTGCCCACGTTGACGTGGGGCTTGGTGCGTGCAAATTTCTCTTTTCCCATTTTCAATTCTCCAAAGAACGTTTCCCGTGATTAGGTTTTACGTCTGCACGGTATTGCTGAATCGCCTTGCACGGGAACAAGGCGGCACACCGTCGCAGACAGCTTGGATGAGTAAGTCGCTTACTTGGCGCGTGAAGCAACAATGGCTTCAGCAACGTTACGGGGAGCTTCGCTGTAATGCTTGAACTCCATCGTGTACGTAGCGCGGCCTTGCGACATCGAGCGCAGGGTGGTGGAATAACCAAACATTTCTGACAGGGGCACTTCTGCCTTGATGGCTTTACCGCCACCCACCATGTCGTCCATGCCTTGCACCATGCCGCGACGTGAGGACAAATCGCCCATCACGTTACCGGCGTAGTCTTCAGGGGTTTCAACTTCCACAGCCATCATCGGCTCCAGAATCACAGGACTGGCCTTGCGACAGCCTTCTTTGAAACCAAAGATGGCAGCCATCTTGAACGCGTTTTCGTTCGAGTCCACGTCGTGGTAAGAGCCGAAATGCAGCGTCACCTTGACATCCACCACGGGGAAGCCCGCCAGAACGCCACCGGTGAGCGCTTCAATTACGCCCTTTTCCACCGCAGGAATGTACTCGCGTGGCACCACGCCGCCCTTGATCGCATCGACGAATTCAAAGCCCTTACCTGGCTCGTTCGGCTCGATCTTGAGCACCACGTGGCCGTACTGACCTTTACCGCCGGACTGACGCACGAACTTGCCTTCAGAGTCTTCCACCGTTTTACGGATGGTCTCGCGATAAGCCACCTGGGGCTTACCAACGTTGGCTTCTACGCCAAACTCGCGCTTCATGCGATCCACAATGATCTCGAGGTGCAACTCACCCATGCCGGCGATCAGGGTCTGTCCCGACTCTTCGTCCGTTTTCACGCGGAATGAAGGATCTTCTTGCGCCAAACGCTGCAAGGCAATGCCCATTTTTTCTTGGTCGGCCTTGGTCTTGGGCTCCACCGCCTGGGTAATCACAGGCTCAGGGAACACCATGCGCTCCAGCGTTAAGATAGCTGCCGGGTCGCACAAGGTTTCACCTGTGGTCACATCTTTCATGCCAATGCAAGCAGCAATGTCGCCCGCACGAATTTCGCTGACTTCTTCACGGTTGTTCGCGTGCATTTGCACGATACGGCCGATACGTTCTTTCTTGCCACGGATCGGGTTGTACACGCTGTCACCCTTGGACAAAACGCCGGAGTAAACGCGCACAAACGTCAACTGCCCGACGAAGGGGTCGGTCATCAACTTAAATGCCAGAGCCGAGAATTTCTCGTTGTCATCCGCCTTGCGGGTGACAGGCTGCTCATCTTCATCCATCCCCTTGACTGGGGGAATGTCCACGGGCGAGGGCATGAATTCGATCACAGCATCCAGCATGCGCTGGACACCTTTGTTCTTGAAGGCCGAGCCGCAGTACATGGGCTGGATCTCACTGGCGATGGTGCGCGTACGAATGCCGAATTTGATTTCTTCTTCGGACAAATCACCTTCTTCAAGGTATTTGTTCATCAGCTCTTCCGTGGCTTCAGCGGCGGCTTCAACCATCTTTTCGCGCCATTCTTTGGCCAGCTCAAGCAGATCAGCCGGAATATCGCGGTAGTCAAACAACATGCCCTGCGATGCCTCATCCCAGATGATGGCTTTCATCTTGATCAGGTCAACCACGCCGGTGAAGTGCTCTTCAGCGCCGATTGGGATCACCATGGGCACAGGATTGGCCTTCAAGCGCAATTTCATCTGGTCCACGACCTTGAAAAAGTTAGCACCGGTACGGTCCATCTTGTTGACAAAGGCCAGACGTGGCACTTTGTACTTATTGGCCTGACGCCATACGGTCTCCGACTGGGGCTGAACGCCACCAACGGCACAGTAAACCATGCAAGCACCGTCCAGCACGCGCATGGAACGCTCCACCTCAATGGTGAAGTCCACGTGGCCAGGGGTGTCAATGATGTTGATGCGATGCTCGGGCAAGGACTTGTCCATGCCCTTCCAGAAACAGGTGGTCGCAGCAGAGGTAATCGTGATGCCACGCTCTTGCTCTTGCTCCATCCAGTCCATGGTGGCCGCGCCGTCGTGAACTTCACCAATTTTGTGGTTCACGCCGGTGTAAAAAAGTACGCGCTCGGTGGTTGTAGTCTTACCGGCGTCAATGTGAGCCGAAATACCGATATTGCGGTAGCGCTCAATGGGGGTATGGCGAGCCATGATGAATCCTTGGTTGCTCAAACAATAATCGCCGCACTTAGGCGGCGTAGCGAGAAGACTTCAGGCTAGGCGCAAACCCGCTGACAGTGCCCAATTACTTAAATGTGGCACGACAAGGGTTTGCAACGACGCATAAAGCCTTCGCAGTAGCCGCCTCTTAGAAGCGGAAGTGGGAGAAGGCCTTGTTCGCCTCTGCCATGCGGTGCACTTCGTCACGCTTCTTCATAGCGCCGCCACGGCCTTCGGTGGCCTCAAGCAGCTCATTGGCTAGGCGCAAGGCCATGGACTTTTCGCCACGCTTACGGGCGGCTTCTTTGATCCAGCGCATGGACAAGGCCAAGCGACGGACGGGGCGCACTTCAACGGGCACTTGGTAGTTGGCACCACCGACACGGCGGGACTTCACCTCAACCATAGGCTTGACGTTGTTGATGGCGACCACAAAGGCCTCCAGCGGGTCTTTGCCAGGGTTTTTCTTTTCGATCTGCTCCAGCGCGCCATAAATGATGCGTTCAGCAACCGCTTTTTTGCCACCTTCCATGATCACGTTCATGAATTTGGACAACTCAACATTGCCGAACTTGGGATCCGGCAGGATTTCACGTTTAGGGACTTCGCGACGACGTGGCATTTTTTCACCTCTTTGCTTCAGTTGACATCTTGATCTGATGCCGCGAAAACCATTTTGATTTTCACTTACTCGACCACCGAGACGGAATTGTCTGTTTGGGTCACTACGCTGCATCACCGCGCCACGCGGGAAACAGCACCTCTATGTCTCAAATCGCTCAGGCGGATTTGCCCGATTGACTTAACCGATTAATTACTTACCGGCTTTGGGGCGTTTAGCACCGTACTTGGAGCGCGACTGTTTGCGATCTTTCACGCCTTGCAAGTCGAGCGAACCACGCACAATGTGGTAACGCACACCTGGCAAATCTTTAACGCGGCCACCGCGCACGAGCACCACTGAGTGCTCCTGCAGGTTGTGACCCTCGCCGCCGATGTACGAGATGACTTCAAACCCGTTGGTCAGGCGCACTTTGGCAACCTTACGCAAAGCGGAGTTGGGCTTCTTTGGCGTTGTGGTGTACACACGAGTGCACACACCGCGACGCTGCGGCGAATTTTGCATCGCCGGGCTTTTGGACTTGATCGTTTCGACCTCGCGTCCTTGACGAACTAACTGATTAATGGTTGGCATTGAAAAACGTCCCTAAACGTTTGAAATAACGAAAACGTGAAACCCTTCGGAAATTCCGAAAAGCCTTCGAGTATAGCAACTCAGCCGTTCAGCTGCAATAAATTTGCGTCTTGCCTGCAGAAGTTTGCTATTTGATCCACAGACGAACTGCATCCCAGGCCCGCCCCAGCAAGCCCGCCTGCTCCACCGATTCCATGACCATCAAAGGAATTTCGACAAGTGGCTGCTCACCCAAGGCCACGGTCAGGCGTGCCAATTGCTGCCCCTTGACTAGCGGTGCCACCAAGGGATCGGCGCGCAAGACCTGGGTTTTTATTTTGCCCGCACTCCCCGCCGGCACCGCCACCACAATGGCTTGCGAGCGACCCAAAGCCACCTGAGAGGCCTTGCCTTTCCAAACCGCTGGCGTAAGCACTGCCTGATTGGCATCAAATAACTTGACCGCCTCATAAGCGGTATAGCCCCAATTCAGCAACTTTTGTGATTCATTGGCCCGCGCGTTCTCGCTAGCCGCCCCCAGCACGATGGACAACAAACGACGGCTGCCACTGGCCGCAGGCGTGCCCGGTGCGGCACCGGCAGCACCCAGATTGGGAAAATCGCGTTTGGCGGTGGCGATCAGGCAATAGCCCGCCGCATCGGTATGCCCCGTCTTGAGCCCATCGACCGTGGGATCACGAAACAGCAGCAAATTACGGTTGCTGTCGTTGGCCGCCGGTGTGCCCTCATAACGGTACTTCTTGATGGCGTAGTAAGACACGTAATCGGGAAAATCCCCCATCAAACGGGTTGCCAAAATGCCCAGATCACGGGCCGTGGTGGTGTGGCCCGCCTCGGTCAAACCTTCGGGGTTTTTGTAGGTGGTTCCCTTCATGCCCAGCACCCGTGTTTGCTCGTTCATCAACTGCACAAACCGCTCGGCCGTGCCGCCTACGCCCTCGGCCAAGGCCATGGTAGCGTCGTTGCCAGACTGCACGATCATGCCCTTGATAAGGTCCTCCACAGGCACCTTCATCTTGGGGTCGATGAACATGCGCGAACCCGGCATCTTCCAGGCGCGCTCGCTCACCGACAAGGTTTGCTTCAAATCAATCTTCTTGTTGCGCAGGGCATCAAACACCAAATAGGCCGTCATCAACTTGGTCAGCGAGGCCGGCTCCACCGCCCCATCAATGTCCTTGGCAGCCAGTATTTGATTGGCCGTGACATCAATCAACAAATACGAACGGGCGGCTATCTCCGGCGGCTGGGGCAGACCTTGCGCCAAGGCGGGGAAACAGACCACGATCACCGAGGCCAGTACAGCAGAAATAATTTTGATCATGAGGTATCCGAAGAAATTTGAAGCGCCATGCCCTATCGCACGACGCCCTGAAAGCAAGGCCTATGGCCTACTGAACAGGGGCACTCAGGTGGCGCACCACCAAACCCCTCAAGAGAGGGAGCTGCCCGTGAAAGAAATGACTGCCACCGGGCACCACCGTCACGGGCAGCGTCTGCGGCCGCGCCCAGTTCATGACATCGGCCAAGGGCACAGTGTCATCCAGTTCGCCGTGAATCACCAGCGTGCGCTCATGCGCTTCGGGCGGCAGGTCGGCCACGTCGAACCGGCTGGCCGCTGTACCGACCATCACCAGCTTTTCGATACGGCGTGCAGGCCACAAAGTGGCCAGAGTTTGGCTGAGTACAAACGAGCCAAAAGAAAACCCAGCCAGCGCCAGCGGGCCTTCGGGTGCGCATTGCTGCACCACCGTCAACAGGTCTTGCGCTTCTCCCCGGCCTTCGTCGTGCACACCCTCGCTGGCACCCACGCCGCGAAAGTTGAAACGCACCGCACGCCAGCCCGACAGAACGAAGGCACGAGCCAGCGTCTGCACCACCTTGTTGTCCATGGTGCCACCAAACAACGGGTGCGGGTGGGCAATGATAGCCACGCCGCGTGCAACGATGCCCTCAGCCAGCACCGGCTCATCGATCAAGACCTCGATCTGGCCCGCTGCACCTGACAAGCTCAAATTTTGTGTTTTTGAATTCATGATTAACAGAGGACGACTCAACGTCCCAAATGAGGAGGCGTCAGCAAGCGCGTCACCACCTGCCCTTTTTTAAGATGAGATTCCACGATTTCATCAATGTCCGACGTGTCCACATAGCTGTACCAAACCGCCTCGGGGTACACCACCAACACCGGTCCTGCGGCGCAGCGGTCCAGACAGCCGGCCTTGTTCACGCGCACCTGCCCTGGGCCACTCAGCCCCGCTGCTTTGACCAACGACTTGCAATGGTCAAACGCTTCTTGCGCTTGATGCTGCGCGCAGCAAGCTTCACCGCCCTTGCGCTCGTTCAGACAAAAGAAAAGGTGTCGCTCGTAGTATGAGGCGGAAGGAGCCGCAGTTTCGTGGGTGTTGGGGGAGGCTTGAATTGAACTCATCCCCCGATTTTAGTTTTTTACCGGCTGTACCCAGACCCGCGTCAACACATACAGCAGGGCGGCATAAGGCCAAAGCCAGCCCAGCCATTGAACCAAGCCATGAAATCGAATGAAACGCCCTTGCTCCCAGGTCTGTAGCGTCTGCGAAAAATAGGCACTGGCGGGGGCCTGATTCAGCACGCTCAGGTAAATACCCAAAGCCAGCAACATCAGCGCCGCGCTGACCCGGCTGGGCACCGGCAAGAGCATGAGCGCCAGCACGCCCCCCGCACCCAAGCCCACCTGAACCGGCAAACCCAGCCAGGCCCAAGCATGAGCAGGTCCATAGCTCATGGCGGCAGACAGCGCCGTCGCACCCACGCCCGCCAACACCACCGCACCCGCAAACAAAGTGCGATGCGCCGTGCCCCGAATGACACAAAACCCCAGCAGGCAGGGGATCAAAACCCCTAACATCACACACGCCAGTTCAGCCCCAGGCACCAACGGCTCCAAATCCAGATCACGCACCGGCAACCACTCCAAAAACGGCGTGTCCTGCAAGCGCTCGGCCAATGCGGCCTCCAGGCGCTCAAACACCTGTCCCAGCCCCAGCGGCACGGCTGCCGGGAACAGCAGGGCCAGGGGCCACAAAGCCAATAGCACCAGCGCGCCGCGCGCATCGGGCAAGAACCAACGCGACCGAAAACGACTCCAGCGGTCAATCGCACCCCACTTCTCGAGCAAGGTGGCCACCACCGCCCCCAGCCACGCCCCCAACACGTTCAGACCCAAGTCCACATTGGACGGCACGCGCGCGGGCAAGTAACTCTGCAAGCACTCCATCACCAAGGACAACAGGCCAGCCGCTAGCGTGGCCAGACCCACCGCCCATCGCCCACGACGGGTGCGCAAAGCACTTAAAGCCAGCAAAAAACCCAGCGGGGTGTAACCCAGAACGTTGGAAACCAGATCAAAACCGGTCCAATAACGCGGCCAGGGTGCCCTCAGATAGGCCCAAGGGGCCAGACCCACATCACGCCAATCGGTAAACGGATACAGACTGGCATAAACAATCAGCCCCGCGTAAACCAGGGCCAAAGGCCAGGCGGAGGTCTTGTGCATTGCCCAAACAGCCTCAAAAGGGTTTGACCACCACGAGAATTACCGCCGCCAACATCAAAACCACAGGGACTTCATTGAACCACCGGTACCAAATATGGCTGCGTGACGGGGCACCGCGCATGAATTTCTTCAAAATTGCACCGCAGGCATGGTGGTAACCCAGCGCCAAAACCACCACCACCAACTTGGCATGGAGCCAGCCATTGCCCGGCCCCTGGCCGATGCCATAACCCAACCACAGCCACAAGCCCAACACCAGGGCGGGCAGTGCCAACACCGTTGTAAAGCGCAAAAGCTTGCGCGCCATCAGCAACAAGCGCTCGCGCTCGGCCTGTGACTCGGCAGGCACCATCGCCAAATTGACAAAAATGCGAGGCAGGTAAAACAAGCCGGCAAACCAGCTGGCGACAAAAACGATGTGGAGTGATTTAACCCAGAGCATGGGCAAAGTGTAGAGCACAAAAAAAACCCCAGCACGAAGCTGGGGTGGTAAGCCTATTTGCTGTCACACATCAAGGCCCTGCTCAGGGAGGAAAAGCAGGAGGTGGCGAACCACCCGGGTGAACTCTAGCAAATTTGAAAGGCCATATCAACACCTGAAGTGTAATAATTTTTATTTCTTGACTCAAGTCAAGCAACAGGCAGCGCAAAGCCTCTTTCTGGAGCAGTGGGTGCGTCATCGCCCGCAGAACCCCCAGAATCAGGCACAATTTTCCCCATGACTGCCCACGCCCCCTACCCCTTCAGCCGTCCACGCCGCCTGCGCCGTGACGAATTCACCCGCAATCTGGTGCGTGAAAACGCCCTCAGCCCGAGCGACCTGATCTACCCGGTCTTCGTGCTAGATGGCCAGGAACGCCGCGAAATTGTGGCCTCCATGCCCGGCGTGGAGCGCCTGAGCTTGGACCTACTGCTACCCGTAGCGCAGGAATGCGTGGACTTGGGTATCCCTGTGATGGCCTTGTTCCCGGTAATAAACCCGGCCTTGAAAACCCCCGACGGGCGCGAAGCCCTCAACCCCGACGGCCTGGTGCCGCGTGTGGTGCGCGCCCTGAAATCAAACTTCCCCCAGCTCGGCGTGATGACCGACGTGGCGCTCGACCCCTTCACCAGCCACGGCCAAGACGGCCTGCTGGACGACAGTGGCTATATCCTGAATGACGCCACCGTTCAAGTGCTCGAACAGCAAGCCCTCACTCAGGCGCAGGCCGGGGTGGACATCGTCGCACCCAGCGACATGATGGACGGGCGCATTGGCGCCATCCGCTCCGCCCTGGAGGCCAGCGGCTTCATCCACACCCGCATCATGGCCTACAGCGCCAAGTACGCCAGTGCCTTTTACGGCCCGTTCCGCGACGCCGTGGGTTCCGCCGCCAACCTGGGCAAGAGCGACAAAAAAACCTACCAAATGGACCCCGGCAATTCGGACGAAGCCTTGCGTGAGGTGGCACTGGACATTTCAGAAGGCGCCGACATGGTGATGGTCAAACCCGGCATGCCTTACCTGGACATCGTGCGGCGCGTCAAAGACGAATTTCACGTGCCCACTTTCGCCTACCAAGTCTCGGGCGAATACGCCATGCTCAAAGCCGCCGCGCAAAACGGCTGGCTGGACCATGACGCGGTGATGATGGAAAGCCTGCTGGCCTTCAAACGTGCCGGTGCCGACGGCGTGCTCACCTATTTCGCCCGTGATGCTGCCAAGCTGCTACAAAAATAGCAGCTCCTTGTGGTCTATTAATAAGGCTTAGCGGGCTATTTGGCACTTAAAACCCAGCAAGAAATGAGCCCCATGCGCATCTTTCACGTCCACGGCACGCAGGTCAGCGAAAGCGCTCAGCTACCCGAACAACTCCCCGCGCAAGGATTTGTCTGGATCAGCTGCGCACGCCCGGCTTTTGAAGCCGCGCAAGGCGACATCCAAGTGCTACTGCAAAAGCTGTGCGGCATGGCCTTGGTCGACCTGCACGTCTCCGACCTGCTCAACCCCCAACTGCCCTCTGCCTTTGACAGCACCTCGCAGTACGACTTGCTGGTGTTTCGCCGTCTGGCCAGAAGCGCTCCTCAGGCTGAGACCGGGCCGCAGCGCCCCCCCCTGCGTGCGCCCGTCAAACGCAGCGGGCCTTCCATCTTGCGACGGATTGACACCAGTCCAGTCGGCTTTGCCGTCTTTGACCGGGTGCTGCTGACCGTGCACCCCAGCGACTGCGCGGTACGTGACGCCTATGCCAGCCGTCTGCTGACTGCGCCGAATGCGGCGAACAGTCCGGATGGCCGCTCCACCGGTGCGCGTGGCGTACCCGCCAGCCCAGCCGACATGATGCTGCGCATCGTCAGCCAGATGGTGGACGGCTTTTTGGAACTGCGGCGCGAGCTCTCGCACCAGCTTGACCACTGGCAGACCGAACTGTTGAGTCCACGCTCGCGCTTTAACAACTGGACGGCACTGCTTGAAGCCCGCCTGTCGCTGCACCAACTCGACGAGATCTGTGAAGACCAGCGCGCCTCGGTACAAGAGTGGATTGACGCCTTGGCCAGTTGGCCCAGCGCGGTCAGCGCGCCCGATGAGCGCGAACGCGAACTGCTAAGGGTGCGCAGCCGCGACGTGCTTGAGCACATCGAGCGTGTCGTCAGCCACGTGCACCGTTTGGAGCACAACGCCGAAGCAGCGGTGCAAATGCATTTCTCAGCGCAGGGCCATCGCACCAACGACATCATGCGCACGCTCACCGCGCTCACCGCCATCTTTTTGCCGCTCAACCTGATCGCGGGCATCTTTGGCATGAACTTCGAGTTCATTCCTTTTCTACACTTGCAAAACGGGTTTTGGTGGGCTCTAGGCGCCATGGTCTCCATTGCCAGCTTGCTAGGCGCACTGTTCTGGCGCAAGCGCTATTTGGCACGCACGGGCAGCCTCTGATGGCATGAAAAATAGATGGATTTAATGAAAATAACGCCTTTAGCCCTTTAAACAGTAGCACAATAAGCTATCAAATACATAGCAATAAAGATCCCCGCCCCAAGGGGCGGGGTATTCAGAACAGCCCTGGCTGAAAGTCCGAATGTAGTTGCTGATATTCTTGTCCCTGATTCTTTACGTACTTGCCAATCGTTGCCTCGTCTCCGTGCTTGCCCACTGTGCT
>JANXSU010000058.1 GCA_025356545.1 Comamonadaceae bacterium
GCCGAGTCAATCGCTCTTTGGCTGCGGAAGCAGCTTCAGACTGGGGGTAAGCCTTGATCAGGTCCTCCAACGTCTTTTTGGCCGCTTTGTTGTCTTTGAGTTCCAACTGGCAGTTGGCGATGGACAACACGGCCTCGGGCGCACGCAGGTGATCCGGTGCTTGAGCCAGCAAGGCGCGGAAGTTCAGCACGGCCTCTTTGTAGTCACGCATGGCGTAACGGGCATTGCCTAGCCAAAAGTTGGCGGACGGCACATAACCGCTTTGGGCATACCGCCTAATGAAGTCAAAGAAGGCCACTTGCGCAGCAGCAAAGTCACCCTTGCGAAAGACGGTCAGGGCTGATTCAAAGTCTCGCTTCTCAGCGGGGTCAGCTAAAAACTCACGCCCATCCACAGTGACCTTGGTCGGTTCAATCTTGCGCAAACGATCATCCACGCCCTGCGCCACATCTTTTTGTTGACGCTGCAATTCGGACACGCTGCGGCTGAGCTCCTCGTTCTGACCCCGCATTTTTGACAGGTCAGCGCGCAAACTCTCAATCTGGTTTTGCAACTCCACAAAACCACGGCGCAGTTGCGCGCTCTCTTCCGACGTACGGCGAGATTCGTCGGCGGTCTGGGTTTGGGCGTCTTTACGAACCGAATCGATCCGTTGGCGCAAATCCAGAATCGCCCGCCGCGCCTCATCGTCGTCAAACAATCCGGCGTGAGCCGCGCCCAGGGCGCAGCCCGACAACAAGACGGCTGCAATTCGCACACGCATGTTTTTCATGGTGGAGCTCAAGCGGCGGCTTAGCGGTAAGAAATTTCGGCCCGGCGATTTTTAGCCATGAACGCTTCGTCAGAGCCAGCAACCATCGGCTTTTCTTTGCCAAAACTCACGGCCTCCAACTGGCTGTCGGCCACACCCAAGAGGACCAAGGCACGACGGACGGCTTCGGCACGTTTTTGGCCCAGTGCCAAGTTGTACTCACGGCCACCACGCTCATCGGTATGGCCTTCAATCACGACTTTGCGGTTCTTGTCGGCTTTGATCAGACGGGCATTGGACTCAACCAGAGACTGAGATTCGGCCTTGATCGCGAAGCTGTCGTAATCAAAATACACCAGTCGCGAGTTGACGGGCAAACTGTCGGTGGCAGACTTGCCCACTTCCAGCGGTTGCACATTGCTTTTGGCCATGGCGTTGTCAGCCGTTGAATTGGCGCTTTGGTCAGCCGCAGTCCCTGTACGGTCTTCAACCGGGGCTTTGTCCAACTTGACGGAAGAGCCGCATGCCGCCAGCAGCGCGGTGGCACCCAAAATCAAAATCCATTTCTTCATGTTCATGCTGACAACTCCAGTTAAATAAAAAATCAGTTCGCTTGTTTCTGAAACGGGCTCCAATCCGGCTCCCGAATATCCCCACCCTTACCGGCCAGACGTGCTTTGATTTTGCCGTCTAGCGTGGTGGTTATGAGCGCTTCTTTGTCCTGCTGCTTGGTGGCATACACAATGAGGCGTCCATTGGGTGAAAAACTAGGGCTCTCGTCCGCCGTCGTATCTGTGATGGCTGTGGCCTGGCCCGTGGCGAACGACATCAAATGCAATTTAAAGGCACCGTTGATTCGGGAAATATAAGCCAGCCAACGGCCATCCGGGCTGATGGTGGGTGAAATGTTGTAGGTGCCGGCAAAGGTCACTCGTTCAGCCCCCCCCCCGCTTGCAGGCATGCGATAAATTTGCGGGCTTCCGCCCCTGTCACTCACAAAATAAATGCTGCTCCCATCGGGGGAATGAACCGGCTCGGTATCGATGCTGGAGGATTGGGTCAAGCGACGCGGCTCGCCGCCATTCACATCAATGGTGTAGAGCTGGGAGCCGCCATCACGGCTGAGTGTGAGCGTCAGGGTGCGGCCATCAGGCGCCCAAGAGGGCGCACTGTTGGAGCCACGAAAATTGGCCACCAAACGGCGCTTGCCGGTCGCTACCGTATGCACATAGACCACCGGCTTGCGTGACTCAAAAGACACATACGCCAACTGAGACCCATTGGGTGACCAGGCGGGAGAAATGATGGGCTCAGGACTGCTCAGGGCTGACTGCGCGTTTTCTCCATCGGCATCGGCAACCCACAGGTCAAAGCGTTGTGCGGATTTAGTCACGTAGGCGATGCGGGTCGAGAAAACACCTTTATCGCCGGTTAATTTCTCATAAACGAAATCAGAAATCCGGTGCGCGGCGAGTCGCAAATCACCTTGCACCACAACGTAGCCGTCACGGCCAATGTCTTGCCCCCGCACCACATCCCACAAGCGAAAACGCACGTCGTAGCGGCCATCGGCCAGGCGCGTGACGCTTCCGGTAAGAAGTGAATCCGCGTTCTTCTGACGCCAGAATGAGATCTCGGGACGCGCGCTTTCATCCAGAAAACTACCGGCCACATCAACCA
>JANXSU010000141.1 GCA_025356545.1 Comamonadaceae bacterium
AGCTCCAGTAGCCGCCCCAGGCCTCGGCCGCCCACAGGGCACCCAGTACGGTGGCAATGGTGAAGAAGGCAAAGCCCACGGCGATGGACTTGTACATCACGTCGTCCAGCACCTCCAGCGAAGGCAGACGCTCGGCGATGCGTTGGCGACCCAGCAAAATGCCGCCCACGATCAGCGAGGCAATGGTGAAGTAAACGAGCCAGTAGCTGCCACCGACCTCAGCTGTGCTTTTGCGAAACGCCACCGGCACAAAACACAGCACGATGCCAAAGATCCACAGCGGTGCCAGTTTGTGCCAACGCGTCTCACCCACCTGGCTCTTGATGAGGTAGGCAAAGGCCACCATGGCCGAGAGCGAGAAGGTGCCGTAGCCGATGAAGTTGGCAGGCACGTGCAGCTTCATCCACCAGCTCTTGAGGGCGGGCACAAGCGGCTGAATTTCATGCGCCTCACGCACTACCGTGTACCAGAGCAAAAAGCCCACCGCCGCACTCACCACCAGCATGACAAAAGCGCCCATGCCTCGGGTCTCGTACTGGTCTTCAAAGTAAAGATAGAAAGCCGTCGTCAACCAGCAAAACAGCACGAACACCTCGTACAAATTGCTGACCGGAATGTGACCCACGTCCGCGCCGATCAAATAGCTCTCATACCAACGCACCAGCGTGCCAATCAGCGCCATGCCCACGGCCACCCAAGCAAGACGCGAGCCGATCAGCGACATGGCATCGCCCTGGTTACGCGAAAACATGCCGATCCAGTAGAACACCGTGCTCATGAAGAACAGCACGCTCATCCACAAAATGGCCGACTGGCTGGAGAGAAAGTACTTGAGCCAAAACACCGTCTCGGCGCGCGCCAAACTGCCGCCTTCTGGCCCCTGGTAAGACATGACGCCCAGCAAGGCAAAGGCCGCCACCACAAACAATAAAACCCGCAAAGGCCGCCAGAACCAAGCCAAAGTAATGACTGCGGGCATGGCCCCGAGCAAAATGCCTTTTTCATACACATCCATGGCCTGACCATAGATGGAGAAGGCAAACAGACCGCCCGCCATCACGAGTGCGGCGAACACCCAGTCCAGTACATTGCGCTGCGTAAAGTAGCCCTGATTCAGGGTGAGGGTTGCAGTGTTCATGTCGTTCCTAAAAGTTTTTCACGAAGTTGCACAAACTCTTTATCCCCGTCCATCGTCTTGCGGTTGGTAGACAGGGCCAGCGTGGCCTCGGTGCGATCATCTTGCGGCGCGAGCCAAATCCACAGTCTGCGCTCTCGCACGTAGAGCATAGCGAATATGCCCAAAATCAACAGTGCGCAACCCAGGTACACAATGGTTTTACCCGGCGCCCGTGCGACTTGAAACACGCTGGCCTGCACCTGGGTGAAGTCCGCCAGTTGCAGCACCATGGGAGCCGGGTAAACCTGCGCATCGCTCAGGGCCAGCACGGCCTGAGTCATCCATGCTTGGGTTTTCTCAGTCGGTTCCAAAGCTTTGAGACCGACACGCTCCCTCGAGATTTGCGTCAGCTCAAACAAGGCACCGTTCAAGATGCGGATCAACACCTCACCCGCGCGTTCACGCTCGGCCTCGGGCACGTTGACCTCAATAAAGTCGGCCACCGCTTGCAAGCCAGCGACCGTCTTGCCAGACTGCGCCGCAGTCACGGCCTCAGCACCCGCAAACAAGGCCAGCGCACGCTCGGCCGACTGCGTGAGTTGGGGCAAGAGATCGGGCCGTGAGGCATCCACCACTTTGCGGGCATAGCGGCGCACCGCCTGCTCTCGCAGGGCGGGTGTGGTCAGGGCGTCGCGCAGGCGGAAGAAGTCGTCGCTTGACCCCTGTGCATCTGCGGGCACGCGCAAGTAGCGAAACGCCTCGGTCGGCGTGTCACGCAGGCCCATCAGGTACACCGGCAGGCCGTCGCCCAAATCCACCGGCAGCATGTAGTTGTGAAACTCACGCGCTTGGCCTGCTGCGTCGCGCAGCTTGTAAGTGATGCTGGGGCCCACGTTGTGCAGAACTTTCTTGGCGTCGGCCTTGTTGGCCGCGCCCAAGCGCTGCTCCACAGACGCACGCAAATCCACCTTGCGCACATCCACCGCAGACGACGCACCACCCGAGAGGTTTTCGATATTCATCACACGCAGTGCGGTGTATTCGAGTGTGAGCTTCTCACTGCCATTGGTGAGCTCGGATGATCCGCCAATGACGCCCTCAATCTGGAACGGCTTGGTGGCCGCATTCATGGGCAGCGCTTTGAGCTTCACGCTGGAGCCACCGTCGTCAAAGCTGGACTGGTAAATCTCAACACCCTTGTAGTTGGCGGGGTGGTTGACCTCCACCCGCGCGGGAATTTTCTCGCCAGTGGCCTTGTCGTGGATCACGATCTCACTGGCAAACAGCTTGGGCATGCCGGTGGAGTAGTGTTCGATGATGAACTTTTTGAGCTCAATTGAAAAAGGCAAGTCTTGCAACACGATGCCGTCAGACTGGCTCAAAATAGCGGTGCTGGCCTGAGCACCCTCGCTCACCAACAGATTGCCGCGAAAGGTGGGGTTGTTGACACCCAACCGGTGCTCAGGCTTGACATCGGCAATCAAGCCACCACCGGTGTAAGGCGTCTTGCCACCCAACCACATCTGGGCGCGCACGACCAGATCACCATCAAGCAGGCCGCCCAAACACACCAGCACGATGGCACTGTGGGCGGCGATGTAGCCGAACTTATTGGCCGCACCGATCTTGGCCGCCACCATCCAGCCAGGGCCTGAGGGCGTCTCACGCTGTTGCAGCTTGACCTTCCAGCCACCTGTGACCAGTAGCTTCCCCAGCCTGTGGGCCTGGGCCTCGGGCGCGCCCAACAACGCCCCCTGCGCTTTGTGGTGAAAAGCCTTGAGGCTTTGCTCACGCATGTTTTCTTTGTAGGTCTTCAAGTCGATGATGATCTTGGGCGTGTTGCGGGCAATGCACAGCGAGGTGCTGGTCACCAGAAAAGCAAGAATCAGCAAAAACCACCAAGCGCTGTACACCGAGTACAAACTCATCGCCGCAAACACATCAGCCCAGAACGGCCCGAACTGGTTGACGTAATTGTTCATCGGCTCGTTTTGCTTGAGCACAGTGCCGATGACCGAGGTGATGCAAATCAGCGTCAACAGCGAGATGGAGAAGCGCATTGACGACAACAACTCCACCACAGCGCGCAGCGGGCGGGATGCGGATTTGAGTTCAATACCCTCGGTGGAAACAGTCATGGGTGGATTGTGCCGTGCAGAAAGTTCAATAAAAAAGGCGGGTCTTTGACAAGACCCGCCCTAGCTCAGAGCGCGAAACGAGGCGCAGGTTCCGTCTTTTTAGCGCAAACCGGCAATGTAGTCGGCCACGGCCTTGATTTCACGATCATTCAACTTGGCGGCCACTTGGGTCATGGGCAAGCTGTTCTTGCGCGTGCCGTCACGGAAAGCCGTCAATTGAACGGCTGAGTAGTCGGCATGTTGACCGCTCAGGCGCGGGTACTGCGAAGGAATGCCTGCGCCGTTGGGGCTGTGGCAACCTGCACAGGCGGGCACTTGACGATCAGCAATGCCACCACGGTAAATGCGCTCACCCAGGGCGACCAAATCTTTGTCCTTGGCAAAGCCAGTCTTGGCTTTTTGCGAGGCCAGCCAGTAGGCGATGTTTTTCATGTCGTCATCACTCAAGCCTGAAGCAAAACCCATCATCACCGCGTTATTGCGCTTGCCGGACTTAAAGGCTTGCAGTTGGGCGATCAGGTACTCTGGGTGTTGCTGGGCCAGCTTGGGGTTGACTGTGATGGTGGAGTTGCCATCGGCAGCGTGGCAGGCCACGCAAACGGTTGCAAATTTGGCAGAGCCCGCAGCCAAATCAGGTTTTGCGACCTTGGCTGGCGCGGCAGGCGATACCGCATGGGAAGGGGCTTCTTCTGCAGCGTTGGCAAAAGCAGGTGCTGCCAGCAGGGCAGCCATCAACAGGTGAGCAAGCAGTTTCATGGTTCGAATCGGAAGTTGGCGGTTGAGCAAAACCATAAGATTCTACAATGCCACCAATGACTACCCCCTCTAAGACGCTCAAGCCTCGTACCCCGACCCCCTCCACCCCTTTGATAGCTTCTGCAGAAAAATCGGCGGGAGTTGTTGCCATGGGCTGGCTGCACACTGCCAAATTTCTGACCACCGCCCCACAATTGCATTTTTTACCCCCGCTGGACGTGCCCGAGATCGCCTTTGTGGGCCGCTCCAACGCGGGCAAGTCCACCTGCATCAACACCCTGACGCAGCAAAAACAGCTGGCGTTTGCCTCGAAAAAACCCGGCCGCACCCAGCACATTAACTTGTTTTCTCTGGGCAAGCAGGGCGTGACGGACGCCGTGCTGACTGACTTGCCCGGTTATGGCTACGCCGCCGTGCCCAAGGCCGACAAAATTCGATGGCAACAGGTCATGGCCAATTACCTAGTCACGCGGGAGAACCTCAAAGGCATTGTGCTGATGTGCGACCCGCGCCATGGGCTGACGGAACTAGACGAAATTCTGCTCGACATCATTCGCCCCCGTGTAGAAGCCGGGTTGAAGTTTTTGGTGGTGCTGACCAAGGCCGACAAACTCACCCGCAGCGAAGGGGCCAAGGCGGTGTCCATCATGCAACTGCAAGCCGGTGGCGGCGAGGTACGGCTTTTCTCTGCTCCCAAACGCATCGGCATTGAAGACGTGGCGCAGGTGTTGTGGCAGTGGGCGCATCCTGTCTTGCCTCTGGCTGAGCCAGAAACGCTCATAAATCAATAGCATTTCACGCTATTGATCAAAGGGTTTGTGGCCAATTTGATGATTGTTTCTTTCAGTAAATCGATGGGGCACCGTCTGGCCTGTCCTTGAAACGCCGATGTACCCAGTAATACTGGGCTGGCATGGTGTCAATCACCCCTTCCAACCAACGATTCATGTAGGCCGTGTCGGCCACCAGATCACCGGACGGGAAATCAGGCCACGCCGGATGGACTTCAACGTCATAGCCCGTTGACGTCATACGCGAGATCACGGGCACGACCTTGGCGCGGCCTAGCTTCGCAAAGCGTGACAGCGAAGGCACAGTGGCCGCCATAACGCCATAAAAGGGCACAAAGACCGATTCACTGGGGTCAAAATTCATATCCGCCAAAAGGTACAAAAGCTCACCCGCACGCAGTGCCGAGATGATGGGCTTGACCCCTTCGTGCCGGTAAAACAAACGCAACTGGCCAAAGCGCCGCCGCCCGGCATGGATCCACGCGTCCACAGCTGGATTGGATTGGGGGGTGTAGATGCTGGTCATGGGGCGATCCACCTGCTGATTCAAGGCAGTACCCCCAGCATCCAATCCAAAAAAGTGCGGTGCAAAAACGACAGTGGGCTCGCGGCCTTCCAACTCATGCACGGCCCCCGTGAGCTTGAGACGTTGCCGCACAGTCTCAGGCTTGCCGTGCCAGAGCCAAGCTCTGTCGAACCAGGCCTGCACAAAATAAACAAACACTTGGCGCGTCCACTGCCGCCGCACTTGCAATGGATGCTGCGGGAAACAAGCGGCCAAATTGGCCATCACGATCTTGCGACGACGGGCCACAAGCACGTACAGTACAAGCCCCAGACCCGTACCCAAGCTGCGCATCCAACTGAGTGGCAAAGGCGCAATCAGGCGCATGAAGACCAGCCCGAAGTGCGGCATCACTCGCCCCCGCTTGGGGTTGGCTGTCTAGGCTG
>JANXSU010000155.1 GCA_025356545.1 Comamonadaceae bacterium
CCAGCACACTCTCACGCAGGGCATCGGGGGCAGCCGCCGCAAAGCGGGCCAGCACGTCGCCGTGCTGGTAGATGGCGTCCAGCGCGTCATGCGGTGGGAGGGTGTCTAGCCAGCCTTTGTACTGCATCAAAGTGGCTCCAACCCCTGTTAATTCATGCGTAAGCAGCTCATTTTTTTGTAGCAATTCAAACCAAGTTGACCTTTTTTCCTGAGCCCGCGCCAACTGTGCCAGTTCAATCAGTCCTTCATCACCCACACCAAACAGCGGCGACTTGAGTGCGCGGGCCAGAGACAGATCGTGCGCAGGCGAGACCAACGCATCCAGAAGGGCGACGATGTCTTGCACCTCGGGCGCTTCGCTCAGGTCGGTCTTCTCGGGTTGCTGGGCCGGGATGTGCAGCGCACGCAGCTCGTCTTGCATGACGGCAAGCCGGTCACGTTTGCGTGAGAGCACCATGATGTCGCGTGGGTGCAGGCCGTCTGCCATCTGCTGCGCCAGCCAGCGGGCGGCTTGGCGGCACTCCAGCGTGCGCAGGGTTTCTTCAGGCAGCTCCTGTGGGGTGGTGAGGCTGTCACGCCAGCCTAGTGCAGCGTGTTCATTTGCAGCGTCGTCCGGCGGGTCGGTCGGGCGCAAGATCTGTGGCAAACGCAGCACAGCTCCGGCGGCGGTCGACTCGGTGGTGTGGACGCGAAAGCCGTGAAATTCACCTTGCACTTGCGCCTGCCCCATCACCGCGTTCACCAGTTGTATGACCGGAGGCGCGTTGCGCCGCGTGTGGTCGCAGCTCAGACGCTCACCGTTCAAGTGATCCACCACAAACTGCTGCGCAGCAATGAAAACTTGCGGCTCTGCGCGGCGAAAGCGATAGATGCTTTGCTTGGGGTCGCCCACGATGAAAACACTGGGCGCTTGTGTCCCGCCACCCGTGCCCGCGTAGCCGCTGAGCCAGGCCTGTAGCGCCTGCCATTGCAAGGGGTTGGTGTCTTGAAATTCATCAATCAGTAAGTGGCGAATGCGCGCGTCCAGGCGTTCTTGCACCCAGCCGCCCAGAACAGGGTCTGACAGCAGGTGCAGGGCCGCACGTTCCACGTCGTTCATGTCCACCCAGCCGCGCTCGCGTTTGATCTCGCCAAAGGCGATGATCATCACGCGTGTCAGCCGCGCCATGCGCTGCTGGTAGAGCCAGGCCTCGTGCTGGGCTTGTGCGGCCACCACGCGCAGCAATTGCGCCTGTGCCTCACGTACCTGCGCTATGCCGGGTACTTTTTCGGTGAATTTGCGAGGGCTGCCGTCTTTGGTGAGCAGGGCCGTCAGTACGCCTTGTGCGTCTGCGCTGGTGAGTGCGACTTCCAGCTCGCCGCCCTTGGCACTGAAGCTGGCTTGAGGGGCGCGGCCCAGGGTCTGGGCGGCTAGCCATAGGGCGGCGAGCAGGGGGTGATCAGTTCCTTTCGTCCTGAGCAAGTCGAAAGGTTCTTGCAAGGCCGAGGTGACTGGATTCCCGCCTTCGTGGGAATGATGGGGGACGGCGGGCAGGTCTTGACCGGTGGTCAGGTCGACTGCGGCGGGCTGACGCAGAGATGAGTCGAACTCTGGAAATTGCTCGCTGTAATGCGGCATCGACGTTTCAAGCACGCCGTACGCGTCGGCCAACGAAAACTCCACACGCTTGCTCAGCGCGGCTTCCAGGGCTTTTTCGGCCTGGAATCGGCCATGGCTGCGCACCACGGCTTCGAAGTCCTGCCGGGCGGCCTGACTCTGCGCGTCGTCTTTCAGCAGCGCCGCATAAAAGCGCCGCCACACCAGCGCCACGGCGCGCGAGTCGTCTTCGAGCAGCTCGTAGTTGGCGGGCAGGCCCAAGCCCTCCAGCACGGCCAGGGGTGCTGCGCGCAGCAGGGCCGCAAACCAGCTGTGAAAGGTACGAATCTGCACCGGGCGGCCTTGCAGAAGCAGGGTTTGGTATAAATTTTGTAGCGGCTCACGCAGATTCTGAGAGGCTTGCGGGCTTAAACCTCGGATTAAAAGTTCTTGTTCAAGCTGCTCGGGCGTGGCTTTGGAAAACTCCACCAGCCATTCGTTGAGGCGCTGGCGCATCTCACCTGCGGCCTTCTTGGTGAAGGTGATAGCCAAGATTTCATGGGCTTCGCTGCCGGCCAGCAAGGCCCGCAAGATGCGTGAGACGAGCATCCAGGTTTTGCCTGCGCCGGCACAGGCTTCGACCGCGACGCTGCGGGCGGGGTCGCAGGCTATGGCATAGAAGGTTTGGCTTGTGACGGGTTGGTTGTTGTGTTCGTAGGCGGCTTGGGTCATGATGCTGCTCCCATTTTTGCCTGCCTGGCGGGATTTGAATGAGGTTTTTGGTGTTGCTTGCGCAAGACCTCGCCGTCCCCCCCTATCCCCCCCCGCCCCCTTTCCACCCCCGCCGGGGCGGAAAGGGGGAGCCGGATTTGACCTCGCTGTAAATGGGTGACCTGCCTAGGAAAATTCTTTAATTTTGTAGCCATCTTCCGTTCGGGCTGAGCTTGTCGAAGCCTTGCAAACCCTTCGACAAGCTCAGGGCGAACGGTGCAAATGAACGAGCGTGACCCAAAACATGTCCGATGAAGGCCCGCAGTTAACCGCGATGTCAAATGAGGCGCCCCTTTCCACCCCGGCGGGGGTGGAAAGGGGTGGGGGGGATAGGGGGGGAAGGCGAGGTCTAGCGCCAGCAAACCCAAACAAACAAAAGAACTCACGACAAACTCCAAAAATCCTTACGACACAACCCGCGTGCCGCACAAAACTCACAAGCCGTCCCCTCCCCCAACGCCGGCAGCAACGCCCCTTCAGCAATGCGCCCCATGTCATGCAGCAGCCCTTCGACCAAAGCATCGCGCACATGCACCACGTCGTCCTGCTCAACCAAAACCGTACCTGTTTTCTCCCCCACATTTACATACGCCGCCCGCAAAGTGTCATGCGGCAACAACGCAGCGTAAAAGGCAAGCTGTGTGTCCTCTAAAGGAGTTTTGATGCGATCACGGGTAACGCCAAGGGACTCGGTTTTGTAGTCGATCACCAAGGCCGCATCTTGATCATCATGGCCCGATCCAGACGCGTGAACTTTGTCGATGCGGTCTACCCTGCCCAACAGCGTGAGTGGGCCCAAAGCGAGTTCTAGCCATTGCTCGGCCACATCAAAACGCGCACCTTCGGCTTGATGTTTTTGCAGCCACACAAGGTAGCCGTCGCGCACGCCGGGCCATGCGGCCATGAAGGGGAGGAATTCGTCTTCGGCTAGACCTTGTGATTCGGTGGTCTGGTCTGCTGCCGTGTCTAAGAGCGAGAGCAGCGTCGCTGCATCGGCACTGGCCACGCCTTTGAGTTGGTCATGAAATTGTTTGAGCACGGCGTGCAGCCACAGGCCGAAGTCGCGTTTGTCGAGATCGACTTCCATCTCGTCGGCTTCTTTCAAGCCCAACATTTGTAAAGCAAAGTAGCGGTAGGGGCAGCGGCGCAGATCGCTATAGGCGCTGGCTGAGACACGTTGCAGACTCAAGGCTGGCGCTGCTGGTGCGGGGCGACTGTGGGGCGTGGGCCAGACTTCGCGCAGCGAGCGCGGATCAGGGGCGTCATGCGCTTGATCGCCATGCTGAGACAGGGCTGGATTCCCGCCTTTGCGGGAATAACGGTTGTGAGGTGCAGCTGTCAATCGCAGCAATTGAACCAAGGGACTAGGCAACAGCGTCTCGCCGCCGTCGTCGCTCTCGCGCCAAAGCAGATCAACACAAGGGGTTTGCAAGGCTTGCCGCCAAGCCGCTTGCAGGGCGACAGCCAATTGCTCGCGCGTGGGCAAGCCCAGGGCCAGGCGCTGGGCGGGCGTCCACACACCGGGGGGCTCGGGCGAGGGGCTAAAGCGGGCTTCATCACAACCGGGCATGACCATCGCCTTAAAGGAGCGCGCCAGCATTTGGCTCAGCGGCAAGATCACCACCTGCTCGTCTTCGGGGTGGTCCGGCGTGAAGCTGGCGGCTTCTAGCGCCTGGTTCACCCACTGGGTGAAGGTCGTCAGGCCCATGCGCCGTGGGGCCCAGCTCGCCTGGGCCAGCAGGGCTTGCCACTCAGGTGAGGCCTTGTCGCCCAAGCGTAAAGCTACCAGCAGTTTGACGCCCGCCGTGTCTTGTTGCAGTGGCTGCCATTGGCCGCTGTGTTCGAGCAGGGTTTGCACAGCGGCCTGCCACTGGGGCAAGGTGCGGGTCTGCTGCATGTCGTCACGCCAGGTGTTGACTTGGGTGAGCAGCGGGCTCAGCTCAGGGAGTTGAGAGGCGTACAAGCGCCATTCGCGCACTGGGTGGCGGCGCAGTTGGGCTTCTAGCGTTTGTACCGCTGTGGCGTCCAGCGTGGGGGCGTTTTTAAGCCAGTCCATCACGCTATCGGTGGATGCATTCCAGACACAGGCGCGCAAAGCAACCATCACGTGGGCAGCAGCTCGGCTGGTGGAGAGCTTCCAGCCGGTCTCATCTCGCAGGCGCAGGCCGCTGCCCTCCAGCATGGCACGGATGCGGCGTGTCAAGGCGCGGTCGTTGGCGACTAAGGCCACGGGCGTGCGGCCCGCGTTGATGTGCTTTAGCACGCAGGCAGCGGCGCGCTGGGCTTCGTCTTGGGCGTCGCGGGTTGGGTGGAAACTCAAACCGCTCTCACGTTGAGTTACCTTGCTCCGAAATGCCTCATTAATCCCGTTCGCCCTGAGTGCGGCATGTCCTGAGCTTGTCGAAGGGTCTAAGGGTTGCAGTTGCTCTGCCCCTTCGACAAGCTCAGGACAAACGGGCTTCTCATCCATTGCTATCGTGCACAAACGCTCAGCCCACACCGTCTGCAACGCGGCCATCAACGGGTCGGGCTGCAAGCCTTGCAACGCGATGAGCGCGTCAATTGACTTCCGCAACTCAGGCTCAAACAACACGTCGGTGGCGTAAGCCGAGTGAGCAGCCCATGCGATGGCTGTTTGCGCGACCAGTGCCTCCAGCGCCAGCGCGGGGCCTTCCATGCCCATTTGCGCCGTCACGCGGGCCTGGCTAGCCCACAGAACCCGCTGACTGGGGTGTACCGCAGCGACCAAGGGACCGAGTTGATGTGCGACTTCTACCAGACGTGGGGCCAGGGCTTCTGAGCGCTCCGGCAGGCCGGCCTGCTCCAGCAGCGTGCGTGCCGTGAGCACGTCCAGCGCGGTGTCAAACGTTATGCGTGTGGCGTCTGAGTCCGATGGACCCGCCACGCACATGCCAAGGCTCCAGCTTAGCGTGGTCTCAAAACGCGGGGTGAACCCTGTTGGGTAGGCTTGCGCCCAATGGCGCGCGGCCACGGGCATAAGCTGGGCGAAGGGCAACACCACCACGCAGCGAGCCGGATGGGCTTGTCGTGATTGGATGTGGGCGGCGATGCGGGCGATCCATGTCGGCCAATGGTTCGGCCACGGAGAAGGGTTGGTTTCTGTCACAATGCCGCAACTTTAGCTGCAATACTTGAAACCTCGACCAGCAGGCCTCAGTTAAGCATCATCCAACAGCCTTGTTTTCAATTTCTTAGGAGTACCCCATGGCCAGCGAACTCATCAAACACGTGTCTGACGCCTCTTTCGAAGCCGATGT
>JANXSU010000160.1 GCA_025356545.1 Comamonadaceae bacterium
TCATCGGCTTCCTCGGGGGGGTAGTCGACGACTAGTACGCCGTCAATGCCCGCGTCAGCGGCAGCGTCCACAAACTTCGCCAGCCCCATCGCCTCGATCGGATTGGCGTAGCCCATCAGAACGACCGGGGTAGCGCTGTTCGTCTTGCGAAATTCGGCGACGGTGGCGAGCACTTTGCGCATCGACATGCCCTTTGCCAGCGCACGTTCGGACGAGCGCTGAATCACCGGGCCGTCGGCCATCGGGTCGGAGAACGGCACGCCGAGCTCGATCACATCTGCGCCCGCTTTTGCGAGGGCGTGCATGGTTGGCAGCGTCGATTCAAGCGATGGATCACCCGCCGTGATGAAGGGGATCAGCGCAGTTTTTTTGTTCGCCTTCAGCGCGGCGAAGACGCTATCGATGCGGCTCATTGGCGCACCAGTGGTTTGGTTGTGCCCTGGGCGGCCTGTGCCGACATGCGGCCCTGCTCACACTCGGGATGGCAATAGAACGACAGGCCGGATCGTTGTGACACGGTGTGCATATCTTTGTCGCCGCGTCCGGAGAGGTTGATCAGCAAAATTTTGTCCTTGTCCATCGTCGGCGCGAGCTTGGTGGCATACGCAATCGCGTGGCTCGATTCGAGCGCGGGGATGATGCCTTCAATGCGACAACATTCGTGAAACGCCTTCAGCGCTTCGTCGTCGGTGATGCTGACGTACTCGGCGCGGCCGATGTCTTTCAGGTACGCATGCTCCGGCCCAACGCCCGGGTAATCGAGGCCCGCGCTGACCGAATGCGTCTCGGCAATCTGGCCGTCTTCGTCTTGCAGCAGATAGGTGCGATTGCCGTGCAACACGCCGGGTACGCCCTGCGTGAGCGACGCGGAATGCTTGCCAGTTTCGATGCCTTCGCCTGCGGCTTCGACGCCGATCAGGCGCGTTTTTTCATGCGCAATGTAAGGGTAGAAGATGCCCATGGCGTTGGAGCCGCCGCCAACACAGGCCACCACAGCGTCGGGCTGAGTCGCCGCCACGCCCAGACGTGCCAGCATCTCGGGCATTTGCACCAGGCATTCTTCGCCAATCACGCTCTGAAAATCTCGCACCATCATGGGGTAGGGGTGCGGGCCTGCCACCGTGCCGATGATGTAGAAGGTGTTGTCCACGTTGGCAACCCAGTCGCGCATGGCTTCGTTGAGTGCGTCTTTGAGGGTCTTGCTGCCGCTCTCCACGGGCACGACCGTCGCGCCCAAGAGCTTCATTCGGTACACGTTGGGGCTTTGGCGCTTCACGTCTTCGCTGCCCATGTACACCACGCATTCCAGACCATAGCGTGCGCAGATGGTGGCGGTGGCTACGCCGTGTTGACCCGCACCGGTTTCGGCAATGATGCGCGGCTTGCCCATGCGCTTGGCGAGCATGGCCTGGCCGATGGTGTTGTTGATCTTGTGCGCACCGGTGTGGTTGAGGTCTTCGCGCTTGAGGTAAATCTGCGCGCCGCCTTGCTCACGGCTCATGCGCGCGGCGTGGTACACGGGCGAGGGGCGCCCCACAAAGTGCGCCAGCTCGTACTTGAACTCGGCGAGGAACTCGGGGTCGTGCTGGTATTTGGCGTAGGCGGCGCGCAGCTCGTTGATGGCATGGGTGAGCGTTTCGCTGACAAAACTGCCGCCGTAAATGCCGAAATGGCCGCTGGGGTCGGGTTGTTGGTAGTCAAACATGGTCTTGGTGAGTTGAGGAAAGAGCAGCTCATTTGCTGCGCTAATCGAGACTGGTCTGTCCCGCAAGGTTATCGAAATGTCGGTCTGCGGTGCGCACAGCCGCAACAAATTGTTTGATTTTTTCGGCATCTTTGATGCCTTTGATGGTGCCGCCATCGGGTGCATCCATCTCGACGCCAGAACTGACGTCTACGGCCAGCGTTTTACAGCGGGGCCGCACCTGCAAAATGCCCTCGGTCACGTTGGCAGCGCTGAGCCCACCACTTAAGACGAGGTGAGCGTTGACGTTTGCTGGAAGGAGTGACCAATTGAAAGCCTTGCCGCCGCCGCCAAACCCTTCGACTTCGGCGTCGAGCAGGAGGGCTTGGGCATTTAAGTAATCAGAGGCGTATTTTACGAGGTCAAAATTGCGCCCGGACTCACCCAAAGGGATGCGGGCTGCACGCAGATAGGGGTGCGCGCCGTGCTGACTGGCAGCCAGGCATTGTTCGGGTGTTTCGTCACCATGAAATTGAACTACAGCGCCCTGTATATATGCGCAGGCAGCTATGATATTTGTAGCGGATTCGTTGACGAAGAGCAGCACCGGGGTGACAAAAGGGGGCAAACGGCGTGCCAGTTCGGCGGCGCGCTCGGGCGTGATGTAGCGTGGGCTTTGCTTGTAGAGCACAAAGCCAATGGCGTCGGCCCCAGCAGCCACCGCAGCGTCCACATCCTGCTCACGCGTCAGGCCGCAAATTTTGATCCGTGTTCTCATGGCAATCCATCATACGCAGGTGTTCGCTCTGGCAGGCCCCAGCGGGCGTCGTAGCGAGGGCCGAGGAAGTACAGGCCGTCGGGGGAGAAGGTGGGAGCGGCGGCGTCACGATTGCGTGCGGCCAGGACATCAATTATCCAGTGGGGCGGGTACTTGCCTTGGCCGATGGCAACTAAGCAACCCATAAGGTTGCGGATCATGTGGTGCAAGAACGCATTTGCTTCAAACTCGAAGCGCCAGTAGGCACCCCGGCGTGTGATCTCCAGACGCAGTAGATTTTTGATGGGTGACAGGGCTTGACAGGCCGAGGCTCGAAATGAGGTGAAGTCATGTTCGCCCAAGAGGTGCTGGGCGGCCTGGGTCATGGCGTCCATGTCCAGTGGGTGGTAGGCCCACCCCACCCGGCCCGCGTCCACGCTGGGTCGCACGGGGGAATCAAGCAGGAGGTAGGCATAGCGCCGGGACAGCGCGCTGGCTCGGCAGTGAAATTCATTCGGCATGATCTGTGCCCACTGCACGCCAATGTCTCGGGGGAGATGCGTGTTGGTGCCGCGTACCCACGCGTGGGTGGGGCGGTCTAGCGGGGTGTCGAAATGCACGACTTGCATCAGGCCATGCACACCTGCATCGGTTCGACCGGCACACACGGTCGAGATGCGCGGGGTATTGAGATGGCTGAATTTGGCTAAGGCCGCCTCCAGCTTGTCTTGCACTGTTTTTCCGGAGAGCTGACTCTGCCAGCCTTCATAGGGTTGACCGTTGTAGCTGATGCCCAAGGCCACCCTCATGGCCGTGGCCCGTTACAGATAGTCACGATCAGGGCGCGTCATTCCTAGCGGAGCTGACTCAAGGCCTGCTGCGCCTTGATTTTCATCTCGCCAGAAGCTTCAGCAATCACTTCTTCAATCAAGTTGCGAGCACCGTCCAAGTCGCCGATAGATCCAAATTCGATGGCCAAGGCGAGCTTGGTGTCCAATGGATCTTCTTCGTTTTCAGGGGTTTGCTCGGTCGTCGGGCCCAGATCAAGCGACAAGGAGCCAAGATCAAACTCAAGCAAACCGTCATTGACCGCCTTGGTTTCTTGGGCTGGAGCCTGAGCAAGTGGTACCGGTGCGGTGGGCAGACTTGCATAGCTTGCAGATTCAATCCCCTCGGATGAGCTGGCTTGGTAAGCCAGCTCAGTTACTTCGTTCGCGTTGAACGCTAGATTTTGGATGCTGACATTTGATGAATCAAGATCAACCTTGTGATTGGGTGCACTTTGAATTTCTGGAGTGTTGAAATCAAGGTCAAACACAGGTGGAGTGATGTGGTTGGTAGAGCTCAAAGCGTTAGCAGGGACTCTTTGTGTCGCGTCATGGGCGTCAATAGCTGGCGCATTCTCCAGCGAAAAATCAAGATCCAGGTCAAAATCTCTAGCTTGAGTGGGGGTCTGCGCCGCTGATGCAGTGGTCAACGGAGTGATTGACTGATATAGATCATTGGAGGGGTCAATGCTGCGGCCCAATTCGCTTATTCGGCCCCATTCCTGACCCTCACTTCCGGTCACAGTGAGCGCTTGTTTGGAGATGCGCTCAAAGTTTTTCAAGTCGCGACGTTTGGCGTAAATCTCCAGCAGTTTTTGGTGAATAGCGACCCGACCCGGGTGTATACGTAGCGCTTCTTTGAGTATTTCTTCGGCTTGAATATCTCGACCATAGGCCAAATACACGTCAGCTTCCGCGACCGGATCCACATCGTCAGCTGACTCAAGCTGACTGGGGGTGTAGAGCATTGATGAGCCGGACATGGCGGAGTCGTGAGTGTCAATTTGTTGACCACCACTGGCTCCAAAAAAGGAGTCTGCCGGAATGCGGCTCTCCATATACATGCTGTCGATTTCTGTTGAGTTTTTATGCTTTTTGTATCGATAAAAACCTAAACCTGCTAGTAAGGCAATTAAACCTCCCGCCGCTGCGGGCACCAAGGGGTCATCTAACAATTGATCAATAAAACTGGATTCGGGTGCCGGTGCCGGTGCGGAAGCCACGACCTTATTCAGCGGGGTGGATGCCACGGGCTGGGGTGCCGCTGCCACAGCTTGAGGTGCTGAGGCGTCGGCAGTGGCAGGCTCGGATGCCGCTGCGACCGTGGAGGTGATCTCCGTAGCGACCGTTAAACCAGGTGTAATTGCAGGTTTTGGGGATGATGCCGGTATTTCGGGTGTTGGTGTGGAGGGTACAGTCGCAGTGGCGGCAACCAGCTTGTTTAGATCGGCAATGGCTTTAGAAACGTCATCCGTTTTTTTTGCGATTTCTTTAGCTTGCCGATCTTTGGCGATAGTTGCTTCATCGGCTTTTCCAGAAACAGTACCTTGAGAGAGGGTGAGCTTGTCTGGTATGGGTGCACTGGTTTTTTTGTCATCAACCTTGGGTTGAACTTTTCCGCTGGATTGTCGATCCGCAGCAGCCACAGTGGTCAAGGAGACGGCGCTGGCAAGTTTGCTGCGAAATTCGTTGAAGTCCTGACTTTGCGTGAAGATGATTTGCTTGGCTTCAGCCATTGGCGTTGTTTGAGCATCGTCAGAGCCTGGAATCTTGAGTACGGCACCCGCCCGAATGCGGTTGACATTACCTGCAACAAAAGCATCTGGGTTAGTGCGCAGCATGGCGACCAGCATCTGGTCCAGAGAAATGCTGGGGCTTACCAGCGTTGATGCAATACGACCCGCTGTGTCACCGGGCCTGACTGTAATGTTTTTTCCGGGTTCTGAGGGCGTTCCAGCTGGAAGGCTTGATTTCTTAACAACTGCTCGAGGCAGTGAAGGTGCCCGAGCGGGACTGCTTGCGCTGGCGGCATTGTTGTCCGTGAGCTGGGGGGCGGTCGTGGCTTTGACTTGTGCAGGAACTGTACTCAGTTGAGGTGCAGTACGCGTGCTGATTTGGTTAGGCCGTGAATTCGGTGGATCAAACAGGAGGGTGTAGTCACGAACAATTCTCCCTGATGCCCAATTGGCTTCGAGCATCAAGTCAATAAAGGGGTCATTAATGCTTTGCTCACTTCTGATACGCAAGTAGGAGCGATCATCGGGACGTTTTTCCAGCGTGATTGTTAGTTTGGTGAACGCGGGGTTGTATTCCAGCCCCGCAGCCTTGAATGCCTCGGGCGAGGCGGTCGAAGCTTTGAGAGAAGCTGCTTCGTCCGAATTGATGTCCAGAATTTCGACCTCAGCCAGAAGCGGTTCACCCAAGGGTGACAAAACGGAGATTCGCCCTAGAGACAAGGCCAACGCTTGAGAGGCACAAAGTCCCATGACAGAGGCAATTGCGATTGCCAATAAGTTTTTGTGCCAGCAGTGGGACTTTGCGATCAATTTATTACTCTCCGATTTACGGGCAGTCGGCCAACATTTTTTATAGACGTATCGCTAATGCATGGTTATTAAAAACAGAAAAATCACCATAACATCACTATGTTAGCCTGACAAGCTAAGACATTACTTAAGTTTCAGACAGTGGCCAGCAACATTTTGTAATCGTCTGTTCGTTGTCAATTTACAACATCAACCCTGTAGTTGTTGGATCAACTCTTTGTCGCTTTTGGGTTCATTTCGTCAGCAAAATTCTCAACATGCGGCGCAGCGGCTCAGCGGCTCCCCAGAGGAGTTGATCGCCGATGGTGAAGGCGCCGACATATTCCGGGCCCATGGCCAGTTTGCGAATACGGCCCACGGGGATCGTCATGGTGCCGGTCACGGCCACGGGCGTCAGGTCCTTGATCGTCGCCTCACGCGTGTTGGGCACCACTTTCGCCCAGGGGTTGTCAGCCGCGATCATGGCTTCGATATCGGCCACGGGCACATCTTTCTTCAGCTTGAAGGTCAAGGCCTGGCTGTGGCAGCGCATGGCACCTACGCGCACGCAAAAACCATCCACGGGAATGGCAGCGGTATCAAAGCCTGCGCCCTGGCCCAAAATCTTGTTGGTCTCGGCCATGCCTTTCCACTCTTCCTTGGACATTCCATTGCCGAGATCCTTGTCAATCCAGGGAATCAGTGAGCCACCCAAGGGCGCGCCAAAATTGGCTGTCTCAGCAGCGCTCAAACTCCGTTGCCTGGCAATGACTTTGCGATCAATTTCGAGGATGGCACTTTTGGGGTCGTCCAGCAGCGCTTTGACTTCGGCATTAAGCGTGCCGTACTGCGTGAGTAGCTCGCGCATGTGCTGCGCGCCGCCACCGCTCGCGGCCTGGTAGGTCTGCGTGCTCATCCACTCGACCAGACCGGCTTTGTACAGCGCGCCCACGCCCATCAGCATGCAGCTCACCGTGCAGTTGCCACCGACCCAGTTGTTGCCACCCTTGGCCAGCGCGTCTTGGATGACGTTCAGGTTGACCGGATCCAAGACGATGACTGCGTCGTCGTTCATGCGCAGGGTGGATGCGGCGTCGATCCAGTGGCCAGTCCAGCCTGAGGATCGCAGCTTGGGGAAGACTTCACTGGTGTAGTCGCCGCCCTGGGCGGTGATGATGATGTCACAGCGCTTGAGCGCGTCGATATTGAAGGCGTCTTGCAGTGTGGTTTCGTTCTTGGCCATCTCAGGAGCTTTGCCGCCCGCGTTAGACGTGGAAAAAAACATTGGTTCGATCAAACCAAAGTCACCTTCGGCCTGCATGCGGTCCATCAAGACCGAGCCGACCATGCCACGCCAACCCACCAATCCCACTAGGTTCATGATTTCACCTTCTTATTTTGCAAGTGCGGCCACCACGGCGTCGCCCATCGCTGTCGTGCCCACGCGGGTCGTACCTTCAGACCAGATGTCGGTCGTGCGCAAGCCTGAATCAAGGACTTTCGACACAGCCGCTTCAATGCGGTCTGCGGCAGCGGCTTGGTTCAGTGAGAAGCGCAGCATCATGGCCGCCGACAAAATCGTGGCCAGCGGGTTGGCAATGCCTTTGCCCGCAATGTCGGGCGCGCTGCCGTGGCTGGGCTCGTACAGGCCTTGATTTTTTGAGTTCAAACTGGCCGAGGGCAGCATGCCTATGGAGCCTGTCAGCATGGCGGCGGCGTCACTCAGGATGTCGCCAAACATATTGCCGGTGACCACCACGTCAAAGCGCTTGGGCGCACGCACCAGTTGCATGGCGGCGTTGTCCACGTACATATGATCCAAAGTCACTTCGGGGTACTGCAAACCGATTTCTGTGACGATGTCTTTCCAGAACTGAAAGGTCTCCAGCACATTGGCCTTGTCCACGCTGGTGACGCGTTTGTCGCGCTTCATCGCGGCTTGAAAGGCCACATGGGCAATGCGCTCGATCTCCGGGCGGCTGTAGCGCATGGTGTCAAAGGCTTCTTCCGCGCCGGGGAAATGCCCATCGGTGGCGACACGGCGACCACGCGGCTGGCCAAAGTAAATATCACCCGTCAGCTCGCGGATGATGAGGATATCCAGGCCCGCGACCAGTTCGGGTTTGAGGCTGGAAGCATCGACCAATTGGGGGTAGCAAATGGCAGGGCGGAAGTTGGCGAACAGCCCCATGTTTTTACGCAGACCCAGGATGGCTTGCTCAGGGCGCAGCGGGCGATCCAGCGTGTCGTACTTCCAGTCGCCCACCGCACCGAACAGCACGGCGTCAGACGCCTGGGCGAGCTTAAGGGTGGACTCGGGCAGGGGGTGGCCGTGCGCCTCGTAGGCGGCACCACCGACCAAGGCGGTTTCCATCTCGAAGGGGAGGTCGAGGACTTTGAGGACTTTGATGGCCTCAGCGACGATTTCGGTGCCGATGCCGTCACCCGGTAGAACTGCAATTTTCATTATTTTGGTTTCAATTTGCTATTAAATAAATAGCTTGTTACGCTCGTAGATAAAGGGCTATAGCCCGAGTTGACAGTGAAATCTAGGCCGAAACAACACTGTGCGACAGCCAAGGCTTTTGTGCCAGACGTTTGGCTTCAAAGGCGGCGATTTTGTCGGACTGGCGCAGTGTCAGGCCGATGTCGTCAAAGCCGTTGAGCAAGCAGTATTTGCGGAAGGCTTCTACGGCAAACGGAATTTCTTCGCCTTGTGGTTTAACGATCACTTGGCGCTCCAGATCCACCGTCAAGGTGTAGCCGGGGAAGGCCAAGCATTCATCAAACAACTGGCTGATGGTGGATTCAGGCAAGACGATGGGCAGCAGGCCGTTTTTGAAGCTGTTGTTGAAGAAAATGTCGGCGTAGCTGGGGGCGATGACGGCGCGAAAGCCGTACTGGTCCAGCGCCCAAGGCGCGTGCTCACGTGAAGAGCCGCAGCCAAAGTTTTTGCGAGCCAACAAGATGGATGCGCCAGCATAGCGCGGCTGGTTCAGCACAAAGTTCGGATTAGGCTTGCGGCTGGTCGGGTCCTGGCCTGGGTAGCCTGCGTCTAGGTAGCGCCACTCGTCAAACAGATTAGGGCCAAAGCCGGTCTTCCTGATGGACTTTAAAAACTGCTTAGGGATGATAGCGTCTGTATCGACGTTTTCACGATCCATAGGAGCAACTAGACCTTGGTGTAAGGAGAATGATTTCATTTTTTAGCGGCCCCCTCAATTTTCTCGCCAGCTTTTTGAAGATCTTGCCCCATTCCCTTGACGGTATTGCAGCCCAACAGGGCAAATGTCAAAGACAGTGTTATCAGCACGATGGTTGTTTTCATCATCAGTTCCTTAGCAAAGTCAGTCATGCGAATTTACGAACGTCAACAAAATGACCGTGCACCGCAGCGGCAGCGGCCATAGCCGGACTGACCAGGTGGGTGCGGCCACCTGCACCCTGACGGCCTTCGAAATTGCGGTTGCTGGTGGATGCGCAGCGCTCGCCGGGCTCTAGCCGGTCGGCGTTCATGGCCAAGCACATGGAGCAACCGGGCTCGCGCCACTCAAAGCCAGCCGCCACAAAAATCTTGTCCAAGCCTTCGCGTTCGGCCTGTTCTTTCACCAAACCAGAGCCGGGCACAACCAGTGCCAGCTTGACGTTTTTGGCAACCTTGAGGCCAAGCTTTTTCACCAACGCAGCGGCTTCCCGCATGTCTTCAATGCGGCTGTTGGTGCACGAGCCGATGAAGACTTTGTCCACAAAAATATCGTTCAAAGCCTTGCCGGGTTGCAGACCCATGTAGGTGAGCGCACGCTCAATCGCGCTGCGCTTGTTGTCGTCTTTTTCTTTGTCTGGGTCGGGCACGCGAGCATCAATGCCCAGCACCATTTCGGGCGATGTGCCCCAGGTGACTTGCGGCAGGATTTGAGTTGCATCCAGTTCCACCACCGCGTCAAAGTGCGCATCGGCGTCGGAGTGCAATGTGCTCCAGTAGGCTGCGGCCTGATCCCACTCCACACCGCCAATGAATTTGCCAGAGATAGGATCGGTGCCAGGGGACAGCAGACGACCTTTGACGTACTCAATCGTCTTTTCATCCACCGCGATCAAACCCGCACGCGCCCCTGCTTCGATGGCCATATTGCACACCGTCATGCGGCCTTCCATGCTGAGCGCGCGAATGGCCGAACCGGCGAACTCAATCGTGCTACCGGTGCCGCCTGCCGTGCCAATTTTGCCGATGATCGCGAGCACGATGTCTTTGGCGGTGCAGCCTTTATTGAGCGTGCCGTTCACCCGGATGAGCAGATTTTTAGCTTTTTTAGCCAGCAGCGTTTGGGTGGCCAGCACGTGCTCGACTTCGCTGGTGCCGATGCCGTGCGCCAACGCGCCAAAGGCGCCGTGGGTAGAGGTGTGCGAGTCACCGCACACGACAGTCATGCCGGGCAGGGTGGCACCGTTTTCGGGGCCAATCACGTGCACGATGCCTTGGCGCTTGGACAAGAAGGGGAAGAAGGCGGCCGCGCCGTACTCTTTGATATTGCTGTCTAGCGTGGTGATTTGTTCTTTGCTGATTGGGTCGGTAATGCCGTCGTAGCCCAGATCCCAGTCAGTCGTGGGCGTGTTGTGGTCGGCAGTGGCCACGATGGAGCTGATGCGCCACACTTTGCGATGGGCCTGGCGCAGACCTTCGAACGCTTGTGGGCTGGTGACTTCATGCACCAGGTGGCGATCAATGTAGAGGATGGCGGTGCCGTCTTCTTCAGAATGGACGACGTGTTCGTCCCAAATTTTGTCGTAAAGAGTGCGTCCCATGTCGTGTTCCTAGGTATTCCTGGTGCGGATGATTGGCCGATCGTCTATTTTATTCTTCAATCGGTGATCGTGAGCTGAGGTGCGAGCTCCCGTACCCGGTGATCGACGTAGTAGCCACCAAACTCGGTGTAGCGCATCAAGTGCCGCTGGCATTGCGTGCAGTGCCAGACCTCGGCGCGGTTGTAGGGAAAGAACTTGATGGCCACCGGTGCGGCAGCAGATGCGTAGCGTGTCCCTTCGGGGTGGTGTTCCTCAAAGGTGGGCTCGTAGAGGTCTGGGTCACGCAAGGTGCCCAGGGGCGTAACGCTGGCTTTGGGCCAGCGGTCTTCACTCAGGCTCTCCCAGCCCGTGCAAAGGCCTAGGCCGCAACTGCAAGGTGTGATGGGTGAGGTGGGTGCCGTGATACGTTTAAGTTCATCGGCACTGGGGATGAAATCCACAGATCAGCGTTTGGCCAGTGGCTTGACTTCGCGGTGTGCGGAGCCGGTGAACAGTTGACGCGGACGACCGATTTTGTACTCGGGGTCGCTGATCATCTCGTTGAGCTGCGCGATCCAACCCACAGTGCGGGCTAGGGCGAATACAGCGGTGAACAGGCCGGTCGGAATGCCGATGGCACGCTGCACGATGCCGGAGTAAAAATCGACATTCGGGTAGAGCTTGCGCGAGACGAAATAGTCGTCTTCGAGTGCAATCTTTTCCAGCGCCATGGCCAGCTTGAACAGGGGGTCGTTTTCCAGGCCCAGTTCGGCCAGAACTTCCTTGCATGTTTCCTGCATGAGCTTGGCGCGGGGATCATAGTTTTTATAAACGCGGTGCCCAAAGCCCATGAGCTTGACGCCGGAGTTTTTGTCCTTGACCTTTTCCATGAACTCAGCCACTTTGGCTACGCCACCTTGGCGCTGGATGTCTTCGAGCATGTTCAAGCAGGCCTCATTCGCACCGCCGTGCGCAGGACCCCACAGGCAGGCGACGCCGGCGGCAATGGCGGCAAACGGGTTGGTGCCAGAGGAGCCGCACAGGCGCACGGTGGATGTGGAGGCATTTTGCTCGTGATCAGCGTGCAGGATGAAGATGCGGTCAAGGGCGCGCTCTAGCACGGGGCTGACTTTGTACTCAGCACACGGAGTGGCAAACATCATGTGCAAGAAGTTACCGGCATAGCTCAGCTCGTTCTTCGGGTACATGAAGGGCTGGCCGGCGCTGTACTTGTAGGCCATGGCGACCAAGGTCGGCATCTTGGCAATCAAGCGGATGGCCGAAATTTCACGGTGCTCCGGGTTGTTGATGTCGGTGCTGTCGTGATAGAAGGCCGACAGGGCACCCACCAAGCCGGTCATGATGGCCATGGGGTGCGCGTCACGGCGAAAGCCACGCAGGAAAAACTGCATCTGCTCGTTGACCATGGTGTGGTTGGTCACGCGCTTGGTGAAGTCCGCCTTGGCTTGGGTGTTGGGCAGATCACCGTAAAGCAACAAGTGGCAGGTTTCAAGAAAGTCGCACTGGGTAGCCAACTGTTCAATGGGATAACCGCGGTAGAGCAGTTCTCCTTTGTCACCGTCAATGTAAGTGATTGCCGATTGACAAGAAGCGGTCGAGAGAAAACCTGGGTCGTAGGTGAACAAGCCGGTTTGTCCATAAAGTTTTCGGATGTCCACAACGTCTGGGCCGATGCTGCCTTGGTAGACAGGCAGGTCGATGCTGGGCGTGCCGTTACTGAACGACAGGGTGGCTTTGGTATCAGCGAGTTTCATTTCTAGCCTTTCAGTAGGTTTCTCTTAACATTTTCAAAACTTCATGGATTTCGGCACTATCAAGCTTCGCATCGACTTGCACCAGCGACTGGCGACCCAGGTGCAGGTCCAGCAAGTCGTTGTCGCTCAAGTCCATCAAGGCCATCAAACCCTCGGACTGTCTAACAGTCAGCGAGGATTCGTATTTTCGGAAAAACCGGTCAATGAAGAGATCGTTTTCCAGCAGGCCACGGCGGCAGCGCCACTTCAGCTTGCTCAGGGCTCTTTCATCGATCAGTTCGTGCTCCATCGGCATTTCAGTGGCGGGGCTTAAATCGCCCGTGCCACCATCATCTCTTTGATCTTGCCAATCGCCTTGGTGGGGTTCAAACCTTTGGGGCAAACATCGACGCAATTCATGATGGTGTGGCAGCGGAACAGGCGGTAGGGGTCTTCCAGGTTGTCCAGGCGCTCTGCCGTAGCTTCGTCACGGCTGTCGGCAATGAAGCGGTAGGCTTGCAGCAGGCCAGCGGGGCCGACAAACTTGTCCGGGTTCCACCAAAAACTCGGGCAGCTGGTGGAGCATGACGCACAGAGAATGCACTCGTACAAGCCGTTGAGTTCGTCGCGTTCTTCGGGGCTTTGCAGGCGTTCTTTTTCGGGCGGGCGGTTGTCGTTGATCAGGTAGGGTTTGATCGAGTTGTACTGCTTGAAAAACTGCGTCATGTCCACGATCAAGTCACGCACCACGGGCAGGCCGGGCAGCGGCTTGAGCACGATGGTGCCCTTGAGCGAGAGCATATTGGTCAGGCAGGCCAGACCGTTTTTGCCGTTGATGTTCATCGCATCAGAGCCGCACACGCCTTCGCGGCAGGAGCGGCGGAAGGAGATGCTGGGGTCCACCGCTTTGAGCTTCATCAACACGTCAAGCAACATGCGTTCTGTACCGTCGAGTTCGACCTCGATGGTTTGCATGTAGGGTTTGGCGTCGGTATCCGGGTCGTAGCGATAAATCTGGAAAGTGCGTTTGGTCATGGGGATTCCCGCTTATTTTTAGAAGGATCGAACGGTGAGCGGCACTGACTCGACGGTCAGTGGTTTCATTTGAACCGGCTTGTAGCTCAGGCGGTTGCCCTCGCTGTGCCACAGCGTGTGCTTGTGCCATTCTGCGTCGTTGCGGCCATTGGGGTGCTCGGGCGTGTCGGCGTAGTCGTCCACAGTGTGGGCACCACGGCTCTCATGGCGGGCAGCGGCTGAGACGATGGTGGCCTCTGCGGCTTCAATCAGGTTTTCAACTTCGAGGGCTTCAATGCGCGCGGTGTTGAAAATCTTGGACTTGTCTTTGAGGCCGATGGCGTTGACGCGCTTACGCAGCGCCGCCATTTTGGCCACGCCTTCGTCCATGAGCTTCTGGGTGCGGAACACGCTGGCGTGCTGCTGCATGGTGGCGCGAATGTCGTCGGCCACAACTTGCGCGTACTCGCCGTCGGTGGCCTTATCCAGCCGTGCAATGCGGGCCAGGGTTTTGTCGGCGGCATCGGCAGGCAGTGGCTTGTGCTGGGCGGTTTTGTTGAACTCTACAATGTGATTGCCTGCAGCGCGGCCAAACACCAGCAAGTCCAGCAGCGAGTTGGTGCCCAGGCGGTTCGCGCCGTGCACGCTCACGCAGGAGCATTCGCCCACGGCGTACAAGCCGTTAACGACCACGCTCTCATTTGCGGCATTTTGCGTGACCACTTGGCCGTTGATATTGGTTGGAATGCCACCCATTTGGTAGTGGATGGTGGGCACGACGGGGATCGGCTCTTTGGTGATATCGACATTGGCAAAGTTGTGGCCAATCTCGAACACCGAAGGCAGACGCTTCATGATGGTGTCAGCACCCAAGTGGGTCATGTCGAGGTTGATGTAGTCCTTGTTGGGGCCACAGCCACGGCCTTCCTTGATCTCTTGATCCATGCAGCGCGATACGTAGTCGCGCGGGGCCAGGTCTTTGTAGGCGGGGGCATAGCGCTCCATGAAGCGTTCGCCATTGCTGTTGCGCAAAATCGCGCCTTCGCCTCGGCAGCCTTCGGTCAGCAGCACACCAGCACCGTGCACGCCGGTGGGGTGAAATTGCCAAAACTCCATGTCTTCCAGCGGGATGCCTGCACGGGCGGCCATGCCCAGGCCATCACCTGTGTTGATGAAGGCGTTAGTGGAGGCTTCAAAAATACGGCCTGCACCACCGGTGGCCAGCAGCGTGGTCTTGGCTTCAAAAATATGCGTCTCGCCGGTTTCCATCTCAATGGCGGTCACGCCGACCACGTCGCCATCAGCGTCGCGGATCAAGTCCATCGCCAGCCATTCGACGAAGAACTGGGTGCGCGCCTGCACGTTTTGCTGGTACAGCGTGTGCAGCATGGCGTGGCCGGTGCGGTCAGCGGCGGCGCAAGCGCGTTGCACGGGCTTTTCGCCGTAGTTGGCGGTGTGGCCACCAAATGGGCGCTGGTAAATCGTGCCGTCTGGGTTGCGGTCAAATGGCATACCCATGTGCTCCAGCTCATAGACGACCTTGGGGGCTTCGCGGCACATGTACTCGATAGCGTCTTGGTCGCCGAGCCAGTCGGAGCCCTTGACGGTGTCGTAGAAGTGGAAGTGCCAGTTGTCCTCGTTCATATTGCCCAGCGAGGCACCGATGCCGCCCTGCGCCGCCACGGTGTGCGAGCGGGTCGGGAAGACTTTGGAGAGCACGGCCACATTCAGGCCCGCGCGGGCCAGTTGCAGCGAGGCGCGCATGCCAGAGCCACCGGCTCCGACGATGACAACGTCAAATTTGCGTTTGCTAACGGAATTGTTGTTCGACATGAATTACAGCCTCCACAGGACTTGAACAGCCCAGCCAGCACATGCTGCCAGCCAGACCAGGGTGAATACTTGCAGCGACAGGCGGATCGAGACGGGCTTGATGTAGTCCATCCAGATGTCGCGCATGCCGACCCACACGTGGTAGGCCAGCGCGATGATGACGGTGAAGGTCAAAACCTTCATCCACTGGGCGGCAAAAATGCCGGCCCAGCTCTCATAGCCGATAGGGCCACGAGTGAGCAAGACTTGCGCGAGCACGAGCAGTGTGAACAGGGCCATCAATGCCGCTGTGACGCGTTGGCCGAGCCAGTCGCGCAGTCCGTAATGGGCACCGACAACGGTGCGTTTGGAGCCGTAGTTAACAGTCATGATGTGTCTCTTGGGGGTTAGTAAAGGCCAAACAACTTGGCACCCAGGATCGCAGACAGGCTCAGGCTCAACGCCAGCGTGACCACGGCAGAGGTTTTGCCAAACTCTTTGCTGACGGCGTCGTGGTTGATGTCCATCCAGAGGTGGCGCAGACCCGCGATCAAGTGGTGCAAATAGGCCCAGATCAGGGTCAGTACCACCAACTTGATGATGAAGCCCGGAAACACCCACAGGCCCACATTAAATGCAGCAGAGAATTTGGCGAATGAAATTTCAGAGCTCAGCGACTTGTCGAATAACCAGATGATGAAGGGCAACAATATGAACATGAGTGCGCCGCTGATGCGATGCAAGATGGACACGATACCTGCGACCGGCAATCGATAGCTGGGCAAATCTGTCAGTGCGTTGATATTGCGAAATTCTGGCCGCTTGGGTCGGGTGGCGCTGGCAAGTTCAGTCATGGTTGAGCTTTCTTGGATGGAACCACTTGAAAATTGGTGAGGGTTAACGCTAAATTCTATTGCAGTGCAGCAATTGGAGAGCGGGGTTTTTTTATTTTTCTTTGAAATAATCGCGTTAAAAACGGGTAATTCAAAAGTTTCAGTTCAGTTCGTTGTGGTAGTGGTGGGTGCCCGTCAGGTACAGGCCGCGTCGCAGTTCCATGGGCGCGTCGTTGTAGGTGTAGGCGATGCGCTCGACGCTGAGCAGTGGCGTTGTGGTGTCGATCTTGAGCAATTGACACTGCAAATCGTCGGGCATAACGGCGCGGATTCTCTCTTCAGCGCGCACCATGCGCACGCCAAATTCGGTTTCAAACAGGGCGTACATGGGGCCGTGGTACTGGCTGAGTCGCTCTGCCGTCAGGCCTTTGAATGGGTTGGCAGGCAGCCACAGGTCTTCCAAAATGGTGGGTGTGTCCGCAAACGAGAGCACGCGCCGCACTTGCAGCACGCTGTCGCCGGTGCGCAGCGCCAGGGCACGGGCGATCTCAGCGCTGGCGCGGAGTTTTTTGCAGTCGATGATCTCGCGCTGCGCCGGGCCTTCGCTTTGAGTGTCACCGTTGTCCGGCATTAGTTTGAGGAAGCGGTACTGCACGTGGTGCTCGGCGTGCGTGGCAACGAAAGTACCTTTGCCTTGTCTGCGGATCAACAGGTTCTCAGCCGCCAGTTCGTCAATGGCTTTTCGTACTGTGCCTTGGCTGACGTGGTAGCGGGCGGCTAAATCCATTTCGCTGGGGATGGATTCACCGGGACGCCAGTCGCCGGACTGCAAACCCTGCATGATCAGCCCCTTGATTTGCCTATACAGGGGGCTAAAGGCGGGCGTGACGATTTCTGAACTTGGAACCTTGGGGTCCACAACAGAGGGTGACGCTGAATTCATGACGGAGTGGATATGGAAAAGTCCTTAAGTCGGGCATCATAACTTATATAAGACATAAGACAAATTGACGTTTTCACCGATTCGCGGGTAAACTCTGCGGCTGTTTTGTTGCGTCTGGCTTGAGCCATTCGCCAGCCGCTTATCCGTCTTTTCCTAATCAACTTTCTGGAGCTTTCAAGATGACTAAAAAACCCGTTCGCGTTGCTGTTACTGGTGCTGCTGGCCAAATTGGCTACGCTCTTTTGTTCCGCATTGCCTCTGGCGAAATGCTGGGCAAAGACCAACCCGTCATCTTGCAGTTGCTGGAAGTGCCAGTTGAAGGCCCGCAAAAAGCGCTCAAGGGCGTGATGATGGAGCTCGAAGACTGCGCCTTCCCTCTGCTGGTCGGCATGGAAGCCCATAGCGATCCCATGACCGCCTTCAAAGACACTGACTACGCCTTGCTCGTGGGTTCCATGCCCCGCAAAGCCGGTATGGAGCGCGCTGAACTGTTGGCCATCAACGGTCAAATTTTCACCGCCCAGGGCAAAGCCCTGAACGCCGTGGCCAGCCGTGATGTCAAAGTGCTGGTGGTGGGCAACCCTGCCAACACCAACGCCTACATCGCCATGAAGAGCGCGCCTGACCTCACGCGCGGTAACTTCACCGCCATGCTGCGCCTAGACCACAACCGCGCTGCCAGCCAGATCGCCGCCAAAACCGGCAAGGCCGTGGCTGACATCGAAAAACTGTGCGTCTGGGGCAACCACTCACCCACCATGTACGCCGATTACCGTTTCGCCACCATTGGCGGCGCTTCGGTCAAGGACATGATCAACGACCAAGACTGGAACGCCAACACCTTCTTGCCCACCGTTGGCAAGCGTGGCGCAGCCATCATTGAAGCGCGTGGCTTGTCTTCCGCCGCATCGGCTGCCAATGCCGCCATCGACCACATGCGCGACTGGGCTTTGGGTACCAACGGCAAATGGGTCACCATGGGCTTTGCGTCGGACGGCCAATACGGCATCCCTAAGGACACCATGTTTGGCTTCCCCGTCACCTGTGCCAACGGCGAGTACACGCTGGTTGAAGGCCTGCCTATTGACGCGTTCAGCCAGGAATGCATCAACAAGACGCTCAAAGAGTTGCAAGACGAGCAGGCTGGCGTTGCCCACCTTTTGTAATCCTTAGGAATCCCGGTGAAAACTCAGCATCCGCGCAAAGTTCTTCTGGGCGCTCAGGCCACTGCGGGATTTTTGCCCGTCTGTGACCACTACAGCGGCGTCGAGGCGCGCATGCGAAAGAGCCTGCAACTGCAGGCCGAGATGACGGCTGAATTTGGTGCTTGCGTCTTCGATGTCACTCTGGACTGTGAAGACGGCGCACCTGCGGGTGGTGAAGTCGAGCACGCCGCACTGGTGACTGAACTGGTGCTGGGGGCTGAGGTAGGTGCGCGTGTGGCCGTTCGCGTTCACCCGGTCGATCACTCCTCGTTTGAGGCGGACATCGCTCAGATTGCGGGTAAAGCAGGTCAGCGCTTGGCGCACATCATGATCCCCAAGGTTGAAACTGTGGCGGATTTGCAGCTGGCCGAGCGTGCGCTGGCAGCGGCGGGTGCATCGCATTTGCCGTTGCATGTGCTGCTTGAATCGCCTGCTGCCGTGCATCGCTCGTTTGACATTGCCGCGCATCCGCGTGTGCAGTCCATCAGCTTTGGTTTGATGGATTTTGTGTCGGCCCATGGTGGTGCCATTCCTGCGGCGGGCATGGGTGTTGCGGGGCAGTTCACCCATCCTCTGGTGGTGCGCGCCAAGTTGGAGATTGCCTCAGCCTGCCACGCGCACGGCAAGGTGCCATCGCACTGCGTGGTCACCGAGTTCAGCGATACGGCAGCCATGCAGGCCGCAGCCCTGCGCGCAACCCGCGAATTTGGCTACACCCGCATGTGGAGCATTCACCCCAGCCAGATCCGCCCCATCTTGGCCGCGTTTGCGCCAAGCGAGGCGGAGTTGGAAATTGCTACACAAATCATCATGGCTGCCGAAAAGGTGGATTGGGCTCCCATCAGCTTTAAGGGTCATTTGCATGACCGGGCGAGCTATCGGCTCTACTGGCAGTTGATTGAACGCGCGTATCAGACTGGACAACACTTGCCCATCGAAGTGCAGCACTGGTTTGCGCCCGTGGCTGTACCTGTTGTTGTGCCTGCTGCAATGGCCACTTGAAGATTTTTTCTTAACCCTAAGACCTTTATTTTTTGACTCACTGGAGAAACGAAATGTTGAATACCTACCGTGACCATGTTGCCGAGCGCGCCGCCCTGGGCATCCCTCCGCTGTCTTTGACGGCCAAGCAAACCGGCGAGCTGATTGATCTGCTGAAGAACCCACCCCAAGGCGAAGAAGCCCTGTTGGTGGAACTGATCACCTACCGCGTTCCCGCAGGCGTGGACGACGCCGCCAAGGTCAAAGCCAGCTACCTGGCTGCTGTGGCCCATGGCACTGAAAAATGCACCTTGATCAGCCGCGAGAAAGCCACAGAACTGCTTGGCACCATGCTGGGTGGCTACAACCTGACGCCTTTGATTGATCTGCTCGACGATGAAGCCGTGGCGGCAGTCGCTGCTCAAGCGCTGAAGAAAACCCTGCTCATGTTCGACCAGTTCCATGACGTGCAGGAAAAAGCCGACAAAGGCAATGCTCACGCCAAAGCCGTGCTGCAAAGCTGGGCCGATGCCGAGTGGTTCACCAGCCGCCCCGAAGTGCCCCAAAGCATCACGCTGAGCATCTTCAAAGTGGCCGGCGAGATCAATACCGATGACCTGAGCCCAGCCCCTGACGCCTGGAGTCGCCCCGACATCCCTCTGCACGCCTTGGCCATGCACAAAAATGCCCGCCCCGGCATCACGCCCGAGGAAGACGGCAAGCGCGGCCCGGTCAAATTCATGGAAGACCTGCGCGCCAAGGGTCATTTGGTCGCTTATGTGGGCGATGTGGTGGGTACGGGTTCCAGCCGCAAATCGGCTACCAACTCGGTGCTGTGGTGGACGGGTGAAGACATTCCCTTTGTGCCCAATAAGCGCTTCGGCGGTGTGTGTTTGGGCAGCAAGATTGCCCCGATTTTCTACAACACCATGGAAGACTCCGGCGCGTTGCCGATTGAGCTGGACGTGAGCCAGATGGCCATGGGCGACGTGGTGGAACTGCGCCCCTATGACGGCAAAGCACTCAAAGACGGCAAGGTGATTGCCGAGTTCGAGGTGCGCAATGAAGTTCTGTTTGACGAGGTGCGTGCGGGTGGGCGCATTCCCCTCATCATCGGTCGCGGTTTGACCGCCAAGGCACGTGAAGCGCTGGGCCTGCCCGCCAGCACATTGTTCCGCCTGCCGCACAACCCGGCTGCCAGCACCAAGGGTTTTACCCTTGCGCAAAAAATGGTGGGTCGCTCTTGTGGTCTGCCCGAAGGCAAGGGCGTGCGCCCCGGCACCTACTGCGAACCCAAGATGACCAGCGTGGGCAGCCAAGACACCACTGGCACCATGACGCGCGATGAGCTGAAAGACTTGGCCTGCCTGGGCTTTAGCTCTGATTTGGTCATGCAGTCCTTCTGCCACACAGCGGCTTATCCCAAGCCGGTGGACGTGAAGATGCACCATGAACTGCCCCAGTTCATGAGCAACCGTGGCGGTATCTCTCTCAAGCCGGGCGACGGCATCATCCACTCCTGGCTCAACCGCATGCTGCTGCCTGACACGGTTGGCACGGGTGGCGACAGCCACACCCGTTTCCCCATCGGCATCAGCTTCCCCGCAGGCTCTGGACTGGTGGCTTTTGCTGCCGCCACTGGCGTGATGCCACTGGACATGCCTGAGTCGGTATTGGTGCGCTTCAAAGGCAAGATGCAGCCCGGCGTCACACTGCGTGATCTGGTGCATGCGATTCCCCTGTACGCCATCAAGGCAGGTCATTTGACGGTGGAAAAAGCCGGCAAGATCAACATCTTCTCGGGTCGCATTCTGGAAATCGAAGGTTTGCCTGATATGAAGGTTGAGCAGGCGTTTGAGCTGTCAGATGCATCGGCTGAGCGCTCGGCTGCCGGTTGTACCGTGCAGTTGAACAAAGAACCGATCATCGAGTACATCAACTCCAACATCGTGTTGCTCAAGAACATGATTGCTCAGGGCTATGCCGACGCACGCACCATTGGACGCCGTATTAAGGCGATGGAAGCTTGGTTGGCCAAGCCCGATCTGCTCAAAGCCGACGCCGATGCCGAGTACGCCGCCGTGATCGAGATTGACATGAGCGAGATCAACGAGCCCATCGTCTGCTGCCCGAACGACCCGGACGACGCCAAGACCCTGTCTGACGTGGCCGGTGCCAAGATCGACGAAGTGTTCATCGGTTCGTGCATGACCAATATCGGCCACTTCCGTGCTGCCAGCAAGTTGCTGGAAGGCAAAAAGGACATGCCGGTCAAGCTCTGGATGGCACCGCCCACCAAGATGGATGCGCAGCAGCTCACCGAAGAAGGTCACTACGGCGTCTTTGGCGCTGCTGGTGCGCGCATGGAAATGCCGGGTTGCTCGCTGTGCATGGGCAACCAGGCGCAGGTCAAAGAAGGTGCCACGGTCATGTCCACCAGCACCCGCAATTTCCCGAACCGTCTGGGTAAAAACACCCAGGTGTACCTGGCCTCGGCCGAGCTGTCGGCCATTGCCTCCAAACTGGGACGCATCCCCAGCAAGGCCGAGTATTTGGCCGACATGGGTGTACTCTCAACGAACGGTGCTGCTGTGTACAAGTATCTGAATTTTGACCAAATTCAGGAATACAAAGACGTGGCGGAGACCGTGAGCGCTTAAACTCTATATCAACACGACGCCCGGATCCACCTTCATCCGGTTTGGGAAAGCCCCCCTTGCCACGTGCAAAGGGGGCTTTTTATTGATGAAGTTTAGATATTTCGGGATAGTTCACAGCGACACGTCGTGCGCAAGCGATGTCCCCAACAACCCATAAGGATGGCTCTATGCTGTTTGCAAAACTAATGCCACGTGATGGCAATTTCTTTGAGATGTTCAATCAGCATGCGGATCGGATTGTCGAAGCCGCGCGCGCTTTTTCCCAGCTTGTGGCGCACTACGGTGATCTTAATCTGCGTGAGCAATTCAATCGGGATGTGGACAGTGCCGAGCAAGCGGCAGACCGCATCACGCACGAGGTCAATAAAACGCTGCATAAGACGTTCATCACCCCGATTGACCGCGACCAGATTCATTCACTCATCAACACCATGGACGATGTGGCGGATTTGATTCAGGACTCGGCCGAAACCATGGCCTTGTATGACGTGCGCCACATGACGGAAGAAATCGTCCGCTTGACCGAACTCAGCGTGAAGTGCTGCGAGCGGGTCAAAGATGCGGTCTATATGCTCGACAGCATTGCTGACCCCAAAACGGCGGAAGCAGCGCTCAAGACCTGCGAAGAGATTGACCGCCTGGAGTCTGACGCTGACCGCGTGATGCGCACGGCTATGAGCAAGTTGTTCCGCTCCGAGCCCGATGTGAGGGAAGTGATCAAGCTCAAGGCGATTTATGAGTTGCTGGAGACTGTGACCGATAAGTGCGAAGACGTGGCCAATTTAATCGAGGGCATCGTCCTCGAAAACTCCTGAGCGATTGGACTGAGGCATGGAAACCGTACCAACCGCCCTTTGGGTGGTGATTTTATTGGTGTTTTTGGCGTTGGCTTTTGACTTCATGAACGGGTTTCATGATGCGGCCAACTCGATTGCCACTGTTGTCTCCACCGGCGTACTCAAGCCCGCGCAGGCCGTACTGTTTGCGGCCTTTTTCAACTTCGTCGCCATCTTTATTTTCCACTTGAGCGTGGCAGCAACCGTTGGTAAGGGCATTGTGCAACCTGGCATTGTGGACACCCATGTGGTGTTTGGTGCCTTAGTGGGTGCCATTGTTTGGAACTTCATTACCTGGTTTTATGGCATTCCCAGTAGCTCGTCACATGCACTCATTGGAGGTATTGTGGGTGCAGTGATTGGCAAAGCAGGTGCAGGAGCTTTGATCTCTGGTGGCATTTTGAAGACGGTCATCTTTATCTTTGTATCGCCTTTGCTGGGCTTTCTTTTGGGTTCTTTGATGATGTTGATCGTGGCTTGGGTGTTCAGGCGCTCTACGCCTTCGCGGGTGGATCGCTGGTTCCGACGGCTTCAGTTGATTTCGGCCGGTGCCTATAGCTTGGGCCATGGAGGTAATGATGCGCAAAAAACGATTGGCATCATCTGGATGATGTTGATCGCGACGGGGTATGTCGCGGCAGGCGATACATCGCCTCCGGCTTGGACGGTTGTGAGTTGCTACATGGCCATTGGTGCGGGCACCATGTTTGGGGGGTGGCGCATTGTGAAGACCATGGGCCAAAAAATCACAAAACTCAAACCTGTAGGTGGTTTTTGTGCAGAAACCGGTGGGGCTATCACGCTGTTCATCGCGACGGCCATGGGCATACCCGTGTCCACCACGCACACCATTACCGGGGCCATCGTTGGCGTGGGCTCATCGCGCCGGGCCAGTGCCGTGCGCTGGGGCGTGGCTGGTAATATCGTCTGGGCCTGGATTTTTACGATCCCCGCCAGCGCATTTGTGGCGATCGTGTCGTACTGGGTCAGCTTGCAATTATTTTGAGGGTGAGCTGGACGTTTGACTGATGGCCCGTGCGGCTTCCACCTGGTATTCAAAGTAGCGCTGAAAGCTGAAGGCCAGGCTCGACATCAATGCGGTGGTACCGATCAAGAGGGCGCAAACAACGGCCCCGATGGTCAACCAGTGGGTCGTACCTGCGGAGTGGTCCGGCGCAGCGCTGCTATTGAAGCCCCCCCCCCATTTCTCTGGGGACATCAGGCCGTACACAATCGCGGTCAGCGCGCCTGCAGCGATGGCAAAGCCGAGTAACGGAATCAGCAGCCAACTGGTCTGATCGTCCAAACCCAAATGTTGAGCTCTTTGCACGCCATACCAGCCCAGCGCCGTGGGTATGGGCAGCAGCCAACCAATGGTGTCTCCCAGGCCATACAGGTAAAAGCGGTGCAGGCCCAAAGGGCCACCCAGTAAAGCGAGCCAAGCCGCAATAGTTTTATTTTTAAGCATGGTCTTATTATGGTCTGGGTCCGCTGGCTGGCGGCGCATGGGTCTGAAAATGCTACACTAGCAGGCTATTCAGTGTGCCGCTGGCCGGGTGGTCAGTCGCGTGTCTCAAGCACTGGGTTATTTGCTCTCATGGCTGGTCATTTTGATCAGCTTCCAAAGGATTAATTATGGTCGTCATTCGACTCTCCCGTGGCGGCGCTAAAGCCCGTCCGTTCTTCAACATTGTCGTGACCGACAAGCGCAACCGTCGTGACGGTCGCTTCATTGAGCGCATTGGTTTTTACAACCCTATCGCCACCGCCAACGAAGAAAGCATTCGCATCGCTCAGGATCGTCTGACGTATTGGCGCGGTGTCGGTGCTCAGGCTTCCCCTACGGTGGAGCGTCTGATCAGCCAAGCCGCCAAGAAGGCTGCTTAATTTAATCCAATGATTCCCAACCTCGAAGCTGCTGAACTGCCAGCAGATGCCATCGAAGTTGGGCGCATTGCAGATGCCTGGGGCATCAAGGGCTGGTTCAAGGTTCTACCTTACAGCACTGACCCCGAGGCGCTTTTTTCTTCCAAACGTTGGTTTCTTCTGCCCGCTGAAAAAGGTTTAAAAACATTTTCTGGCGTCCTCAAGCTTGCCATCCAAGAAGCCAAGATTCATTCCGGCACGGTTGTGGCCACCTCGCGTGAGGTGGTGGATCGCACCGCTGCTGAGGCCTTGCGAGGCGCGCGCATTTTCATCTCTCGCTCCAGCTTCCCCACGGCTGATAAAGACGAGTATTACTGGGTCGATCTGATCGGTCTGGACGTCGTCAACCGTGAGGGCCTTTTGCTGGGCCAGGTGCATGAGCTGATTTCTACAGGGCCGCAGACTGTGTTGGTCATCGCTTACGAGCAAGACGCCAAGCCGCAAGAGCGCATGATCCCCTTTGTTGCTGCCTACGTTGATGACGTAGATTTGACCGCACGCCAGATCCGGGTGGACTGGCAGCCCGACTACTGAATTTTGCACTTCACGTGCGAAGTCACAGAGCACCCTCATGCGCTTCGATGTTTTAACTCTGTTTCCCGAGCTTTTTGCGCCTCAACTCACGGTCGGCATTACCCGGCGTGCGTTTGAGTCGGGGCAGGTGGATGTGCGCTTGAACAATCCCCGTGATTTTGCGCAGGGCAACTACCGTCGCGTGGATGACCGTCCCTTTGGCGGTGGCCCCGGCATGGTCATGATGGCCGAGCCACTGACCCGTTGTTTGCAGCATGTGCGCACACAGCGCGCCGACACGGCCCCGGTGGTTTTGTTCTCACCGTTAGGCAAGCCGCTTAACCACACCATGGTCGAGCGCTGGGCAGGTAGCTCCGGGGCCATTTTGGTGTGCGGTCGCTATGAGGGCATCGACCAGCGCTTTATCGACGCGCATGTGGATGAGCAGATCAGCCTTGGGGATTTTGTAATCTCTGGGGGCGAGATTGCCGCCATCGCCCTGCTAGATGCGGTAGCGCGCCTTCAACCTGGCGTACTCAGTGACCAAGAGAGTCATCAGCTCGACAGTTTTAATCCGGCGCTGGATGGCTTGCTGGATTGCCCTCACTACACCCGCCCAGAAGACTGGGAAGGCCGCAACGTACCTGAGGCCTTACTCTCAGGTCACCATGCCAAAATTGAGCGCTGGCGGCGCGACCAGCGCCTGCAACTCACAGCCAAGCTGCGCCCGGAGCTCATCCAGCGTGCACGTGCGGCTGGAAGATTGAGCACGCACGATGAGAGCTGCTTAGCTCAACAAAACTGAGTCTGCGGTTAACCCAAAATAGAAGAACTCATGCTTGGGTTCTTACTCCGGCACAATTTTCGCGTCCCGAACCACCTTGGCCCAGCGAGGGGCTTCGGTTTTGATCAGTGCTGCAAATTGTTCCGGCGTACCGCCACCGACTTCGTTACCTTGGCTCAAAATTTTCTCTTTGACATCGGGGTCTTGCAGGGCTTTGTTGCAAGCAGCGTTGAGCTTGCCGATGAGCTCGGCCGACATGCCTTTGGGGCCAATCACGCCTTGCCAGTTGAGCACCTCAACGGCGGGAAAGCCTTGCTCGGCCATGGTGGGGATGTCAGGGGCCAGGGGTGAGCGGGTTTTGCTGGTGATGGCCAGTGCGCGCAGACGCCCGGCCTTGATGGAGGGCATGGCTGCGTACATCTGCTCAAACATCATGTGGACTTGGCCGCCCATCAGGTCGGTGGCGCCCGCAGAGCCGCTTTTGTAGGGGGCGTGGATCATGTCAATGCCTGCTGCGTTTTCAAACAATGCGCCGCTCAGGTGGTGCGATCCACCAATGCCGCCCGAGGCGTAGCTGAGCTTGCCCGGCGCAGCTTTTGCGGCTGCAACGACGTCTTTGACCGACTTGTACGGCGAATCGTTGCGCACCATCAAAATCAGCGGGCCGCGCTCGATCAGGCAGATGGGCATCAGGTCAGTGGCAGGATCGAAATTGAGTTTTTTGAACAAGGACTGGTTCACGGCCAAGGGGGCAAAGTTGCCCATGCCGATGGTGTAGCCGTCGGCTTTGCCGCGCGCAATGGCTTCGGTGCCGATATTGCCGCCTGCACCGGCCTTGTTGTCGATGATGATGGGCTGACCTAGGAGCGTGCTCATTGCCTTGGCCACTTGGCGCGAGCGTGAGTCGGCATTGCCACCGGCGGCATAGGGGCATACCCACGTGATGGGTTTACTGGGGTATTTGTCTTGGGCTTGCGCCAGTGCAGGCGCTAAGGCCGCAGTGGCCACGGAGCTGGCAGCTTTCAAAATTTCGCGTCTTTTCATGTTTGTTTTCCAGTTCAGTTGGGAATGTTCAATTATTGGTTAAAAAGAAGAACCTGTGAATCGCAATGATTTCACTACTCGGCCGTCACTGCCGCCAGTTTGATCAAGGCCGCCCACTGGGCAGATTCTTTGCGGATTTGTGCGACGTATTCGCTTGAGTTGCCCAGCCGCAGCACCGCGCCTTCGGCACTGAGCCGAGTCTGAAACTCGGCTGTTGCTGCGGCCTTGAGCACCTGCGCTGATAACTCTTTGACGATGGCCTCAGACGTGCCGCGCGGCGCAAGCAGGCCGTAGGTGAGTGAGCTTTCAAACAAGGCCAGGCCGGGTAGGCTGGATTCACCCATGGTGGGCACGTCAGGCATGCTGGCCAGGCGCTGGCTGCCGGTGACGGCAATCGCGCGCAGGCGGCCACTCTTGATGAGCGCCAGGGCCGGGGGAATCACGCTGAACATGAACTGCACCTGCCCACCCACTAGATCGGTTAACGCGGGGGCTGTGCCTTTGTAGGGCACGTGCGTGAGCTTGGCCCCGGTCTTGTAGGCCAGCAACTCACCGCTTAAGTGTGAACCCGTGCCATTGCCGCTGGAGCCGTAGTTGAAGCCACCGGGTTTGGCAGCGGCCAGGGCCAGCAATTCTTCAATGGTTTTGGCCGGGAGCGATGCGGGCACGACCAACACCAACGCGGACGAGGCAAACATGGCCACAGGCACCAAGTCTTTTTGGGTGTCGAACTTGAGATTGCCGTACAGCGCCGGGTTGATGGAAACCGTGCCGGTATGGCCCAGCAATAGCGTTGCACCATCAGCCACGCTGCGCACCACTTGCTCCGTACCCACATTGCCGCCTGCGCCGGGTTTGTTCTCAACTACTACGGCTTGTGCACGGATTTCGCTCAAGAGTTTGGCCATCTGGCGTGCAAACACATCGTTCGCGCCGCCGGTGGCAAAGGGCACGACGATCTTTAAAATTTTGTTGCCTTGCGCCAGTGCGGGCAGGGCCAGGGTGGCGAGGGCTGCGCACAGCAGGTGGCGGCGTGAAGGGGGGTTTGCGTTCATTCGTGTACTTTGCTTGTGTGCGTATTGCATATTCGGTATAGGGTGCTGATTCTGCATCGCCTAGCCACCCACACGCTTCACGCGATGCCCCTGCTTTACTAACGCCGCCATGACGGTTTCAACATGGTCCCCTTGCACCTCAATCACGCCGTCTTTCACCGTGCCGCCCGAGCCACAAGCTGCCTTGAGCTGCTTGGCCAGTTTAGTGAGTTGAGCAGCATCCATCACCAAACCTTTGACCAAGGTGACGCTTTTGCCGCCACGCCCCTTGCTCTCACGCTGCACCCGCACCACGCCATCGGAGGCCGCTTGAGCGGCTGCGACCTTGGTCTGCGCGGCAGTCAGGCATTGGCACTGCGCCATGGGTTGGCGACACGCGGGGCACATGCGGCCACTCTCGGTGGAATAGACCAGACCGCTAAAGGACTTGTTTGTCATGGTGAAAGGATGAATCTGAGTTTGGGTTGATACTTGGGTACACACCACTCGTACCTGTTCATGCCGATATTAATTGCTCCCACGTCCACTCTCATGCCTATCGCGACTTCCACCACAGCCCATCTGCCGTCCACCCTGAGCTGGAACGAGGAGGGCGAAGCCCACTCCGCCCACTGGCGCTCTGAGCGCGGCGCACTGCCCCCTAAGCGCATTGTGCTGGCCGACGACACCATGAACGCCGACAGCGCTTACCGCCTAGCGTGCGAAGGCACAGGCCTGCTGTGGCGCGGCGACTTTCAGAACGCCCGTCAACTGCTGCAAGCCCTGGCGCGGCGCATCGACAAGCCGCCCAAGGCGTCGAAACAAGCCAAAGTCGCACGCAAAAAGGCCGCTGTGGCCGCTGAGCAGGGTGTGCCCGCCGGGCAAGCCTTTCACCTGCACCGCCAAGCTCAGTCGCAACGCGCGCGGGTGCTGGGCATGTTACTGATTGAGTTTGACGCGGATTACGGCATTGACCTGCGCCGCGCGCCTGATGCCAAACAGGCTTGTACCGAGGCCTGGGGTGCAGCCGATCCACAAGCGGGGAATGCTGTGGCATCGCTACGTGAGTTGATGGGCGTCATCAGCGCGCATGAGTGGCGCAAACGCGGCGTGGAAATCCCCGCCCTGGGCGAGCCACCCAAGAACCGCATTCACCCGCACTACGGCGTGTTTTCTCCAGTGCGGGGCGAGTATGTGGACTTGGTGGCCAAGGCCCCTTTGCCAGCCGCCAAACAATCCAAAGTGGTGGCCTTTGACATCGGCACCGGCACTGGCGTACTGGCCGCTGTGCTGTCACTGCGCCCGACGATTGACCAAGTGGTGGCCACCGACCAAGACCCGCGTGCGCTGGCTTGCGCCCGTGACAACCTGCAACGCCTGCACCTGACCACCCCGGTCAAGGTCATGCAGGCCGATTTGTTCCCCGAGGGCTTGGCGTCGGTCATCGTCTGCAACCCACCGTGGCTGCCTGCACGCCCCAACTCGCCGCTGGAAGGCGCGGTGTACGACGAAGGCAGCCGCATGCTGCTGGGCTTTATCAAAGGCCTGGCCGCGCACTTGGCACCGGGCGGCGAGGGCTGGCTCATCTTGTCGGACTTTGCAGAGCACCTGGGTCTGCGCACCCGTACCGAGCTGCTTGAGGCTATCGCGGCAGGTGGCCTGAAGGTGGCCGGGCGCATGGACGTGAAAGCCGAACACCCCAAAACACAAGACACCAGCGACCCGCTTCACGCCGCACGGGCGGCCGAGGTGACATCGCTGTGGCGGCTGGCGGCAGTTTGAGCGAAAGTGTCGAATAGAAGCATTCCGTTCGTGCTGAGCTTGTCGAAGCCTTGCACATCATGACGATCGTGCTCGCGCCCATGGAGGGCCTGCTCGATTTTGTGTTGCGTGATGTGCTCACCCGCGTCGGCGGTATTGACCGCTGCGTGTCGGAGTTCATTCGCATCACGGACCAGTTGCTGCCCGAGCGCGTGTTCACCCGCATCGTGCCCGAGCTGCTCAACGGGGGGCGCACCTGGGCCGGTGTTCCGGTGCGCGCGCAGCTACTGGGCTCAGACCCGACTTGCATGGCCGATAACGCCGCCCGACTGGCCAGCCTGGGCCCGCACGGTATTGACCTCAATTTCGGCTGCCCCGCCAACGTGGTGAACCGCCATGGCGGTGGCGCGGCACTGCTCAAGGAACCCGAGACGATTCACGCCATCGTGGCCGCTGTGCGCCGCGCCGTGCCTGCGCACATGCCCGTGTCGGCCAAGATGCGCCTGGGCTACCACGACGACGCGCTGGCGCTGGATTGCGCGCAGGCCATTGCCAGCGGCGGTGCGGCTGAGCTGGTGGTACACGCCCGCACCAAAGCGCAGGCCTACCGCCCACCCGCCTACTGGGAGCGCATTGCCGACATTCGTGCAGTGGTGAGTATCCCGGTGATTGCCAATGGCGAGATTTGGACGGTGGACGACGCCCACCGCTGCCAAGAGGCCTCCGGCTGCGAGATGCTGATGATCGGGCGCGGTGCGGTGGTGGATCCCGGCTTGGGGATGGCCATCAAGGCGTCTGCGCACACCGCCTCTCGGGATGCGGTTGCACAAGCCCTCACCTGGCCCCAACTGATTCCCCACCTGCTCGATTTTTGGCACATCGTGTGCACCCGGCTAGACACCCGTGCCCAGCCAGGCCGACTCAAACAATGGCTCAACTTCTTGCGCCGCCGCTTCCCCGAGGCAGAAGTCGCCTACCAAACCCTCAAAACCATCAAAGACCCGGTTTTGATTGATGCGTGGTTGATGGCGCTTAAGCCTCAGGCGTTGCTGCAATGGCCAGAGGTGTGCGAGCCCGCTTGAGCGCCGCAGCCACCACGGCCAGCTTCATGCCGTACATCTCGGCAAAGGCTTCAACCGTCTGACCACTGGCCTCAAACGCGCGCAGCAGGGCCTCGTCTTTGGCGGTGCGTTGCGCGATGTCGCTCAGGGCTTGGTCGAGCACGGCATTGGCGGCTTCGTTTCGTGCGCGCACCAATTCGGCATAGGCCTCGGGTGACAGGCCGGATGCATCAATGGCTTGGACGATGCGCGCTTGCAGTTGAGGTGTCAGGTCCTCAGTGGCGCGCCCCTGGCGGCGGCGAAACACCTCCAATAGAGCGTGGTGGACGTGCTCTGGGGCCATGGCTTCAACAGGCTGGCCTTGCAGATCAGTCCTGGGCATGCCGGACGCGACCGATGCCAGGTAGCGCGTGGAGCGGGTGTGAGTGGACAGGGCGTCTTTGAGCGATTCTTTCTCAAAGCTGTCGGGCTGGGCCTCCAGCATGTCTTGAAAAATACCGCGCTTCAGCGGACGGAACACCGCGCCGAAAAGGTGCGGGTAGAGGGCGGCGAGTTTTTCCAGCACCGGCAAGACGTTCGGCCTGGCGGGTCGCGCGCGTTTCTCAGCGGGGGTTGGGGCGGCACTGGCCTCAATATTCGCGTCAGTGGGGGGGGTAACTACGGGCTCGGTCTGGATGTCGGTCATGGTTGGGAAAAAGCTTTCAGTACAACCCCCGATCATGCCAGCCTATGCATGCTGATATGTAACTCTGTCTGGCGAGTGCCGTGCAAATGTTGTGTCGTAGGCGACCGGTGGCCCACCGGTCGATTCCCAACCCGTTTGACTACGGTGCCAGCGTGGCCAGATAGGCCACGATTGACACAATTTCTTCTTCACCCAAATTGGCAGTAACCGCTTTCATCATCACAGCGGAATCGCCGCCCCGGTCACCGTTTTTGAGGCCGAGCAACTGCCGTGCCGCATATAGAGGCGAGATGCCCGCGATCCGGGGGACATCACCTACGCCTTTGAGGTCTGCTCCGTGACATGCCGCGCAGGCCATTGTTTTGCCCGCACCACCCGTGGTCACCAATGCAGCCCCTCTGGCAACGCTGCCTTTGGGCACATAGGCGACGAACCCGGAGCGAGGGTCGCGTTTGGTCGCGGCGATGGGGTCTTCGGGGAGCTCAACAACGCGCAAGCCGAGTGGCTCGGTTTCATTACCGGGTGCGACAAAACGCATGCGGCCTTTACCGACATAGGATTTGGGGACGGTGTCTGTCTCTACCACCTTGACCCAGGGGCCAGCTTTGAGGCTGGAGAACCACTGCGCGGCCTGCTTCATTTCGTCCTCAGTCATGGACTTCACGATGCTGCCCATGCGGGTGGGCTCCTTGCGATCACCGCTTTTGAAGTCAGCTATTGCTGCGGCCCGGTGAAGTCTTAAGCCGCATAACGCACCCGACGATCCTGGAAGTAGGCAATGACCCGTTCAGGGGTTCTGTCGAGCATCGCCATATGCTCATTGGCCGCCTCGCGTAATTTGGCTTTGGTTCGCAC
>JANXSU010000063.1 GCA_025356545.1 Comamonadaceae bacterium
GTGGTGTTTGCGGCCGTCATGTTAGGCGGCTTGGGCAGCCCGTTGGGGCCACTTGTTGCGGGCGTCATCATCGGCGTGAGTGAGGCCATCACCATGGCGGTGGCCGCCCCGTCTTGGGCACCGATTGTGTCGTTCTCACTGCTCATCGTAGTGCTGCTGTTTCTGCCCGGAAGAATCAAAGCATGAACAAAACCATTGTCGGCATTGTGCTGGGTGGCGCAGCCCTGGCCAGCGTGCCCTGGCTGGAACTGCCCGCGTTTTACGAGTCCTTTCTCTACCTGATTTGCAGTTGGATGGTGTTGGCGCTGTCCTGGAATATCTTGTCGGGCTACTCTGGCTATTTCTCGTTTGGTCACGGCGCATTTTTTGGCATTGGCATGTACGTCACGGCCAATCTGACCGCCAAACTGCATTGGCCCTTTCTCTGGACGCTGCCTGCCGCTGCCGCGCTAGCGGCCTTGCTGGGCTTGGTCTTGGGTGCGGTGGTGTTCCGGGTCAAATCGGTGCGCGGCGAGTTGTTTGCCTTGCTCACACTCGCCGTCACTTTTGTGGTGGGCACCATCGTGCTCAACACACCGATTGATGGCGGCCCTGGCATCTTTTTGAACGGCGTCAAAATTCCCGCCATTGGCCCTACACCATCGGCTTCGATGTACTTGATGGCACTGGCCGCAGCGGTGTTGACGCTGCTCACCTCCTACCAAATTTATGTCTCACGTTTAGGTCTGGGCTTGTTTGCCATTCATGATGATGAGGATGTGGCCGAAGTCATGGGTGTGCCCACCTACCGATACAAGCTGGTAGCTTTCGGAATTTCTTGCGCGCTGGCGGGTTTGGCCGGTGGCATCCACGCGCTGTTTGTGTCTTACGTCACCGCAGGCGAAACCTTCACCATCGTCGTGCCACTCACCGTGGTGTTGATGAGCGTGCTGGGCGGCACACGGCATTGGGCCGGGCCTGCGGTGGGCGCGGTTTTCATCACCGGTTTGCTCTACTTCTTTACCGCAGGCAATAACCCGCTGGCAGGCAAAGCGGCTGTGGGGGTGATTTTGGTGGTGGTGATTTTGTTCATGCCGAATGGCATCTTGGGTTACTTGTTCAAGCGTAAGCAGGGCAAAAGTGATCGAAAAAAGTCCCCCGTTCAGGCTGAGCCTGTCGAAGCCCCATCACGCTCGCAAGACCCTTCGACAGGCTCAGGGCGAACGGAAGCGGTGGCAACGCGAGACATTTCTATTGGAACCCAACCCCTTCTCGAAGTCCGCCAGCTCACCAAAGCCTTCACCGGTGTGGTGGCCGTGGACGCGTTGGACTTGCAAGTCTTCCCAGGCGAAATCCTCGGTCTGCTCGGCCCCAACGGCTCGGGGAAATCCACCTTCATCAACGTGGTGAGTGGGCATTACCCGCTCACCCGTGGTGAAATTTTCTTCGAAGGTAAAGCCCTGCATGGCCTGCCAGCGCACCGCGTCGCCCAGTCCGGCATTGCCCGCACTTACCAAATCCCGCGTCCCTTTGCGCACCTCACCGTGTTGCAAAACGTCGCTCTGGTAGCGATGTTTGGCGGCGAGTCGCTGAGCCAGGAACAAGCCACGCGCGAAGCCTTGGAATGGCTCGTCTTCACCGGTCTGGGTGACAAGGCCGATGCCCTGCCCGATGCCTTGAACCTGCACCAAAGAAAATTCTTGGAGCTGGCGCGCGCCCTGGCCGGACGCCCGCGACTGGTCATGCTGGACGAAGTGCTCTCGGGCCTCACGCCGGGGGAGATCAACGAAGCGATTGCGCTGATCCGCAAGATCAGAGAGCGGGGCGCCACCATTGTGTTTGTGGAGCACGTCATGCATGCCGTGATGGCGCTGGCCGACCGCGTGGCCGTGCTCAATTACGGCAAGCTGATTGCGGTGGGCTTACCGCAAGACGTGATGCAAAACCCGGAAGTGGTTAAAGCTTATTTGGGGACGATGGATGCTTGAAGTCAACGATATTCACGTGAACTACGGCGCGGCCCCAGCGCTGTGGGGTGTTAGCCTGAACGTGCAGCCGGGCGAGCTGGTGTGCGTGGTGGGCCCCAATGGCGCGGGCAAGACTACGCTCATCAATGCCATTGCAGGTTTGCACCGCGCGCGTGCAGGTCAACTGCACTTCAATGGGCAAGACATCACGCAACTCCCCAGCCATCGCTTCTGTGAAGCCGGTATTGCCATCGTGCCCGAAGGGCGACGCCTGTTCACCCAGATGACGGTGTTGGACAACCTGGAGCTGGGCAGCTATATCGCCAGCGCCAAGCCACACCGCGCAGCAACACTCGCGCATGTGATCGACCTCTTCCCCGCGCTCAAGATCAAACTGAACAGCCCCGCCGGTTCGTTGTCCGGCGGGCAGCAGCAGATGGTGGCGATTGGCCGAGCCCTGATGGCACGGCCTAGTTTGTTGCTGTTGGATGAGCCTTCATTGGGCCTGGCCCCAGCCATCGTGGGCGACATGTTTCGCGCCATCCGGCAGATCAACGCCAGCGGCACTTCGGTGTTGCTGGTGGAGCAAAACGTGGCCATGGCCATGAAGCTGGCCAACCGCGCTTACGTGCTGGAAGAAGGACGCATCGTCTTGCAGGGGGCGGCAGTTGAGCTGCTGGAGCATCCGCAGATCAAGTCCGTGTACTTAGGCTTGTAAATCATTTCACCAACGAGGAGACCCGCATGAGCATGCTGAACGCCAAACACAACGAAACATCCCACCGTTTGACAGCCGCCTGCGCCTGCACAGACGCTTCCCCACGCCGGGGTTTCCTCAGCGGCTTGATGGCCCTGGGGGCCAGTGCGATGGTGCCGGGTTGTGCTACGCCTGACTCGGGTGCGGCCTTCGCAGCCATGCGCAACCGCATTGACACCCACCACCACTTGTTCTCTCCGGCCTATGTGGCCGAGCTGAACAAGGTCAATCAGGCACCGCCCATCGTCAAAAACTGGTCGCTTGCCAAAACGATGGACGACATGGACAAAGCCGGGGTGGCCACCTCCATCTTGTCTGTCACCACCCCGCAGGTGAGCTTTACCGATGCAGCCAATGCCCGACGCATTGCACGTGAGAGCAACGAGTGGGTCGCCCAGTTGGGCAAAGATCACCCGGGACGTTTTGGCTCTTTTGCCATGCTACCCATGCATGACACCGATAGCGCGCTGCGCGAGCTGGAGTACGCGCTGGACGTGCTCAAGGCCGACGGCATCGGCCTGCTCACCAGCTATGGCGACAAGTGGCTGGGCCACGCCGCGTTTGCCCCGGTGATGGACGAGCTCAACCGCCGCAAAGCCGTGCTCTACACCCACCCCACCTTGGCCAATTGCTGCCGCAACCTCTTGCCCGACGTGCAGCCCACCGTCATCGAGTACGGCACCGACACCACCCGCACCATCACCGACATCGTCTTCTCCGGCACGGCGGAGCGTTGCCCCGATTTGCGTTTCATCTTCTCGCACGCCGGGGGCACCTTGCCCTTCCTGACTGAGCGCTTGGTCAAAGCCCCGGTGATCGAGCCGCGTTTGGCCGCGCGCGTGCCCAAGGGCGTGCTGCACGAACTCAAACGCTTCTACTACGACACGGCTTGGGCTGCCCACCCAATGGCGCTGGCTTCATTAACAAAGCTGGTCGATGTGTCGCAAATCCTGTTTGGCTCGGACTACCCCTACCGCACCGGGGCCGACCATGTGAAAGGCCTGGCCGAGTACGGCTTTAGCGCCGCCGAGCTGCAGGCCATAGGCCGGGATAACGCGCTGCGTTTATTGCCGCGCTGGAAGGCCTAGTCCCACAACCTGATCCATCACCCCCTGCGCAGCAGCATCACTATGGCCGCGCCACGCGACGATGTGATCCGGACGGATCAGCACCAGCGGGGCTTCGTACAGCGCTAGCAGCTCAGGGTCTGCGTGGTGCACCAGGCACAGACTGATGCCGCGCTGCGTGGCCTGTGATTCAAACGCTGCTGTCGTGTGCGGTGTTGGCCCCAGCACCAGCAAAGTCCACTCCGAATGAAAGCTGTCGTACAACGAGCGCCCATCGGCCAGCCAGGCGTGGGGCGGTCGTCCACCGGGGCAGGCGCTGGGGGTGTAGCTGTTGGGCGCATCAACCGGTGGCGTGCTGCCGTCGGCCACGATGATGGGTGATCCGTCATAGCGGCCACCCAGGGTGATGCCGGGGATGTTGAACTCGCGCCGCACGTGGGCGTTGAGGTATTCAGATGCGACTAGGCGGGCCTGCTCGCCCGCAGGAGAATTGTCGTCCAGCTCGGACACGGCATCGAACAGACCAATCGAGTCGGCCAAGCGCCTGGCGTGGCCAGTGTTGCGTTCGGCCAGCGGTTTGCGTTCTTGCTCGTAGCTGTCCAACAGTGTGGCAGGGGCCTGGCCTTTGATGACGGCGGCCAGTTTCCAACCCAAATTCACCGCATCCTCCACTGCCGTGTTGTAGCCCAAGCCACCGGTGGGGGTGAAGAGGTGTACCGCGTCACCGCCCAAAATCACACGTCCTTTTTGAAAGCCGGAGGCCACCAGGACATGACCCGCCGTCCAGGTGGCCATGGAGAGGATTTCAATCTCGATGTCCAGCCCGCTGGCCTGTGCAAACAAACGCCTCGCATCGGCTTCGGTCAAGCTGTCGCCGTCCACGCCCTCGGGCACTTGGGTGTGAAAGGCGAATTCACTCACCCCGTCCACCGACATGATGAAGGCGCGCAAATGCGGGTTCACCATCACGTACATCCAGGCGCGGTCGTTCGGGTTGAGGCGGTAGAAGTCAGGAGCCTTCATGTACACGGCAAACATCTTGCCGCCCATGAAATTGCGCTTGATGCCGGTGTCACCCTCCCATTTGAAGCCGAGCTGGTTGCGTACCATGCTGCGCGCGCCGTCTGCGCCGATCAGGTAGTGGGCGCGCACGGTGATGGAATCATTGGAAAGGATGGTCGATGGATCTGTTAAATCTCCGCTCGGGCTGAGCTTGTCGAAGCCTTTTGAATTGACCGGCGCGGCGGTGGCTTCAATGTGGTCGCCACAGTCTTCAAAGGCTTGCAGTTGCCAGCCGTAGCGCACATCGACGCTGGCCTGTTTTTCGGCTTCTTCGCGCAGGGTCAGCTCCACATATTTTTGCGACACCCGGTGCGGTAGCTCCGCCGCGCTCCATGAGCCGCCCATGGTCTTGATGACTTGTGTGGCTGCAGCGGCGGTGGGCAAGCGCAGACGCGCCAGCTCGCGCCCGCTAAAGCGCGTCAGGTAAGCAATGTCGCTGGGGTGATCAGCAGGCAAACCTTGCGCGCGGATTTTGTGCGCGAAGCCCAGGCGGCGGAAGTGCTCCATGGTGCGCGCCTGCGTCGCATTGGCCTGCGGGTTGAAGGCCGTGCCGGGTTTGGGGTCAATCAGCAAGCAGCGAATGCCGCGCCGCCCCAGCTCATTAGCCAGCATCAGGCCGCAGGGGCCACCTCCGGCGATCAGCACGTCGGTGGTGATGTGATTTGTCATAACTGAATACGCCCGTTGTTTGCACAGGGCGTCATCATACAAAGCGGACAGAGACGCTATGTCGTCGCTTTGTCGATGGCTTAGGCCAGCGCCTGCTTCACCCGATCCGGCGTGAAGGGCAGATCGCGCAAGCGCCGCCCTGTGGCGTTGGCAAAGGCGTTGGCAATGGCACCCACGGTGGGGCCTTGCGCGCCTTCACCTACGCCCAAAGAGCGCTCATCGGGCCGGTTGATCAGATCGACTTGCAGGGCGGGAACTTCGGGGAAACGCATGATGCGGTAGTCGGGCCAGTTGCGGCTGATCAGGTGGCGACTGTCGTGCTGGGCGGTTTCAAACAAGCTCCAGCTGGCGGACTGCACGATGCCGCCTTCGATCTGGTTGCGCACGCCGTCCGGGTTGACGACCAGACCCACGTCCACGGCCGACCAGGCTTTCTCTACCGTGATCACGCCCGAGCGCGTGTCCACCGCGATGTCCATGATGATGGCCACATACGACGCCAGGTTTTTGTACTTGGAGAAGGCGATGCCCCGGCCCTTTAAAACGCCAGTTTTCACGGGCGATTTGGCGTTGCGCGTATCAGGGGCGGCCGCGGCCTTCCAGTTGGCCATGGTAGCCACGCGCTCCATCACGGCGCGGCCACGCGGGTCATTCATGTGCGTGAGGCGAAACGCCAGCGGGTCAGCGCCTGCCGCACCCGCCATTTCGTCCATGAAGGACTCCAGCGCAAAAGTGTTGGCATAGGCCCCCAGGGTGCGCAAGGCCGAGGTGCGGATCGGCATGTCTAACAACAGGTGGTTGATGGTCTTGTGCTGGCCGAAGTTGTAGAGCGGCACGGCGTTGCGGTCGCTGCCGCCCGCAGGCTGCGGGATGTTACGCGCCGGGCCGGGTTTGTGGGGCTCTTGCAGCAGCCAAGCCGCGCTCAGGTTGACGCCATCAGGGTCATAGGGGCGGGTGCTGTGGGTGTAGCTCCACAGCTCGTGCTGCCAGTCCACCACCTTGCCCGCCGCGTCCAGCGCGCCGCTCATCTGCATCACCATGGCGGAGCCCAGGGGTTCGGAGGCGAACTCGTCCTCGCGCATCCACTGCAAGCGCACCGGCACGCCGGGCAGGGCGCGCGCCAGCAGGGCGGCGTCCAGCGCCACGTCGTCCGCGCCGTTGTGGCCGTAGCAGCCCGAGCCTTCGCGGTGGCTAACGGTGATGTTGCCCTCAGGCACACGCAAGGCCTTGGCCATGTCGTTGCGCAGCGGAAACACGCTTTGTGAGTGGCACCACACATGCAGTTTGTTGTCGGCCTTGTCCGCGTTCCACTGCGCGACGGCGCAAGACGGGCCGATGGAGGCGTGGGACTGGTAGGGACGGGTGTATTCGGCACTGACCTTGACGGTGGCCGTGGCGGCTACTTCGGCATTTTTCTTGTCGGCCACGACAGAGTCTTGGCTACGCGCTTTCTTCATGTGCTCAAAAAGTGCGGGGCCATTGGGTGGCAGGTCGCCGGGTTCATCCCAGCGGGCACTGGCGCGCAAGGCATTGGCGGCGGCAATGGCCTGCTCTTCACGGTCTGCCGCTACGGCCAAAAAGTTACCGTCACGGTGCACGGCGCGCACCCCGGCCATGCGCTGCACGGCGGCGATATCGACCGAGACCAACTTGGCGCGTGGCGCACTCGGGCGCACCACGCGGCCATGCACCATGCCGGGCAGGCGCAGGTCTTGCACGTAGGCTTCACCGCCGGTGACCTTGGCGGGGATGTCGCGCCGCTGCACGCTCTGGCCCGTCAAGCGGTGTTGTGCGCTGGGCTTGGGTGCGGTTTTGGCGGTGGCTTCGCGTTGCAGCGATGCATCACTTGTCACCTCCCAGTACGTAGTCCGTGCAGTGCTGCCTTGGCGCGCGCTGATGCTGCCGTCGGTCACTTGCAGATCGCTCACCGGCACACCCAATTTGGCAGCCGCAGCCGCCAACAACAGGCCACGCGCCTCAGCGCAGGCAAAGCGCAGTGCCGTGCCGCTGTCTTGCACCGACAAGCTGCCGGCCGTCACGCCCTCGTTAGGCGTGAGCGCAGTGTCGCCCGAGATGATATTCAGGCGCTTGAGATCGACATCAAGCTCGTCGGAGACGATTTGAGTCAGTGCCGTCAAAATGCCCTGACCCAGTTCCACCTTGCCGGTGAGCATGGTCACCGTGCCGTTGGCGTTGATGCGCAGCCAGCCGTCCAGGCGGCGATTGCTATTCAGGCTGCCGGGCAGCACAGCAGCGGCAGCAGGTGCCTGCGCAATGGCGGGCAGCAGCGGGCTCAAAGAGAAGGCCACTGTGAGCGAGGTGCGCTTCAGAAATGCGCGGCGTGTGGGTTGATCCATGGTGGTGTTGACCGCGGTGTTCATGCCAGCTCCTTTGCAGCGCGTTGGATGGCGCGCAAGATGCGCGTGTGCGTGCCGCAGCGGCACAGGTTGCCCGCCATGGCCTCGCGTATTTGAGCTTCATCGGGGTTGCGCACCCGGTCTAGCAGCGCTTTGGCCGACATGATCATGCCGTTAATGCAGTAGCCGCACTGCACGGCTTGTTCTTCGATGAATGCTTTTTGCAGGGCATGCAGTTTGTCTGTGCTGCCCAGGCCTTCTAGTGTGGTGATTTGTCCTTGAGTGGCCGCAGCGGACGGCGTGACACAAGAGCGAATGGCCTGGCCATCCAGCAAGACGGTGCAGGCCCCGCACTGGGCGATGCCGCAACCGTATTTGGCGCTGTTCAGGCCCAAGTCGTTGCGCAGCACATAAAGCAGCGGGGTTTCAGGCGCGGCCGGGCTGGTGTGCCGCTTGCCGTTGACGCTCAGGGAAATGCTCATGGAAAGCTCCTGTGGGTGAGGGGTTGAGTAAGTAGTTGGGTGAGTCAGGGAGGGTGCGGTGTGCGCTTGCGCAAATTGTGCGGAGTTTGATTCTTGAGGGACACGGGATTTACCCTCAGTGACTTGGGCCCAGGCGCGGCATGTGAGAGATTGGAACCAGTCGTGCTTTAAGATTTCGACACCTCACACCCCGACAAGAGAGACGGTACGCCATGATTTTCACCTTCACCCTCATCGACAAACCCAATGCCAGCGAGTTGCGCCAGCGCGTGCGGCCTGAGCACAAGGCGTACCTGGCCACCGTGGCCGACCGCATGGCGTTTGCTGGGCCGCTCACGTCGGACGATGGGGCCGCCATGTTCGGCAGTCTGTTGGCGATTGACTTTGAGTCGCGCGAGGCTGCCAATGCTTGGTTGGCCAACGAGCCGTTTACCAAAGCGGGTTTGTACGCCAGTGTCAGCGTGCATGCTTTTGTGAATTTGTGGGCGCAGAAAACGGGTTTCCCGCCTGCAGCTTGAAACCTTGCAGGACAGACCGAAGCGCAGCCTAGCGCTGTCCTCAACTGATAAAGGAAGTTCATGATCAAACACATCGTGATGTGGAACCTGCGGGGCGACACGCCGCAAGACAAGGCGCGCAGCATTGAACAAGTCAAAAATGCCTTTGAGAGCTTGCAGGGGAAAATCCCCGGCATGACGCACCTGGAGATTGGCGTGGACAGCAGCCGCATTGATTACGCCTGCGATGTCGTGCTGTACTCTGAGTTTGAATCGCAGGCCGCGTTGGATGCTTACGGGGTTCACCCGGAGCATGTACGTGTGAAGCAAGAGCTGGAAGGTGTGCGCATTGCGCGGCACCAGGTGGATTTTTCAACAACTTTATAGAGATCAACGGAGACAAAGATGAACAATCAAATGATGGACGAATTAGAAATACGCCAGATGGTGGAGCGCTGGGCGGTGTGGCGCGATGCGGGCGACTGGACGCGCTTTGCCACCGTGTGGCATCCCGAGGGGCAGATGATGGCGACCTGGTTTCAGGGGCCGTTTGCCGAGTTCATTCGCGTTACGCAAGAGGGCTGGGCCAAGGGCGTGAGCATCCTGCATTTCTTGGGCGGTACCGCAGTTGAGGTGGCGGGCGAGCGCGCCATTGCGCAAACCAAGATGACGATTTCTCAGCGCGGCATGGTGGAGGGCGCTAACGGCCCGGTGCTGTGCGACGTGGTCTGCACGGGTCGCTTTTACGATTTTGTGCAAAAGGTCAATGGCGAGTGGAAGCTGCTGCACCGCCAGCCGATTTACGAGAAAGACCGCATTGACCCGGTGGACTCTACCGCCGTGCTCACGCTGGACCAAGACGCGCTGGCGACTTTCCCCGAGGGCTACCGCCACCTGGCCTACATCCAGACGCGCATTGGCTACACCGTCAAAATGGACATGCCTATGCTCAAAGGCCCGGTGGTGGATGAGCTGTACCGCCGGGGTGCGCGTTGGTTGGCCGGTGGCGAACTGGAGCGCTGAGATGTTGACGTTGAACCGTCGATCAATCCTGGTTATAGCCGCTAGTGTTGCCAGTGCAGCCGCCTTGCCGGCCTGGAGCCAGGCCTACCCCAACAAGCCGCTGCGAGTGATCGTGCCGCAGCCGCCGGGTGGAGGTTTTGATTTTGTCGGGCGACTGCTGGCAGACCGCCTAGGCAAGGTGATGAACCAAGCCATCGTGGTGGAAAACCGCCCCGGTTCTGGCACGCTGGTGGGTACGGACGCCGCCGCTAAAGCTGCGCCCGATGGCTACACGCTGCTGGTGGGCTCGGTGTCCAACTTGGCGCTGAACATGGGCCTGTACCGCAACCTGCCTTACGACAGCTTGCGTGACTTTGAGCCCGTGGGCTTGGCTGTGGGCTACAGCTACACGCTGATGGCGCGTAAGGACTTGCCTTTGAATTCGCTCAAAGACGTGGTGGCGTTTGCCAAGGCCAATCCGGGCAAGCTCAACTACGCCTCCGCAGGCAATGGCACGGGCCAACACGTGTTGGCGGCGGCGTTGTGGCACTTGGCTGGGGTGAAGCTGGTGCACGTGCCTTACCGGGGCGCGCAAGCGGCCTACCAAGACTTGCTGGGCGGGCGGGTCGATGTGTTTTTGGACCTCGCCCCCACGGCGCGCGTGCAGGTGGATGCGGGTACGGTCAAGGCGCTGGCCACCTCGGGTGCCAGCCGCAACCCCATGCACCCGGAGGTGCCCACCTTCACCGAGACCGGTGTGGCCGCGCTGGATTTGGAGTCGTGGTTCGGTCTATTTGCGCCTGCCAAGACACCGCCTGAATTGCTGGAGCGCCTGCGCACCGACCTGGCCCGCGTGATTGCGATGCCCGAGGTGATGGAGACCTTTCGCAAGGCGGGTGGCAAGCCCATGAGCCTAAGCATTGCCGAGACCAAAGCCCTGGTGCAGCGTGACGTGCAGCGCTGGAGCAAGTTGATTCGGGATGCCGACATCAACGCTGAGTGAGCCATTAGAGACGCCGTTCGGGCTGAGCTTGTCGAAGCCGACTCCATCAACGACCCTTCGACAAGCTCAGGGTGAACGGGTCAATGGATAATCTATTCTTCTTTTTGTAACCTGAGACACACTCCCCATGAAAATCGACCAAGCCGCCCTGGACCAACTCTTCTTCAACGCCCGCACGGCCAATGGCTTTACAGACAAACCCGTGAGCTTGGATCTGATCAAAGAGGTGTACGACATCGCCCGTATGGGGGCGACCTCCATGAACACGCAGCCCACGCGCTATGTCATCCTCACCACGCCTGAAGCCAAAGCACGTTTGTTGCCCGCACTGAGCCCCGGCAACCTGGAAAAAACCAAGATCGCGCCCGTGACCGTCATCGTGGCGACCGATACGCAATTCTTTGAGCACATGCCCACCCTGTTCCCCAACAACGCCGGGGCCAAGGCCTTGTTTGAAGGCAATGCCACGCTGGCGCAAGGCACGGCCACACGCAATGGCACCTTGGGCGGCGCTTACTTCATGATGGCTGCACGCGCGGTGGGTCTGGACTGCGGCCCCATGAGCGGCGTCGATCTGGCCAAGGTGAACGCTGAGTTCTTCCCCGACGGTCGCTACACCGCCAACTTCCTCATCAACCTGGGTTATGGCGACAACAGCAAGCTCTTCAATCGCAACCCACGCCTGACGTTTGAGCAGACCTGCACGGTGCTGTAAGACACACGTTTACCCTTGAATTTTCCGATCATCACCGACCCCTTTTTCTATGGGGTCGCCGCCCTGGCGGTGCTCTTGCTCGGGGTGAGCAAGAGCGGGTTCGGCTCGGGCTTTGGCTCGCTCGCCGTGCCGCTGATGGCGCTGGCCGTGCCCGTGCCGCAGGCCGCTGCGATTTTGATGCCGGTGCTCTTGCTGACCGACTTGTTGGGCATGGCGTCGTTTCGTAAGGACTATGACAAAGCCTTACTCAAGTTTCTTTTGCCACTGGGTCTGCTGGGCTCATTGATCGGAGCCTTGCTGTTCAAAGCGCTGGATTCGCATGTGGTGGCTGGCATTGTGGGCGGTATGACGCTGCTGTTTTTGGCGCAACGCTTGTTCTTTCCACCCAAAGCCGATAGCTCGCCACCGCCGCGTTGGTGGGGGGTGATTTTGACCATGATGTCGGGCTTCACCAGCTTTGTGGCGCACGCTGGCGGGCCGCCTGTCACGGCCTATGTCCTGCCCCTGCGCTTATCGCCTGTGGTGTATGCAGCAACATTGTCTTTTTATTTTTTCTTTATCAATCTTTCCAAATGGATTCCTTACGCTTGGCTGGGTTTGCTGGATATGCGCAATATGTTGACTTCGTTGGTGCTTTTGCCTTTGGCACCGGTGGGTGTTTGGATGGGTGTGCGTCTGGCTCGGCGCATTGATCCGGTGCTGTTTTTTAGATTGGTTTATTGTGGTCTGTTCTTAACGGGAATCAAGTTGATTTGGGACGCGTTCAGGTGAGAGTCTGAGTGAGATGGTCCTTGGCGCATCTCCACTGATAATGATGGCCAGTTCAGAGCTTAAGGAGTGATTCATGCCCGTCGTTGTCATTGCCAATCCCAAAGGCGGGGTGGGTAAATCCACCCTATCTACCAATGTAGCGGGTTACTTTGCGGCCCAAGGGCGCGCTGTTATGTTGGGTGACGCGGACAAGCAGCAATCGTCGCGCCTGTGGCTGGGGCTGCGCCCACCCGCCGCACGGCCCATTGCCTCCTGGGAAGTGGGCTCGGGTTATTTTGTGAAGCCCCCGCAAGGCACGACGCATGTGGTGCTGGACACGCCGGGTGGCTTGGAGGGCTCGCGCCTGAACGAGGTCTTGCAGCACGCCACCAAGGTGATCGTGCCACTTCAACCCAGCATTTTTGACATCTTTGCCACGCGTGCTTTTTTGGATCAACTCGCCGCGCACAGCCATGCTGGGAAAATGCAGGTCGGCATTGTGGGTGTGCGGGTGGATGCCCGCACCATAGCCGCAGACAAGTTGCGTGAGTTCGTGGAAAGTCTGGGCCTGCCGGTGCTGGGCATGATCCGCGACACGCAAAACTACATCCACCTTGCGGCGCGTGGCCTCACCCTGTTTGATGTGGTGCCTGGTCGGGTGGAGAAAGACTTGGCGCAGTGGCAGGCGATTTGTAAATGGCTGGATGCATGAAAACGTTTCAATCCCTTCAAGAGTTCCCCGCACTGGTTGGACAAGAGGTTGCTGTCAGCGACTGGATCACCATCACCCAAGCGCAGATCAATCAGTTTGCCGAGGCTACGGGTGATCACCAATGGATTCATGTAGACGAAGAAAAATCCAAAGCAGGGCCGTTTGGTGGGCCGATTGCTCATGGCTTTTTGACACTCGCTTTGCTACCCAAGTTTTACGAAACTGCGATGACCATCGTTGAGTCACGCATGGGCGTGAACTACGGCCTGAACAAGGTGCGCTTCATGGCCCCGGTGCCCGTGGGTAGCCGCCTGCGCGCGAGCATGACGCTGCTGCAATGCGAGGCCATTGACAACGACGGTATGCAGATGACCTGGCAGGTCACGATGGAGCGTGAAGGGGCGGCCAAGCCCGTGTGCGTGGCCGAATCGATCGTGCGCCGCTACCCGTGAGCGACTCACGTGTAATACTAATTAGCTTTCAATGAGATAGATGTTATCCATTCAAAGCCCGTCAAGCTTTGCATTTTGGCTGAATCCAATTCAAGAGCCAGTAGACCCTCGCTTAGTGCCTTGTCTGCAGCGTCCAGAGAACCGAAGACGGTGTTGCCGATGGTGTTCTCTCGCAAGGTGTCCCAGATGTGCTCGGCCGGGTTGATCTCGGGACTGTAGGGAGGCAAGAAGACCAAGCGCATGTTGGGCGGAACCTGAAGCCCGGCAGCAATGTGCCAGCCTGCTTGGTCCATGACCATGATGACAAATTCGTTCTCATGGCGCTCGGAGACCATGGTCAGAAACATCGACATGGTTTCGGTATTCACCCAAGGCAGAACTAAACTATCCATGACGCCGTCATGTGGGCTGACCGCCGCGAACGCGTAGCTGAACTTGCGCAGCAGTCGAGCGCCCACACAGGGTCGAACTCCGATTGGTGCCCAGCAGCGCCTGGGTTTGCCCAGTAGACCGAATCGTCCCTCGTCCTGGAACATCAGCCGTACTGGGCACCCGAGTTCGACAGTTCAGCGCGTAAGTCATTGATTCATATGACATCGCAAGTGCGGTGTGCCATTACAAGAGAGTCAATTGCGTGTTTAGCGTCGGTTTTTTGATTGTCAGCGCCGCCAGAATGGCGGTGTGTTCTTG
>JANXSU010000189.1 GCA_025356545.1 Comamonadaceae bacterium
GCTGTCAAAGCCCAGCACAGCGGGGTCATTCAGGATCGAAACATTGGAGATGCCACCAATGTTGAGCACGCACACGGTGTGACCAGAGCGTGCAAACATGGCCTGGTGGAAGGTGGGCACTAGCGGTGCGCCCTGGCCACCGGCGGCCACATCGCGGCTGCGAAAGTCAGCGATCACGTCAATGCCGGTGAGCTCTGCAAGCAGGGCTGGGTTGTTGAGTTGCAGGGTGTAGCCCGTGCCATCAAATTCTTGCGGGCGGTGGCGAACGGTCTGGCCATGCGCGCCGATGGCGGTGATGGCGCTGGCTTGAAGCGCAGCACTGGAGAGTAAGGCCGCGACGACTTGGGCATAAACGCGAACCAGGGCATTGGCCCCCAAGGCGGCGCGGTGCAGCTCGTCGGGGCCGGGGCTGTTGAGGCTGAGCAGGGCTGCGCTCAGGGCCGGGGTGAAGGGCAGGTGCACATGGTGGAGAACATGGGTGTGTTCATCGGTGCATTGGGTGAGTACGCCGTCCACCCCGTCCAGGGACGTGCCGGACATCAGGCCGATGAAGAGTTCAGGCACGCAGCGTCAACCTGAGCGCGGTGAGCTTACTGGGCGCTGCCAGGGTGCAGTGTGGCTGCGGCCGCGAGTTGCTGACGTGCGGCTTGTGCGAAGCGCATGAACAGGGGCTTGGCCGCTGCTGACACCGGGATGGTTTCGCTCTGGCGCGCGATGGTCAAGGGGTCTTTGTGGGCACCGTTGACGCGGAACTCAAAGTGCAGATGCGGGCCGGTGGCCCAGCCGGTGGAACCCACCGCACCGATGTTTTGGCCTTGCCCGATAGACTGCCCGCGCTTGACGGCAATGCGGCTCAGATGGGCATAGACGGTGATGTTGTTGTTGCGGTGTTTGACGAAGACCACATTGCCAAAGCCGTTTTGTACCCCGGCAAAATCGACAACACCGTCACCCACGCTGCGCACGGCTGTGCCCGTGGGGGCGGCGTAATCGACGCCCAGGTGGGCGCGCCAGGTTTGCAAAATCGGGTGAAAGCGCATCTTGAAGCCGCTGGAGACGCGGGAGAACTCCATGGGCGAAGCCAGGTAGGCGCGGCGCAGGCTTTGGCCGTCCAGCGTGTAGTAACCGCCCCGATTCTGAGACTGGGGCTGGGTTTGGTTGGCGGTAGCGGGTTCTTGAAACCAAGTGGCTTGCAGGGTCTTGCCCGCGTTGACAAATTCAGCGCTCAGCACACGACCAGCGCGCAGGGGTTCGCCGTCGCCCTCTAGGGTTTCATAGACCACCGAGAAGCGGTCACCTTTGCGCAGGGAGCGGTGGAAGTCAATGTCGCCCGAGAAAATGTCGGCGATCTGGGTGGCCACGGTGTCTGGCAGGCGCGCCTCATCGGTGGCCGCAAATAAGGAGGTGCTGATGACGCCGCTGGCCAGCCGTGTGTTGGTTACGAGTGGGGCGGTTTCAAGGCGGGCGGTGAAGGTGGCGCCACTTTTTTCAACGATCAATCGTTTGAAGGTGCCGTCGGCGTCCGGGCTCCAGCGGGCGCTGAGTTTGATCAGGGCGTTGGTGTCGCTGGCTTCAGCGGTCAGGTTGCGGCCCGCACGGCCCAACAAAATTTGCCGGGTGATGGGGTCCGTGCGCAAAAAGGCGGCGGCGCTGGGGTCATCAATGCCCAAACGCTTGAGCAGGGTGTCCGCGGTGTCGTTGGCGCGGGTGCTGTCAGAGCGAAACAGGGTTAAACGCGTGGTTTCCAAGGCCTCAAACTGGGCAGCCAGGCCTAGGGTTTGAACCGACTCGCTGACCTCTTGGACGGGGAGTTGGGCAGCGTCGGGGGCCAGTGAAACAACGGCGCTTGCCACGGCGTAAGCCCCGCCGCCGCCGAGCAGCAGAAGCGACGCGACAACAGCCATCAGTCGCTGTGAGGACAGACGTGCTATTGCACTGGCAGGATTCAAAATTGCATCCAATGCGGAGGCGAAACTATTTTTCAAACGGGATACCCTTAAAGCGCGGGAACAGCAGTTCCCAAAGGCAAGGGGTCTACTGAGGTCGTCGTGCGACTTAAAATCCAGCACGAAGAAGAACCGCAAGTATATCCGCCGCAACCCGTGTGACACCCGTAAAAACCCTTATGAATCAACGCCTGCTACCCCCTTTTCCTGTAACCGACCGTGTCCGGGAGGCGCTGGCTGTGAGCTTGCGAGGCTGCGAAGAACTGATCCCTGAAGACGAGTGGGTTAAAAAACTGGCGCGTTCTGAAGCCACCGGTACGCCGCTGCGCATCAAGCTGGGCCTGGATCCCACGGCGCCCGACATCCACATTGGCCACACCGTGGTGCTGAACAAAATGCGCCAGTTGCAGGACTTGGGGCACCAAGTGATCTTTTTGATTGGTGACTTCACCAGCCTGATTGGCGACCCCTCTGGGCGCAACAGCACGCGCCCGCCACTTACGCCCGAGCAAATCAAGGCCAATGCTGAGACCTATTACCGCCAGGCCAGCTTGGTGCTTGACCCGGCCCGCACGGAAATTCGTTACAACAGCGAGTGGTGTGAACCCCTGGGTGCGGTCGGCATGATTCAACTGGCGTCGCGCTATACGGTGGCGCGCATGATGGAGCGTAATGATTTTCATGACCGCTTCAAGGCCGGTACGCCGATTGCGGTGCATGAGTTTTTGTACCCGCTGATGCAGGGCTATGACTCGGTGGCGCTCAAGTCAGATTTGGAGTTGGGTGGAACGGATCAAAAGTTCAACCTGCTGATGGGGCGCCACCTGCAAGCCGAATACGGGCAAGAGCCGCAGTGCATTTTGACCATGCCGCTGCTCGAAGGGTTGGACGGCGTGGAGAAAATGTCCAAGTCCAAGAACAACTACATCGGCATCAGCGAAGACGCCAACACCATGTTCGCCAAGGTGCTGTCGATTTCTGACACCTTGATGTGGCGCTGGTACACCCTGCTGAGTTTCAAAGGCCTGAGCGAGATTGAGGGCCTGCAGGGGCAGGTGGCGCAAGGACGCAACCCCAAAGAAGCCAAAGTCATGCTGGCCAAGGAGATCACGGCCCGCTTTCACTCGCTCGCGGCCGCCGATGCCGCGGAGCAGGACTTCATCAACCGCTCGCGTGGCGGCATTCCGGATGAAATTCCTGAGGAAACCTTCACTCTCACCGAGGGGCCGATTGGCATTGGCGCTTTGCTCAAGCAGGCTGGTTTGGCAGCGTCCAGCGGCGAAGGCAATCGCTTGATTGACGGGGGTGGTGTGCGGGTGGACGCCAACACCGTGAGCGACAAAGGCCTCAAGCTGGGCGCAGGCACTTATGTGTTGCAGGTGGGCAAGCGCAAGTTCAAGCGGGTGACGCTGGCATGACCTTCTGAGGTCACCAGCGAAGTTGCCTAACTGCCGTCTGCGGATAGCCAGCGGTTCACCGTTTGGGTGTCCCGTACGCTAAGCCGCCAGGTGGTGACGGCCTTGGGCAGCGTCAACACCAGTTGCAGCAGACGTTTGTCGCGGGCCACCAGTGCTTTAACTTTGCTGTGCTTGCCCGCATACAGCGGCAGCTCATCGAGCCGCGTCATGCGCCAGCCCTGCGTGGCGCGGCCCGCGCCCACTTCCAGACCCAGCCACTCATCGCCCGCCGCAAACCCGGCCTTCTCTGCCGCGCCTCCGCGCAACACGGTCTTGATCTGGAGTGCGCCGTCTTCGCTG
>JANXSU010000192.1 GCA_025356545.1 Comamonadaceae bacterium
CCCTGGGGTTTGAGGGGGCGTGAAATGTCCTCAACCACCAAGTCAATCCCGGCAATGTCCAGCCCGACCACTCGGGCCGCCAATGCGGCTGCAGCGGCCACCTCGGGGTGAACCTGGTCGGTCACGTCGTAGGCCAGGTCCCCATTGCGTTTGATCAGTACAAGCTGATCGGCTGCCGGGATCGAATCAGGGCTCAAGCCTTGTCGGCTCAACTCCAGTTGCGTGACGGGCTCGTTTTCAAGGATGACGGGCTCGAGCGGGAACGCTTCCTCGCTGCCGCAACGCGGGTCGCTGTTGATTTGGACTTCAATCAGTTGGCGCACGCTATGCACCCCATCACCGGTGACGGTCAAGGTCTTGCCGCGCGTAGCAGCCACTACTTTGCGGCCCACCACCAGCAGACGGTGGGCGTTGCCTCGAATGAATTTTTCAACCAGAACGCCGCTGCCTTCTTCTCGCGCCGCTGCATAGGCTTGCTCGATATCGGCCTGGGTGGACAGATCGGTGAAGACGCCTCGGCCGTGGTTGGCGTCGGTGGGTTTGACGACGACCGGCAAGCCGATGTCTTGCGCTGTTTCCCAGGCCTGGGCGGCACTGCCCACTTCCTCGCCCTCGGGCACAGGCACGCCGCAGGATTGCAGCAGGCTTTTGGTCAAGTGTTTGTCGCTGGCGATGGACTCGGAGATAGCGCTGGTCTGGTCGGTCACGGCCGTCCAGATGCGGCGCTGGTTGATGCCGTGGCCCAGTTGCACCAAGTTGCCGTCGGTCAGGCGAATGTGGGGAATGCGGCGCTCGGTGGCGGCTTCCACAATGTGCGCGGTGCTCGGGCCCAGGCAGCGCGTGTCCACCAACTCACGCAAGCGGGCCACGGTGGCCGCAACGTCATGCGGGCGATCTTCCATCGCGTCCAGCAGCAGCACCCGACCGGCATCAAGCGCCGCACGGCCTACCTGCTCTTCACGGGTGCGAAAAGCCACCTTGTAAACCCCACGTTGGTGCGTCTCGCGGGCTTTGCCAAAACCGGTGGGCATACCCGCCAGGCTTTGCAGCTCCAACACCACGTGCTCCAGAATATGAGCGGCCCAGGTGCCATCGCGCAAACGCTCTAGAAAACCGCCGGGCGCGCCCACGCCGCAGCGGTGCTCGGCCAAGCTTGGCAGCAAGGCGGTTAAACGCTCGTAAAATCCGAGGATGGTATTGGAGGGGTGATCTTCCAGATCCCCAATGTCCACCCAAGCCTCAATCACAGACCGGTAGGTCCAGATGTTGGGGCCAGGCAGGTAAGTCACCCGCAGGAATTGAATATTTTTCTTTGTCATGTATCTAAACAGGTCTGACCCGAACTGAAACCTCTGGACTTCATGAATAACGAAACCGCAGTGCCTGAGAGCTCAATTCTCAACGATATTCCGACCGATTGGCACCCGGAGATTCAAACACAGCTTGAGCCTTTGGAAAACGTTCAAGCCGTGCTGGAGGTTGACCTTGACGGAAAACTTAGATTTCTCAAAGGGCTGGTGGTAGTCACAGATCAGCGCTTGCTTAGCCGCGCGCCCGGCGAAACCACGTGGCGCGCCTGGGGTTTTCAGGCAGATCGGGTCTTACTGCACCACGACCACGCGGGCGTGGGCCACCTGGAGTTGCGCGATGCGCACAGCCTGTTGGCCAGTTGGCGCTTCACGCTGGGACAAAACCTGTTCGCCATTCGCCTGCTAGAGCAGTTCCGTTTGCATTCTGACAGTCACCTCAGCGGCCAACCGGTGGTGTTGGCTCAAGGTCTTTTTTGCCCCAGTTGCAAAGCGCCGCTGGAGCCAGAGGAAGACGAGTGCCCAGTGTGCGCCAAGGTGCTGCACACACCGCCGTCCACCTCCAACCTGCTGCGGTTGTGGCGCTTTGCACGCCCCTACAAAGGCCAGTTGCTGGCCGGCTTTGTGCTGACCCTGCTGGGCACGGCGGCCAGTTTGGTGGCCCCCTATCTGACCATGCCATTGATGGACGAGGTACTCATTCCCTACCAAAACGGCCAAAAGATCGACCCCAGCTTGGTGGCGCTTTACCTCTCGGGCCTGTTTGGCTCGGCCCTAGTGGCTTGGGGTTTGACTTGGGCCAAAACCTACATTCTGGCGCTGGTGTCTGAGCGCATCGGCTCGGATCTGCGCACCGCTACCTACGACCACATGCTGCACCTCTCTCTGGAGTACTTTGGCGGCAAGCGCACGGGCGATTTGATGTCACGCATCGGCAGTGAGAGCGACCGGATTTGCGTGTTCTTGTCTTTGCACCTGCTGGACTTCGCCACCGACGTGCTGATGCTGATCATGACGGCGGCCATTCTGTTCTCCATCAATCCTTGGTTGGCGCTGGTCACGCTGGTGCCGCTGCCTTTTATCGTGTGGATGATCCATGCGGTGCGCTTTCGCCTGCAAACCGGGTTTGAGAAGATTGACCGGGTCTGGTCAGAAGTCACCAGTGTGCTGGCCGACACCATCCCCGGCGTGCGCGTGGTCAAAGCCTTTGCGCAGGAAAGACGCGAGTCAGCCCGCTTCAAGGAGGCCAACCGCCACAACTTGATCGTCAACGACCGCATCAACAAAATCTGGTCGCTGTTTTCGCCCAGCATTTCCTTCCTCACCGAAGTGGGCTTGCTTGTGGTGTGGGCATTTGGCGTGTGGCTGATCTCCAAGGGCGACATCAGCGTGGGTGTACTCACCGCGTTTCTGGCCTACATCAGCCGCTTTTATGGGCGGCTTGATTCGATGAGTCGCATCGTTTCGTGGACAGAGAAATCAGCCTCGGCCGCCAAGCGAATTTTTGACATTCTGGACCACGTCTCCAGCGTGCCCGAGCCCACTAAACCCGTCAAACTGGGCAAGGTAGAGGGCCGCATTGAGGTGCGCGATGTGGGTTTTCGCTACGGCAACCGCGAGGTCAACCGGGGCATCAACCTGAACATCGAGCCAGGCCAGATGATTGGCCTGGTGGGCCACAGCGGATCGGGTAAAAGCACGCTGGTCAATTTGATTTGTCGCTTTTATGACGTGACCGAAGGCTCCATCCGCGTGGACGGTGTGGACATCCGCTCGTTCCCGATTGCCGACTACCGCCGCAACATCGGGCTGGTGTTGCAAGAGCCATTTTTGTTCTTCGGCACGATTGCCGAAAACATCGCCTACGGTCAACCCGATGCCAGCCGTGAAGCCATCATGGCCGCCGCCCGTGCCGCCCATGCCCACGAGTTCATCCTGCGCATGCCCCAAGCCTATGACTCCATGGTGGGCGAGCGTGGCCAAGGTCTGTCGGGCGGTGAGCGCCAGCGCATCTCCATTGCACGTGCGCTGCTGATCGACCCGCGCATTTTGATTTTGGACGAAGCTACGGCGTCGGTGGATTCTGAGACCGAGAAAGAAATTCAAAAGGCGCTTGAGAACCTCGTCAAAGGCCGCACCACCATCGCTATTGC
>JANXSU010000271.1 GCA_025356545.1 Comamonadaceae bacterium
TTGGCGGTGAGCAGGTTGGCCGGGTAGGCACGCAAGAACTCACGGGCTTTCTCGGGACGGGCGCTGAGCCAGGCGTCAAAAGCGCCTTCGTTCAACACGGCCAACATGCGTTTTTCATTGCCGGGTTGCTGGTAGCGGTGCATCAGCGCGTGGCTGTTGGCGTTGACCGTCAGCAGGGTGTAGCTGACGATGATGTCGCCCTCAGCACCCGTCCAGCACTCCCACAAACCGGCCACGCCCATGGGCTTGCCGTCCACCCGGGTGATGCGGGTGGGCACGGCTTTGCCGCTGCGCCAGTCGTCTTCCAAAAACGACATCATGGGCACGATGCAGCGCTGCCCCGCCAGCCAGGCGTCACGTGTGTTGTTGGAGGTGGTCACCGTTTCGGAGCGGGTGTTGACCATTTTGGTGGAACGCAGCTTGGCGTCAGACGCGGACTTGACCCAGCGCGGGACAAAGCCCAGTTGGCCTTCGATCAACTCACGCGCGGGTGGGGCGGCGGTTGTCGCTTCTGTGGCTTCTGTCGTTGCTTCGACTTCGGTGACTGATTCGGCTTTAAGCACCACCTGGCGAATGAAAACGCCGGGCTTGCGCGGCCACACATCGCGCCCCACAGGTGCAAGGGGGGCGGCGACATGGAAGGCGTCGGGGTAAAGCGTGTCGAGCGAAAGGCTCTCGTATTGGGTACTCATGCTTTGATGCTAGCGCAATGCGTCAAACACGCGTATCGCCGCATAGGCATCGTTAGCCGCGTAAATGAGTTGCGCCTCGGTCAGCCGGGCGTTGGCCCAGTTGCTGGTGGCGGCTTTTTTGGACTTGATGAAGCGCTGGTGGAACAGCACGGCCACCGCACCTTTGACGCCCATGTCTTTGCGGTAACCGCGCTCACGAAAGATGGTGTTCAACTCCAGCACGCCCACAGGCTCCACGCCCAGTTTTTGGATGATGCGCTTGCGGTCATCGCCCAAGCCAAAGCCTGCTTTGGTGATGCCTTGCAGGTGCATCAGTTCGCCCGCCACCGCGCTGCACGCCGGGTCATGCAGTTGGAACACCCAGGCCCGCTCGGGCGTGGCCAGTTGCAACACATGCGGCCCCTGCGACACTTCGCCCACCTGAAACGTGGGTTTGGATTCTGTATCAAAACCCCAGGCCGGGGCGTGCGCCAACTGCGCCATGGCCTCGCGCGCTTGCGCGCCGGTGGTGACGAGGGTGATACGGTCCAGGCCCAGTCGCTCGAAGGGCGGGAGCAAGGCGATGGCATCTTTGTCGGGGGTGGGGTGGCGGGTGGGGTGATCGGTGTGCATGGGGTCGTATCATCGTCGCTAAATGATTGTTAGTTCTGTGAATGCCCCTTCGTCTCGCCTGATCCGCTTCAACAAACCCTATGGCGTGTTGAGCCAGTTCACCGCCGAGGGGCGCTGGCGCGGCCTGAAAGACTTCATCGACTTGCCCGGCGTCTATGTCGCCGGTCGGCTGGACGCCGACAGCGAGGGCCTGCTGCTGCTCACCGATGACGGCCATCTGCAAGCGCGCATTGCCGACCCCCGCTTTAAGATGGAGAAAACCTATTGGGTGCAGGTCGAAGGCGTCCCTGACGAGGCGGCGCTGGAAGCCCTGCGCCGGGGCGTGCAGCTCAATGACGGAATGACCCTGCCTGCCCGCGCTAGTCTGATGGAGCCGCCACCGCCTGTGTGGGAGCGCGACCCACCCATTCGCATGCGCTTAAACAAGCCCACCGCGTGGCTGGAGCTGGTGATCCGCGAGGGTCGCAACCGCCAAGTGCGCCGAATGACCGCCGCCGTGGGCCTGCCCACCTTGCGCCTGATTCGCGCCACTATTGGCCCCTACACGCTGGATGGTCTGGTGCTAGGGGCCTGGAAAGAAGCTACATGACCCCCAACTGGTTCGACCGCCACATCTTTCCCCGCGCCATGGACCTGGCCTGCGGCCTGCCCATGATTGGCCGCCAGCGCGCGCTGCTGGTGCCACTGGCGCAGGGCCGCGTGCTGGAGGTGGGCATTGGCACGGGCCTCAATATGCCCTATTACGACAAAATTCGAGTGACCCACATCGTGGGGCTGGACCCGGCCCTGCAACTGCACCCCCTGGCACGTGAGCGCATTGCGCAGGCCGGACTCAACGTGGAACTGGTGGGCCTGTCGGCTGAAAAAATCCCCCTGTCCGATGCCAGCTTTGACACCGTGCTCAGCACCTACACCCTGTGCTCCATCCCCGATCCGCTGGCCGCGTTAAAGGAGATGCGCCGCGTGCTCAAGCCCGGTGGGCGCTTGCTGTACTGCGAACATGGCCGCGCCCCCGATGCATCGGTGCGGCGCTGGCAAGAGCGACTGCAACCGCTGTGGGGCCCCATCGCGGGGGGATGCCAGTTGGGACGCGACATTCCGGCTCTGCTGCAAGCCGCCGGGTTCACTTTGGCTGAGCCGCATGAGCGCCACCTGCCCGGCCCCCGGCCTTTCACGTTTCACTACTGGGGCGAGGCGCTGCCGACACCTCCACCGCCCGCCCCTGTCGCGCACTGAGCGCCAACGCCTCCAGCGTGGCAGCAATGTCCAGGCTGGCCTGAGCCGCACGATCCATCGCGGCAAAGTCCTGCTCGGCCACTTTCTGCGCAAAAGCTTCCGCCGCAAAACGAAACCCGCTACCCGTGGGCGAATGAATCACCTCGAACGGAATGCTATTGGCCGTGCCACGGCGCACACGCAATTCACTCGGCAGGTAGCCCCAAGGGTGACCACCGGCCTGGGAGCTGGTGTGGTTGAGGTACTCGGTCTCTATCGTGCCCGCCGTGCCCGCGATGATGGCGTGGCGGTAGTTGGCGGCGTCCATGGCACACGAGAGTTGCGCGCGTCGGCCATCGGCGTAGGTGAGTGTGGCCATCAGGCTGATGTCCACACCACTCTCGGCCCAGGTGGCGTCCGCCTGCACGCGTTGCGGCGCAGAGCCCATCACCAGGCGAATCATGCTCAGGGCGTAGCTGCCTGCGTCAAGCAACGCACCGCCGCCCAGTTCAGGGTTCAGTCGGATATTGCCCTGCGGGTTGGGCAGCGTGAAGCCAAAGCAGGCTTGCATGGAGCGCACAGCACCAATCGCCCCACCGTGCAGCAGCGTCAGCAGGTCGCCGGTCTGAGGTTGGAAGTAGTAAGGATAGGCCTCCAGCAGCATGACGCTGTGCGCCTTGGCAGCGTCAAACATGGCCTGCGCTTCGCGGCGGTTCAGCGCCAGGGGTTTCTCGCACAAGATGTGCTTGCCACTTTGCGCCGCCTTGATCGCCCACTCGGCATGCAGGCTGTTGGGCAAGGGCAGGTAGATGGCGTCCACCTCCGCGTCATTCAGCAGGGCCTCGTAACTGCCATGCGCGCGACCTATGCCCTGCGCGGCGGCAAAGGCCTGCGCCTTCTCTAGCTGGCGACTTGCCACAGCAACAATCTTGACCACCGGGCTGGCCGCCACGTCACGCGCGAACTGTTTGGCAATGTTGGCGCAGCCGAGGATGCCGATGCGCAGGGGTTGGGTGGTGTGGTGTGTCGTCTTCATACTATCCCGCGGGTGAAGTGGGCGGCCAAGAGTTGGGAGCGGCTATTTTGCCGCAAAGGCAAGTTTTATTCACTTGCGTAAATCTCAAATGAGATACATAATGTAGATCAACTTAGGAGTCACCTCAATGACCGCACACACTTCAATGCTTCACATTCGGGTAGAGGACGACATCAAAGTACAAGCCACTCAGGCGCTCACGGCCATGGGTTTGTCCATGTCAGACGCCGTGCGACTTTTTCTGAACCGCGTGGTGATCGATCAGGCCTTTCCGCTTGAACTTAAAGTACCCAACGCCGAGACCCGCGCAGCTATGCAAGAGTCTCGCGCCATGATGGCCAAGCAGCGCACCCGCTTTGCGTCCGCTAACGAACTGTTTGCCGATCTTGAAAAAAACAGCCGCCAGTAAGCGCGCGGTGCTTCCCCGCGCCGCCGATTACACCCGCGTGTTTCTGAAAGATTGGCAACGCTTGTCCCATTCGGGTCGCTACGATATGGTGCGGCTCAAGGAGGCCGTGCTTTTGCTGATCGCCAACGACGCACCTCTTGGCCCAGAATGGCTAGAACACCCCCTCAAAGGCGAGTGGGCCGATCACCGTGAATGCCATGTCGGCGGTGACTTTCTGCTGATCTACCAATTGGATGCGAACCGGATCAACTTTGTGCGGGCCGGGACGCATGCTGAGTTGTTTGGTGCTTGAAAGCTTGTTGACGCACGTTGAACAGCAGCCCAAGGAACAGGCTTGCCACTACGGCATTCAAGGCCACCGCCGGGTAAAGCCCGTAGTAGATGGACAGCGCTGAATCCATCGATGCCCACACCACGACGGACATCACCAGCGCCCACCATGTGCCCCGGCTGGGCCTGCGAAAGAAGGCTTTGACCAGCGCATAAAAAAGCACACTCCAACTCGCCACCGTGGGGCCAAAGACGGCGATCAGAAACTTGATCAAGGTCAGTTGGTGCTCTAAGGTTTTTCGCGAGATCAAGGGCGTCAATTTCCATAGCCACCAGTCCCAGCGCCGCGAAGAGGAGGAGCCAAATCATCTGCAACTTAAAGAGGGGTAGACAGTCGGATAACTTGGACACCCTAAATACCCGACGATCTATGCCCGAATTTCAAATCAGGATACCAATAGCCCACCAAGCGGCAGGCAGCGTGATTCCTTGGCTTTCAGCTCATTCCGCAGCTCACTCCAACCCCAACAACCGCACCGCATTCCCCTTCAGAATCCCCGGCTTCACCTCGTCCTTAAACCCCGCCTCTTCAAAGTCCTTCATCCAGCGATCCGGCGTGATGAGGGGAAAATCGCTGCCAAAGAGAATGCGGTCTTTGAGCAGGGTGTTGGCGTATTGCACCAGCTGCGGTGGAAAGTACTTGGGACTCCAGCCAGAGAGGTCAATCCAGATGTTGGGCTTGTGCATGGCCAGCGAAATCGCTTCGTCCTGCCAGGGCCAGGAGGGGTGGGCGATGACGATCTGCATGTCGGGGAAGGCAATCGCCACGTCTTCGAGCAGCATGGGGTTGCTGTTCTGCAAGCGCAGACCGCCACCACAGCGCATGCCGCTGCCGATGCCTGAGTGGCCGCTGTGAAAGATGGCGGGCAGTTTGTGTTCGTTGATGACTTCGTAGATCGGCCAAGCCATCTTGTCGGCCGGCTCGAAGCCCTGCACCGTGGGGTGGAACTTGAAGCCTTTGACGCCGTGGCTCTCCACCAAGCGGCGGGCTTCTCGCCCCCCCATCTTGCCCTTGTGTGGGTCGATGGAGCCAAAGGCAATCATGATGTCGCTGTTCGCGGCGGCGGCATCGGCAATCTCTTCGTTGCTGATGCGGGCGCGGCCCATTTGGGATTCGGCATCGACCGTGAAGTTGACGAAGCCGATTTTCTTCTCGCGGTAGAAGTCAATCGTCTCCTGCATCGTCGGGCGGCGGCTGGAGCGGAAGTATTTGTCCGCTGCACGGTCGTACTCTTCGCCGTAGGCATCAAAGGGGTTGCGGCACGACACCTCTAGGTGGGTGTGGGTGTCGATAGCGATGAGGTTGGCAATGTCCATGGTGTGTCTATCTATTCTTGGCTTAGCTACGCTTCTCAAACACACCCAGTTTTTGGTGTAACGGGGTTTCATCTGCGATAAAGATGAAGGCGGGGGCTTCATTGGAGGTGTTAGTGAGCGTCACTGGCGTGTAGCCGGGCGCGCAGCAGGTGTCGGCCTCTTTGAGGATGAAGCCCTGGTCTTCAATTTGCACATGCGCGCCGCCCTCGATGACGTGGAACACCATGGCGGGGCTGCGCACGGGCAGTTTGAGCGCTTGGCCGGGGCGCAGCATCAGGGCGTAAAAGCCGAGGATGTTTTCGGCATGACCACCGGTTTCGGGGTTGCTGTAGGTGAGCTGCACCGCTTCTAGCGTGGGCTGGTCTGCGGCAAGTGACTCCAACGCCGCACGCGCATCGGCCCAAGGGTAGCGCAGCATGGGGTAGGCCTTGGCTGAGCGCTCAAACACGGGCGTGGGCACCAAGCCGCCACGCGCGTAGGCGCGCTCACCATGGCCCTGCGTGACCTCTTGACGGCCACTCTCCACGTGGTAGCTGGTCTCCATGTAGTACACCAGCGGCAAGTCCAACACGTCGAGCCAGATCACGGGCTCATCACCATCATGGCCGTGCTCGTGCCACAGGCCAGTCGGGGTCAAAATTAAATCGCCCCGCAGCATGGGGCATTTTTCGCCCTCCACCGTGCTCCACGCGCCCGTGCCCTCCACCACCATGCGCACGGCGTTGGGCGTGTGGCGGTGCGAGGGGGCCCACTCACCCGGCAGCAGCAACTGCATGCCTAAGTACATGGCGGCGCTAGCCTGCATTTTCTCCAGCGTGTGGCCGGGGTTGGCCAGCACCAGCACGCGGCGTTCGGCTTTCTCAATCGGGGCCAGCTCACCGGCCCGCAGCAGCAGCGGGCGGATGATCGCGTAAGGCCAGTGCGTGGCGCGGGTGTTGGGGCGGGGCTTGTTCGGTGGCATGACCCCACGCAAGTTGGGCCACAGCGGCACGAGGTTATGCGAGGCCAGCTCGGCCACATAGTCGGCGGGTAAGTCTTCTAGGCGGCCCAGTTCGTTCATTTCATTTCTCTCATTAATCGAGGCTGATGTTCTTGCGTTTGACAAGCTCTGCGTAGATTTTGCCTTTGGCTTCGGCGTTACTGCGAATCTGCTCAGGCGTCCAGGTGATGGTCTCAAAAGCGAAGGTGTCGAACTTGGCCTTCACCTCGGGATCGGCCAGCACTTTGAGCACGTCAGCGTGGATCTTAGCCTTAAGGTCCGCGGCAATGCCCTTGGGCGCGAGCAATAACACGAAAGCGTTGACTTCAAAACCGGCTGGGCCACCGGCCTCGGCCATGGTGGGCACATTGGGCATTTGCGGCACGCGTTTGGCCGCCGCCACGGCGATGTAGCGCAGCTTGCCTGCCTTGTAAATACCCTGGCTGGAGGGCAGGCTGCCAAAGCTCCACTGCAACTCGCCCGCGCCGACCGAGGTGAACAACTGCGACATCTCGCGGTAGGCCACATGGGTCATCTCGGTGCCACTGAGCAGCTCCAGTTGCTCGCCGCCCAGGTGACCCGGACTACCGATGCCCCAGGAGCCGTAGTTAACCTTGTTGGGTGCGGCCTTGGCGGCAGCAATCAGGTCTTTCATGTTCTGCCACTTTGAATCGGTGGGAACGGTGACGAAGAACGGCGTGCGAAACAGTGGGGCCACTGGGTCAAAATTGTTCAAGGTGACGTACTCCTTGGCCTTGTACAACAGCGGCAAGGCAGCCAGGTGGTCGCTGTCGAGCTGGATCAGGGTGTAGCCGTCAGCCGGCGCACGCTGAGTCGCTTCGATGGCAATGAAGCCACCGCCACCAGGTTTGTTGTTGATCAACACCGGCTGGCCCCAGAGCTTGGACAGCTTCTCGGACACTTGGCGCAGCACGGCGTCAGGGCCACTGCCCGCCGGGAAGGCGGTGACGATGGTCACCGGTTTGGTTGGGAAGTTGGATTGTTGGGCTGCGGCGGGCAGGCACAGGGCAGCGCTAGCGGCCAGAACGAGAGAGGTGAGATGAAGGGATTTCAAAAGTGTTTCCTAGGGTTTGATGATGTGGAGATGGGTGCGGACTGTTCCGACATGTCTCAGGCTTCCAACATGAAGCCGTCAAAGAAGGCGGCCAGCGCATGGGTGTCGTTCAGTGGCAGGATGTGCGCGATGTACTGGTCAGGCCGCACCACCACCAGGCAGCCTTGCGTGCGGTCAATGCCACGCAGGGCGTAGATATTTTGCATGGCATCTTCCAGCGCACAGAAGGCTTTTTCGTAGTCGCGCACACCGTAGAGACCCTTGTGCGGGAACAGCAGCTCGGGCAGCTCGGTGATGGCCAGTGTGTGGTGACTTTGCTGGAACACGGCGCGCACATCAAAGACAGCGTCAATGTCTGCGCCTACCGGGGTGTAGCGCTTCAGCGGAGATTGCGCTGATTCACTCAGGTAGCTGCACAGTTGGCCGACGGGTGAGGTGGGCTCTGCACGATCAGTCTGCCCCGCAAACGCCATGAGACGCCAGCGCCCATCCGCTTTCAGCGTCTCGCCCAATTGCATCAGCTTGCCGTCGCCCAAACGAAGGACCGGTGTGGAATGAAAGCGTGTGCCGATCACCAGCCCTTGAGCCAAGTGTTGGTGGGTGGATGCCCCCGTGAGCAGCGCAGGCGTGTAGCGCGTGGCCGTGCCCGCCGTGTAGCGGCCATGCTGCACAAAATAGCGCTGCACGTCGGCGGCGTCCATGCCTGTGCCTTCTGCATCACCAGGCTTCTTCAAAGGCGCACTGAGCATCTGGGCCCATTCGCGGTCGAAGTCGATCAATTCCTTGGCCACGGCTTGGCGCTCGGCGGAGTAGGTGTGCAGCAGGCTGGCCGGGCTGCGCCCTTGCAGCACGGCGGCCAGTTTCCAGCCCAGGTTGAAGGCGTCTTGCATCGACACGTTCATGCCCTGGCCCGCCTTGGGGCTGTGGGTGTGGCAGGCATCGCCCGCGATAAAGATGTGCGGCAGGCGGCTTATCACCTCTTCAGCTTGGAGGTCATCAAAGCGATCCGTCAACCGCTGGCCGATTTCATAGACCGACCACCAGGCCACTTCTCTGATGTCCAGCGTGTAGGGCTTGAAAATGCGCTGGGCGGCGGCAATCAACTGCTCAAGGGTGATGTTGCGGGCCGCCACACGTTCGTTGGGGTTGAGCTTGTCCAGCTCCACATACAGGCGAACCAGATAGCCACCTTCACGCGGGATGATCAGAACGCTGCCCTCATCGGCCGACTGAATCAAAGATTTGAAACGAACGTCGGGAAAGTCGGTGACCACCAGCACATCCATCACGCCCCAAGCGTGGTTAGCCGAGTCGCCCTTGAGGGACAAGCCCATGGACTGGCGCACGGCGCTGCGCGCGCCATCGCAACCCACCACGTAGCGGGCGCGGATGGTCTCGACCTGGCCTTCGTGCCCGGCGTCTTGCCGCTCGAAGCGGGCCGTGACGGAGTGGTCTGAAGCACCTCCGGCCACAGCATCAGGCGCACGATCCAGACTCGCCAGTTTGCGACTGTAATGCGGCACCAAGCGCGCGGCCGAACGCTGCATGGTCTCCAGATAAAAGTCGTGCACGCGCGCTTGGTTCAAAATCACATGCGGCATGTGCGAGAGGCCGTCTTCCACGTCCTGCACACGCCCGCTGCGCACAATGTTCTGGCGGTCACCGCCCTGGCTGTCGTCAGGCTTCCAGAAAGTCGTCTCGTTGACCCAGTAGGCCTCCTTCAACACCCGCTCGGCAAAACCAAAGGCATCAAACATCTCCAACGTGCGGCAAGCCACGCCATCGGCCTGGCCCAACTGCAAGGGGCCCGGTTTTTGCTCCACGATCACGGTGTGGATGTCCGGGAAGGCCGACAGTTGCGCCGCAAGCGTCAGCCCGGCTGGACCGCAGCCCACGATCAACACATCGGCCTCGGTGGGTAAGGTGCCTTGCGTGCTTGGGTCACAAGCACTAGGAGCAGCATCCAAAAGGCCAGGGTCACCGGTGCGAAATCCGTTGAGATGAAATTGCATGTTTGTTTCACTCTATTGTTTGGAAAAACGAGACTGTCGCAGGGTTAGACTATTTCGTCAAAGCCAACTATCGAATATTAGGTATATTGTTTTGATATACAAAGATACACTTGTCCCATGGCAAAACTTGACCTGGACTGGCTCAACGTTTTCGTTGAGATCTACAAAACCCAAAGCGTCTCGCGCGCGGCGCAGACGCTCGGCATGGAACAGGCCAGCGCCAGCGTTACGCTGAACAAGCTGCGCCGACATTTTGATGATCCACTTTTCTGTCGCACATCAGTTGGCATGGCACCAACGCCTCATGCACAAGCCATTTACCCCGATGTGCTGGAGGCACTGATGCGGCTTGAAAAGGCGCGCGGTACTAGCGGGGCTTTTTTACCTCAACAGGCCACGCGCGAATTCCGGATTTGCATGACAGACATCAGTGAAATTGTATTGCTACCAAGACTCATCAATCAGCTTCAGAAAACGGCACCGGGCCTAGTCGTCGAGGCCGAGAAAATTTCCCCTGACAGTCGTCGCAGGCTGGAGTCCGGGGATATTGATCTGGCCGTGGGTTTCACGCCCGGCCTAGAGGCTGGTTTTTACCAACAAGCCCTGTTTGCACAGGACTTTGTGTGTCTCGCCTCCAGCGACCACCCTCGCATTGGTGCAAAACTCACACGCAAAGCGTTTTCAGCCGAAGGACACATCTTGGTCATGGCTTCGGGCACGGGCCACTCCATTGTGGACAAGGTACTAACAAAGAACAAAGTGGAACGTCGAGTCGTACTGCGCGTGCCCAGTTTTCTGGGCGTGGCACGCATCGTGGCGCAAACCGAGTTTCTAGTGATCGTGCCACGGCAGCTTGGCAATGCACTCGCTCAACAGGAACGCGTGAAGGTGTTGGAGCCACCCTTAACGCTACCCACCTACAAGGTCAAACAACATTGGCATGAACGCTTTAACGCCGACGCCAGCAACCAATGGCTGCGCAAGACGATGGCGGAACTATTCTCTGGCTCCGGCGAGGCCGCTTGATTTATTATTGCAACCTCAGCCACACGTCGTGGCGTCAACCGGAGCAATCAATATGTCCAAAGGCGATCAGAAAAGTAACAAGATGGCGAAGAAGCCCAAGAAGGACACTTCCCCCCCCAAAGAGCACACCTCAGACCGCCCAATGTCCCCCATGACAGCGGTCATTCCACGCGGCAAAGACAAGGATAAGTTCAAATAATTGCCTGTTGATCCAGCCACACGCCATGCAAGCCACAGGCCTCCTTAACTTCTGGTTGGGTGAGCTGGACAACCAACACCGCTTTGCCAAAGACGCAGCGCTGGCTTTGATTTTCAACGACAGCTATTTGCTATTTTTTCAATAGCTTCTCACCCTTGTCTTATATGGCTAAAACATGGATTTAATCTTGAATCGCTTGTCTTAAACCGCTGACTGAAACGTCCCACTCAGCAGCTCTGGCAAACGCTCCACCCTCATCTTGAAACCGCAAGCCTGGGCGTGACCGCCTCCCTTCATGCTATCGGCCAAAGGGATGCAGTCGAAGCCACTGCGAGAGCGCAGACCGACCTTCACCACACCGCCCTTACCCGTCGTCCACATCAAGGCGAACGTGCCGCTTTTTTTGGCCAGCGCATCGCCCACCAAACTGTGAAACACGCCCGGCGCATTCACCATCAAACCCTGCTGACCATTGAAGTTAATGGGCTGGGCGTCTTCAGCAATATCTGCGCAAAGTTTATTGAATTTTTCATCCATAGCGTGCCCACGCGCCATAAAGGCGGTGATCTGCTCGGGACTGAACGCGGCCATATCAGCCCAGCGCGCAAAGTCCATAGGTTCCATGTCCAACGCCGCCAGAAAAGCCGGACTCTCTGTGTATTGCCAAACCCATATGTCGCGGTCTTCTACGAAGCGCACCAGATCTGGCAAAGCACGGTTAGGTTGAAAAAATTCCCAAGCCAAGCGCGCGCCCGACTTGCTCATGTCAAAGTGCACCACGCCGCAGCGGCAGGCAAAACCGGTGAGCTTTTCAGCCGCGCTTTTGTGGTGATCCAGCATCACCAGCTTGACGGCGCGCTCTTCGATGCCGCGCAAAATGACTTCGTCAAACGAGAAGTCGAGGATGTAAACGGCGCGCCCCGCCAGCGCAGGCAGATCATTAACGGATTTGATGTCACCATGGTCCAGGCCCAGCATCTCGGCTTTGCCTTCATAGAACAGCCAAGCGGCCAAAGCGGCGGCAAAGCCGTCGGGACAATTTCGACCGTGGTACAGGACGAGGGGTTGCGGATCGTTGCGGTCAGGGGCAAACAGCAACTGCAGGGGGAGGATGGTTTTCATGATTCTTCACGCGGCGGGCGCGGTATTTTTTTGAACTTGATGAGTCGGTTGAGTTCGATCGCGTCTTTTTTCACCTGACGTTCCGCGTCCAGCTTTTGCCCGGCGGCGAGCCACAGGGCAAATTCTTCCGGAGTTTCCAGTGTGATGGCCCCGAGCTGGCCAGTGCGAAAGTCATTGATGACCAGCTCCGCCGCTTTTTGCGTGTTGACGCGGCCACCGCTTTGCAGGGCACCGCGTTTGCGGCCAATTTCGGTTAGCAGCTCGTCGTCGGTCATTGCCGACACTTGTGCCACATCGGCCAACTTGTAGCGCGCTTGCAACCGGTCTGCGTAGGGGTTCTTGAGGTAGTCCAACAGTTCCAGCGCCACCTCTTCGTCATCAAAGGCATTGCGCCCAACCGCACCGCTGGCGGCCAGGTTGTAGCCGCTCTTGGCCACGATGATGCGCGGCCACAGCATGCCGGGGGTGTCGTACAAATAAAAGTCGTCGGCCAGGCTGATGCGCTGCTCGGCCTTGGTCACACCGGCCTCGTCAGCCGCCTTGGCAGCGCGCTTGCGCACCAGGCTGTTGATGAGGGTGGACTTGCCAACGTTGGGAATGCCGCAAATCAGCACGCGCATGGGCTTGACCATGCCACCGCGCAAGGGGGCCAGCGCACGGCACGACGTGATCAGGCGCTGGGCGGCTGCCGTGTCAGAGCTGTCCAGCGCAATGGCGCAGGTACCGGGCTGGCTGTTGTAGTGCGCCAACCAAGGCGCGGTGCGTAGCGGATCAGCCATGTCTTGTTTATTGAGCACCTTAAGCGTGGGGCGGCTGGCGGTGAGCTGGGCCAGCATGGGGTTGGCGCTGGAGCCGGGCAGGCGGGCGTCCAGTAGCTCGATCACCACGTCAATCGCTTTGATGCGCTCGGTGATCACCTGCTTGGTCAGGTGCATGTGGCCGGGGAACCATTGAATTGCCATGGTTAAACCAGTTCCAAGCGCGCGGGAGCAACATAGTTTTGACGAAAGGCCTCAAAGGACAGGGTGTCTGCGGCTTCGATGTCGTGCTGAGCAACTAGCGACTCTTGCGCCATGGCCTCAAACCGCGTCTGCTGCTCGGGCGACCAGGGAATATCCAGCAAGGCTTGCTGCATTTGCAGCGACTGCACGCGCACAAATCGTACAAATGAGTTGTCATGCGCAGCGGCCATTGTCTCCAACACGCGGGCCGAAGGGAGCAGGTTGGGTTGCTGTAGCGCGGCTTTCGCCGAGGACAGCTCGGCGCTGTAATCGCTGCAGCCATGCGCATCGTCCAGCGCCTGGGCCATGGGCACAAAGGCTTGGAGCAGCTCGCCCGCCCATTCGGTCAACTGCACGTCGCGACCATCACGTCGCAAGGTCAACCCGGGCTCGCGGCCCCGCGCTGCCGTACGCTGCTGGTTCTCAGCCATGTCGGCAATTTCTTGCGGGCTGTCGGGCGGGCTGTCGCTGTGCAGGCAATGCAGCAAGAAGACATCAAGCAAACGCAGGGTTTGTGCGCTAATGCCTATCGGCTCAAACGGGTTCAAGTCAAGCAAGCGCACCTCGACGTACTCCACGCCGCGCTCACGCAGCGCGTGCAGCGGGCGCTCACCGGCATGAATCACGCGCTTGGGGCGGATAGTGCCGTAGAACTCGTTCTCAATCTGTAGCAGGCTGGTGGCCAGTTGCTTGTACTCGCCTTGCGCGTCTTGAATGCCAATCGCCTCGTAGGCGGGCCAGGGTCTTGTCAACGCGTCTTGCAGCGAGGCGGCGTAGCCCTCCAAGCTGTTATAACTCACCGCCAGGGACGCTTGCGCATCGCTCTGGTAGCCCAGCCGTCCCATGCGCAGCGAGGTGCCGTGCGGCATGTAAAGCGTGTTGCCCTTGAGCACCTGCAATTCATGCGGACGCCCAGCCACAAAAGTGGAGCACACCGCCGGTGAAGCGCCCAAGAGGTAGAGCAAAAGAAAGGCGTGGCGGCGAAAGTTGCGGATCAGCCCGAAATACTGCTCGCTGCTCACACCGGGGAGCGACCAGTTGTAGTGAATGCCCGAAATGGTTTGCATGCGCCGCCCATAGCGGTGGCCCAGACCCATGCGGTACACCGTCTTGGCGCGCCCGATGTTGGAGCTACCGTAGTAACCCAACGGAATGGCATCATCTCCCGGCAACCCACAAGGCATGCTAGCGGCCCACAGCATCTCGTCCCCAGCGGCACGCAGTGCGCGATAGGTGAACTGGTGTACCTGGGTCAGCTCGTCCAGACAATCCTGCACGCCCGCGTGCACGCCAGTGATGAGCTCAGGCTGTGATTCGCAAAAGTCGGTGGTGATATTGGGATGCGTCAACGTCGAGCCCAAGGCCATCGGATGAGGCGTCAGTGCCAGTGCACCGTTAGGCTGCACGCGCAGGCTTTCTTTCTCAATGCCACGGCGGATGCCCAGCAAACGCCCCCTTGTAAGTTTACCCAACGGCGCTGTCAATCTTTGCATAAAATCATTCTTCACTCTTCTAATCTGTGCATGGAACTTACCATGCCCACGCATCGCGTGCTTTGCCAGCTCCACGTTTCAACAAATCTCGCCATGAAATTGAATTCAAAAATCATCACCACACCCGTACGATCTGCCGCCACAGTGGTGATGCTGCGAGACGCGCCGCTGGGACTGGAGGTGTTTCTCATCAAGCGCCACGGCTTATCTGACGTACTGGGCGGGGCTTATGTGTTTCCCGGGGGGAAAGTGGACGCGCTGGATGCCGCCCCTGACACGCAGGCCCACTTGGATCAACCCGCACACGCCTTGCACACCAACTTGGGTGAACCAGACCTTGACGCATCCACTGCTGCCAGCATGTATGTGGCCGCGCTGCGCGAGTCGTTTGAAGAGTCGGGCGTGTTGTTCGCGCAAAGTGCCACTGCCGACCAAGTGATGCAGGCCCGCGCCTTGCTGGCTGAGGGTATACCCTTTGCTGCCGTACTGGCGCGTCTAGGTCTGCGGCTCAGTACCCAGGGCGTCACCCCCTGGGTGCGCTGGATCACGCCTTTCATGCCTTCGGTCAGTACCAAACGCTTTGACACCCGCTTCTTTGTCTCCGCCATGCCGCTGGACCAAACCGCAAGCCACGACAACCACGAAGCCACCGCGAGCGTGTGGATCGCACCCCGCGCCGCTCTGCTCCAGTACCGGGACTCACAAATTGAGCTGGCACCACCGCAAATCATGAGCTTGGCCCATCTCTCGCGCCACACCAGTGTGGCCAGTGTCTTGAACGAAGCCCGCAGTCGCCTGCCCCCCGTGGTGCAGCCTGAACCCTTTGACCAAGACGGCATCCGGGTGCTGTGTTATCCCGGCGATGAGCGCCACTCAGTGCGTGAACGCGCCCTGCCAGGGCCTTCGCGCCTGCAATACCGCAACAAGCGTTTTGAGCCCATTGACGGATTTGAGTCGCTTTTTGAGTAGGGGTTAAGGTCTCTAACCGGAAGCGCTGGTGGGGCCTTAAGTTATCGCTTGATCGTGCCGATACAAGCAGTATGAAAACTGCTCCCATCATTTTGGACATCGAGGCCTCCGGCTTTGGCCGCAGTAGCTACCCCATCGAATTGGGCTACACCCTGCCCGATGGTCAGACATGGTGTTCGTTGATCCGACCCGAGCCCGATTGGACGCACTGGGACAACAGCGCCCAAGCTGTGCACCATATTTCTCAAGACCTGCTGCTGAGCCGGGGGCGTTATGTGAGAGAGGTAGCAAGCGTGCTCAACCAAAATCTCGGCGGACAAATCGCCTATTCAGACGGTTGGGGACATGACTACAGCTGGCTAGGTCGTTTATTTGAAGCGGCCAACATGACACCCAATTTCAAACTGGACAACCTGCGCATTTTGCTGAGCGAAGAAGAAGCCGACTTATGGCACGTCGTCAAAGACCAGGTGACCCAAGAAAGAGGCCTACAGCGCCACCGTGCGAGCGCCGATGCGCGATTACTTCAACTCACCTGGCTGCGTCTAAAAGAAGGTGAAAGAAAAGTAGGCGAGACGCGACTCAGTCCGTGGAGCGTTTCAAACGAATTTCTTCCAGCCGAAAACCATTTACATCCACGGTTCGGGCCGATGGCAGTTCACGCTTGAACCCCGCCAACTCGTGAAAGCGCAAAGCGCGTTCGTTGCCTAGGGGTAACCAGATCGTGACCTGAGTACAACCCTCGTCTTGCAAACCCTCACGGGCGGCATCCCACAGGGCCAGGCCCGCTCCCGCATTCCAGTGCGAGGGCTCCACCACAATGGACCAGATCTCGCCCACGGTGGGCTTGGTACCCTTGTCACGCGATCGGTCAAACCCGACAAAACCGATGATGACCTCACCCTCTATAGCGACCAGCACCTGCGGTTCGCCGTATTCGATGGCATCGCGCCAGTAAGCGAGCCCCTCAATTTGGGACTGCGGCTTGAAGGCGTCGGCAGGCAACAAGGCCTTGTAAATCTCGTCGCTGACTCGGGCATGAATGTCCGTGATGGTTTTAGCGTCTTTCGCTGTGGCGGGGCGTATCGTGTAGCTGCTCATGTCTGTTTTTTAACTGTCGGACCGCAAAGCCTGAAACAGGCCGTGCGATTTTTTCAAAGTGATTAAGTGGTCGAGAGGGCAAGTACTTTAGCAGGAAGAAAGGGCACAGACCGCATACTCATACGCGCGCCGATGGCATCAAACACTGCGTTCGAAATGGCCGCAGGCACCACGGTAGGCGCCATCTCGCCCGCACCCCAAGACGGCATGTCGGGCCGATTGATCAGGTTGACGTGGATACGCGGCACATCGGGAAAGCGCAGGATGGGGTAGCTGGCCCAGTCTAAGCTGGTGAAGTGACTGCGGTTGAATTGCAACTCTTCGATCAGCGTGCGGCTGATGGTTTGCACAATACCGCCTTCGATCTGGTTGATGGCTCCGTCTGGGTTGATAACCTGGCCGCAATCGTGGCTGCACCAGATGTCGGTAACGCGGATTTGGCCCGACTTTTTATTCACCTCGACCTCAGCGACCAAGGCGACAAAGGTACGGTCATTGTCATACTTCACAAACGCGACACCGCGACCGCGCGCAATGTCGCCGGGGATCTTGGCAGCAGGTGATGATCGACTTTGCCATTTAGACAGATTGGCTACATCCTCCAGCACTGCCTTGGCACGCGGCTCTTTCAAATAAGTGACACGCCACTGCAAAGGGTCGGCTCCGGCAGCAGCAGCCATTTCGTCAAAAAAGGCTTCGTTTGCAAAGGTGTTTTGCATGCGCCCCGGGGTGCGCAGGTGTGAGGTGCGAAAGGCTTTGTCGGCCAAACGGTGTACCTCGGTTTGCATATTCGGAAACTGGTACAGCACATCGGCATTTTTTTGGATGTTACCGGTGTAGTAGCCGCTGCGCTTGACGCCCGAGAGCACGGCAGCCAGCATCGGAAATTCGTCCAAAGTACCGGTGGCTTGGGCAATAAAAAACTCCGATCGCCAGGCCACAGGCAAGTCTTGCGCGTCCAGCCCACCCTCCATGTCCACCAGGGTAGGTGGACTTTTCGGATCCCAACCGTGCTCGTCGGCGCGCATCCACTGCACCCGCACTGGCACGCCCGCCAGTTGCGAGACCAGGGCCGCATCGCCAGAGCAGTCTTCATGTCCGTTGCGGCCATAGCAGCCTGCCCCGTCCAGGTAAATCATGCGGATGTTGGCCTTGGCCACGCCCAGTACGGTGGACAACTCACTTTGCAGCGAATGCGTAGCCTGCGAAGCCGACCACACAGTACAACGCTCGTTCTTGAAGTCCGCCACAGCACAGGCCGGGCCCATGGAGCCGTGGGTGTGCGGCGCAAAGTCATAGGTGGCTTTGAGTTTTTTGACCGCTGTGCCCAGCGCCGTCACGGCGTCGCCATTCCGGATCACTGGTTCGTTTTTGCCCACAGGCAAGGCACGCCAGTAGTCGTACAGCATGGCCTGATCAGGCAGGGTACTGGGTGTGCTCCACTGCGCTTTGAGCTGGCGTGCGGCTTTGACTGCGGCCCACTCGGACTTGGCCAGCACAGCTACAAAATCTTGCTTGCGCACGATCTTAACGCCAGAGATGCTCGCCACAGAAGACTCGTCCAGACTCACCAAAGTGGCACCTAAACACGGTGGGCGCACCACACGGGCATGCCACATGCCGGGCAACTTGAAGTCATGGATATAGGGGAACTGACCCGTCACCTTGGCGGGAATGTCTACGCGCGGTACGGACTGGCCGACTACTTTGTGTGTCGAAGGGGATTTGAGCGCCACCTTGGGGTCAAGCTTGACGTTGAGCGGTTTGCCTTCCACCAGCGCGGCGTAGCTGATTTTTTTATCGCTTTGATTGACCGAAACGACACCGCGCGCCACGCTTAGCTGCGCCACATCGGCAGCCAGGCGTGTGGCCGCTGCCGCAAGCAAGGCTTGCCGCGCGCTGGCTGCAGCACGACGCAAAGTACCGCCGCCGTTAGAGATGCTCAGGCTACCGGCCGTCTGACCCTGATCCAAGGTGAGAAGCGTATCGCCCATCACCATGTCGATCTGGTCAAAATCCACATCCAGCTCTTCGGCCACCAATTGCGCCAATGCCGTGCGCACGCCAGTGCCCAGATCGACCTTGCCGCTGTACACGGTCACACGGCCATCAGCACCCAAACCCAGCCAGGCATCGACCTCTGCTGCGACCATACTTTTAGCAGGCGGTGTTGGTGTACCTACTTGTGCACCTGCAAGCTCGGTTACACCCAGAAGAGAGAAAGAAACCACCAGTCCACTGCCGGTTTTTAGAAAATCGCGACGTTGCATGATCAGGCCCCTTTAACGGTGACTTTTGAAGTCATGGTTTTCGACGATAAGTCAGCCGCACGTTGCACCGCTTTGACAATGCGTGTGTGCGTGCCGCAGCGACACAAATTGTTGGCCAGCGCCTTCTGAATTTGCCCCTCGCTCGGACGAGGGGTCTTGCCCAAAAACGCCACCGTGGTCATCACCATGCCGTTGATGCAATAGCCGCATTGCGCAGCCTGCTCGTCAATAAAGGCTTGTTGCACTGGGTGCGGTTTTTCAATCGTGCCCAAACCTTCCAGCGTGACCACTTTGCCCGCTTTGACGCTAGCCACCGGCATGATGCAACTGCGCACCGCTTCACCGTTGAGCAGCACCGTGCAAGCACCACATTGACCCAGACCACAACCGTATTTTGGGCCTTGCAATCCCAAGTCATCGCGCAGGACGTAGAGCAGCGGCGTGTCGCTGTCCGCGTTCACGCTGCGGGGCTTGCCGTTCACATTCAGTTGGTAAGTAGTCATCTTGTTTCCATTTAATTTTGAGAGAAATTTATTCCACTTTCACGTCAGCATCCTTGACCAACTTGACCCAAAACTTGGCGTCTTCTGACAGGAAAGCGGCAAACTGCTCGGGTGATACCGACAGCGAAACCTCTGTGCCTTCGCGCGCCAGCGCGGCCTTCACTTGGGGCTGTTGTAGCGCAATAAGGGTAGCGTCAAACAGCTTCTTGATGATTGCCGATGGCGTGCCAACGGGTACAAAAAATCCGTACCAAAATTCAATCGCATAGTCGGGCAGGCCAGCTTCCACCATACCGGGCAAATCAGGCACCAGAGACGAACGATCGCGCGAGCTGACAGCCAGGCCTTTGAGTCGCCCAGCTTTGACCATGGGCAGCACCGAGGGCGGCGTGCCAAAGGTCAATTGCGTGTCCCCCGCCACCACCGACTGAATGGCTGGACCGCCGCCGCGAAAGGGGATGTGCACCATCTGCACACGTGCCACTTGGCTGAACAAGGCTGCGCCTAAGTGAGGCGCAGAGCCATTGCCTGAGGTGGCATAGTTCAGCGTGCCGGGAGCGCGTTTGGCCTTGGCTACCAAATCAGCCACCGAATTGATACCGCTGCCCGGATGCGCCGCAATCACCAGCGGCGAACTGGTGACCTTGCTCACCGGTGTCAGATCACGCGCGCTGTAGCCCAGCTTGGGGTTAAGCGCCGGGTTCACAGAGATGCTGCTCGGGCTGGCGATAAGAATCGTGTAGCCGTCTGGCGCTGCCTTGGCGGCCGCTTCTGCGGCGATGCTGGAGCCCGCGCCCGCCCGGTTCTCAATCACGATGGGCTGGCCCAGCGTTCGCCCAAGTGCATCGCCCACTGTGCGCGCCACATAATCAGCCGCTCCCCCAGGCGCAAAGCCGACCAGCAGCTTGATGGGTTTGTTAGGGTAGGCTGTATTTTGAGCTTGAGCTGAAAACCCCAAACTACCTAACAGTAAGGCCGAGAAGATCGACAAGGTTCGCATGGTGTGATTGCTCCTAAATCGTATCGGATACAGCGAGTATTCAGACACCCATCAGCACAATTTTTCCAAGGTGCTGATTGCTCTCCATCATGGCCTTGGCCTGCGCCAGATCGGTAAATGCGAACACCTTATCCACCACCGGCCTGATGCGACCATTGGCCAGCAGCGGCAAGATGTGGCTCTTGAAGCCGGGCACACCCGAAGATTTTTGATCCGCGTTGCGCAACTTGTTGGACACACCAAACAGCGTCAGGCGCTTGGCGTGCAGCAGCTCAATGTCCATCGCGCCTTGCAACACGCCGTCCACATAGCCCACGGTGGCCAGGCGCCCCTCAAACGCCATGCTGCGCACGCACTCGGCAAAGACCGAGCCGCCCACGGTGTTGACCACCAAATCAACGCCTTTGTCTTCGGTGGTTTGCATGACTGCGTCATGGAAATCAGCGACACGTGTGCACAAGCCCACATCCAGGCCCAGGGTGTCGAGCCGCGCCAGCTTAGCAGCGGAACCCGAGGTGCCAATCACTTTGGCCCCCAAGGCTTTAGCCATCAACATCGAAGCCACGCCCACGCCTGACGACGCGCCCGCCACCAGCAGCCATTCATCGGCCTTCAGACGCCCTTGCATGACCAGCATGTCGTACACCACCAAGAAGGTGAGCGGGATGCTGGCCGCTTCTTCCCACGTCAAGCTGTCAGGCACCGTCATCACTTCACGCCCGTCGATCAAGGCGTATTCAGCAAACGCGCCAGGGCAGCGGCCCATCACGCGGTCACCAACTTTGAAGCCGGTGATCTCAGCGCCAAAACTCACCACTTCGCCTGCCGCCTCCATGCCAATCGGCTTTGCCGCAGCGCCGCTGCCGTGCAAGCCGTGGCCTGCAATCAGCTCACCCCGGTTCAGACCCGCTGCGCGCACGCGCACCAGCACTTGGCGTGGACCGGGTGTGGGCTGCGCCACGTCGCGCAGTTCCAATGTGGAATGGTGGTCATCCATCTTGAGCCAATAAGATTTCATGGTGGGTTCCTTTGTTTGATTTTTTGATTACTTGCCGGTGAACACCGGCTTGCGTTTTTCCATAAAGGCTTTGCGGCCTTCAGCGTAGTCGGCGCTTTCAAAACAGCCCTTGATGAGCTGCTGGCACAGGCCCATATCCAGCTCGGGTGAGGGCTTCAAAATTTGAGCCGTGATGGCTTTGCCTGCATACACCGTGAGTGGTGCGTTAGCAGCCAGGGCCGAGGTGTACTCGGCCAGCAGTGCGGCCAAGTCATCAGGTGCGCAAACGCGCGACACCAAGCCCAATGACTTGGCCTCGTTGCCATCAATCTTGCGTGCAGTGAAGAACAAATCTTTCGCCGCGCCCATACCGACCAAGTCCACCAAATTCTTCATGGCCGAATAGCGGTAACCCAGGCCAAGGCGCGCAGCAGGAATCGAGAACACCGCGTTGGCAGCTGCAATACGGATGTCGCAACTGATGGCCACGTTCACACCACCGCCAATGCAAAAGCCACGAATGCAGGCCAGCGTCGGCTTCTTGCAGTTGTAGATCGCCATGAGCGCGTTTTCGGCCATGGCTTCGTAGCGGACCACGGCGGCCTCAGCGGCGCGTTGGTCTTCAAATTGCGAAATATCAGCGCCCGAAACAAAGGCCTTTTCGCCAGCGCCCGAAAACACCACCAGGCGAATGGCCGCGTCATTTTCAGCCTGTGCCAACAGGGGCGGCACGGCCTCCCACATGTCAACCGACAAAGCGTTGTGGCGCGCCGGGTTGTTGAAGCGGATGTGCAGGGTGCTGCCCTCGGCCCAGGTTTGCACACGCTCGGTGGGGGATGAATAAACGGTTTCAGACATCAAAAAACTCCGGTGGATTTCATGCGCGCCATGTCCTCTTTGGACAGGCCCAGTTCGGTCAAAATCTCTTCGCTGTGCTCACCCCGGCGCGGCGCGGCGCGGGCAATGGTGCTGGGGGTACGCTCTAGTTGCACGGGCTGGCCCACCAGGCGCTGCGGTCCTTGGTGTTTGGACACGATCTTATGCACCATGCCCAAGTGCTGCACCTGCGGCTCGGCAAACACTTCGCTCATGTTGTTGATGAGGCCGCAGGCCACGCCACCCGCATTCAGGCGCTCTATCCAGTACGCGCGGTCGTGCTCTGCCAAGCGCCGGTTAATCTCAGCGTTGAGCGTGTCACGGTTCACGGATCGACCCTGCTTGTCGTGGTAGCGCGTATCGCTCACCCACTCGGGCGCGCCCAGGATGTCGCAAAAGCGCTCCCAGATTTTGGAGCCAAATACCGCAATGTTCATGTAGCCATCACGCGCCTTGTACACGCCGGTCGGGATGCTGGTGGGGTGAAAGTTGCCGGCCTGCGTGGCCACATCACCATCGATCAACCAGCGCGAGGTCTGGAAGTCCATCATGTACACCATCGACTCCAGCAACGAGGTGTGCAGCCACTGGCCTTTACCTGAAGCCTCACGCTCCAGCAGCGCCACCAAAACACCCTGCGCTGCAAAGATGCCCGCGCACAAATCCGCAATCGGAATGCCCACGCGCATCGGGCCCTGCTCGGCCATGCCGGTGACCGACATCAGCCCACCCATGCCCTGCGCAATCTGATCAAAGCCGGGGCGCTGGGCCAGGGGGCCGGTCTGGCCAAAGCCGGAGATGCTGGCGTAAACTAGACCGGGATGGTCTTTGCTCAAGGTCTCGTAATCAATACCCAAGCGAAACTTCACATCAGGGCGAAAATTCTCCACCACCACATCCGCGCCCGCAATCAAGCGTTTGAGCACGGCAATGCCCTCGGGCTCTTTGAGGTTCAGCGTGATGGAGCGTTTGTTGCGGTGGGTGTATTGGTAGTCCGAGCCATCTTGCCCACCCAGCGTGTCGTCGCCGCGCATGTGCTCGGGCATTTGCACCTGAATCACATCCGCACCCCAATCGGCCAACTGGCGACAAGCGGTAGGGCCGGCACGCACCTGAGTGAGGTCAATCACACGAAAGCGGGCTAACGCCGAAGAAGCAGCCATGTGGGGCATAAAAAATCAGTCCTTAAACGGAGTAAGTAAGACGGGGGTGGCGCCTCGCATCGCCTAGTGAATCATAAAGGGCGTTTAGTGAGAATTCGTCTGCTACCATTTCCTTTCATTCCTCAGCGCACCTGCCATGCAGAAAGTAACCTCGCTCCACACCCTATCCACGTTGATTGAGGATTTGCGCGCCTATCAAACCGACCTCAAAGCCCAGAATGCGACCCTGCAATACAGCCGACTTGCCGCTGAGGGGGCATCAGAACGGTTCGAAACCCTATTTTCCAATGTGCCTCTGGCTTTGATGGTAGTGGATGAGTCAGGCATGGTGATCCAAAGCAATGCGATGGCCTTGCGCTTGTTTCGCCCCACGGAACAAGACGCAGCGCTCAACTTTTTGATGCCTTTAGTTGAATCAGAGCATACGAATAACGTGGAACGAGCGATGGCTGTGGCACAACGTGATGGTCAAAGCAATGTGAACGAAGTCGTATTCTCGAGAGGTTCTGCTGGCAGGTTCACGGGTGATTTGCACATGGCACGTATTCAATACGCGAAAAACGAGCAAACCCATTTCATCTGCGCCATCATTGACCAAGGCCCTCTGTTGGCCGAGCGCCGGGCCTTGAATGAGCGGCGGCGTGCCCTGCAAGAAAGTGCAGCCGCCCTGCAGCAGCGCAACGAAGAATTACGTCTGAGCGAAAACCGGCTGGCGACCATCATCAACTCTTCGCTCGACGCCATCGTCTGCGTGGACAATGACTTACTAATCCGGGTGTTCAATCCGGCAGCCGCTATCCTGTTTCGATGCCCGGCCGAACAAGCCTTGAACACGCCGTTAGAACGATTTTTGCCCGAAATCACAAGCGCCATGGACACCATGCAAGTGGTCAAGCACGCCATGCTCGGCGAAGTCATTGGTCAAACTGTGGATGGAAAAACGTTGGCGCTGGAAGCCAGCGTTACCAGCGAACACCATCCCCAGGGCATGATAACCACCGTTTTCGCACGCGATCTAACTTCCAAAAAACAGGTGGAAGCACACCGCAACACCCTTGAAATTCAATTACGAGAATCGCAAAAAATGCAGGCCATCGGCACTATGGCCGGAGGCATCGCGCATGACTTCAATAACATTATTGGTGCGATTTTGGGCAATGTAACACTGGCCAAACAAGACACAGAGGGCGATGCGCCTGCAATGATCAGTCTGATGGAGATTGACCGCGCCGCACATAGGGCCCGTGATCTGGTGCGACAGATTCTCACTTTCAGCCGTAACGAGCCACCCAAACGCAGTCCAATTCAAATCACTGACGTGGTGGAGGAAACCGCCCGCTTACTAAAGGTCACACTCCCCCCTACGGTGGCACTGAAAATTCATCTCAAAAAAATACCATTGGTTCTGGCGGATGCCACCCAAATCGAGCAAGCCTTGCTCAACTTGTGCACCAACGCCATTCATTCGTTTGGGGCCAACAAAGGAACAGTCAGTATTTTGCTGGATGCTTGTCACCCACACTCGAAAGAGTGTGATCGGCTCGGTATTTCCCCCGGCTCTTACGTCACTGTTTGCGTCAGCGACACCGGCAGTGGTATGAGTCCCGAAAAGTTGGAACGAATTTTTGAGCCCTTTTTCACCACCAAACCCGTAGGCCAGGGTACGGGTTTAGGCTTATCTGTGGTGCACGGCATCATGCAAAGTCATGGTGGATGCGTGAACGTCACCAGCACCCCTGGCATGGGCAGTCAATTTACCCTGTACTTTCCGGTCACCTACCTGCAAGTGACGCCCACCTTGGAAGAAGTGCCCAAGTCGTCGTCGATATCAGGAACGGGCAAACATGTCTTGTATGTGGACGATGACGTTGCCCTGGTGTTCCTTGTGGAGCGATCGCTTAAACGCAAAGGCTACGCGGTCAGCTCTTTTACCGACCCTCATCTGGCTGCAGCCGCTCTGCGTGAACGCCCCCTGGACTTCGACCTGCTCGTGACCGACTTCAACATGCCGGGCTGCAGTGGCGTAGATTTACTACGCATTGCCCGCAATGCTCGGCCTGATCTTCCGGTAGCCCTAGCCTCTGGTTACATCACCCAGGACATAGAAGACAGCGCCCTGGCCGAAGGGGCTCAGGCACTGATTCACAAGCCCAATGACATCGAAGAACTGTGCCTTACCGTGCAGCGCCTGCTGCAAGATGACCGACTGCATTGAGTTCCCCTGCACGGCCGCCATCAGCCCGACACAAGTCATGGTTGTATTCCAGGACGACGCATTATTGGTGCTGCTAAAACCTGCCGGTCTGCTATCAGTACCCGGGCGTGGCCCTGATAAACAGGATTGCCTGAGTGCCCGAGTGCAACGTGATTTCCCCGATGCATTGGTCGTCCACCGGCTAGACATGGCCACATCAGGTCTGATGCTGATGGCGCGTGGCCCGCTGGCGCAGCGTGCCCTCAATCACGCGTTTTCCCATCGACAGATTGACAAAACCTACATAGCCGTGGTGGCTGGCCATATGTCACCTCCGCAAGGCGATTGGGGGGTGATTGATCTGCCCATTGGGGTGGACTGGCCCCGGCGGCCACTGCGTATCATTGATCCGGCACAGGGCAAACCCAGTGTCACGCGCTGGCGGATGGTAAACCAGCATTTGCAATCTTGGGACACCCCCACCACCCGCATAGAACTCGAACCGGTGACAGGTCGAACCCACCAGCTTCGGGTTCATTTACAAGCGCAGGGACATTCCATCCTGGGTGATGCGCTGTATGCCAGCGAAGCAGTATGTGCCCAGGCGAAGCGGCTGCTGCTGCATGCCAGTACATTGCATTTTTCACACCCCATCAGCGGTGAGCTTTTAAGTTTCAGCTCTGCGCCAGAATTCTGATTTCTACGGCCAGTGGGCATGGGACAGCACACGCTGCGTTAGGCTGCCCAACACCCACTTTTCCAGACCATGCCGACCCTGAGAGCCCATCACAATCAAATCAGCACCCGCCTTGGCAGCCGCGTTTGACCCTCGTCAAATCAAGTCGCTTTTAAACGCAGCCCCTGAAAGCTGCCCTGGCGCAAGGTGATGACGAGCGTGTCACGATAACCCTCTTCATTCAGGGGTTGGATGGGGGTGGATTCATGGATCACGCGCTCATCGTCCAGCAGCAATAGTGACCACGGCTCGGTCAAGGTAAAGCGCTGGCCGTGCGGACCATCGGCTTCAAACACCCGCGTCTCACCGCCTTTGATGCCGTGACGCTCCACCAAGAACACGGCCACCAGATCGACCCCATCGCGGTGCGCGCCCTCGGGCGTGGGGCGGCCAATGCCGTCGGTGGTGTCGATGCGAAACTGATGGGCCTCGACGAACCAGGGTGTCTCACCCTTCAGCGCGTTACTCACAGCACCCAACCATTGGAGCAGTTTCGTCCAAGCCACCTGCTCGACCAAGGCGGACGACATGGGCTCAAACCAGCGCTCCATGCCGCCGTGCAGAGCGTTGTACTCCACTGGCTGCCAGTGGGCGCGGTGGGCCACCTGCGTGACTTTTTCGCCCACGACTTCAAAGCAAGAATGGCGCCGCCGCCGGTAGCGGCCTCCGTCCTTCAGGTGCGCATCGGGTGGCAGATCGCGCCAAAAGGCTTGCAAACCCTCCAGTTCGGCCAAGCTACAGTCTGCGAGCTGGGCCACGCTGGCGGCACTTAGCACGGCATAGCCCTGCTGGTGCAGCGTCGTGTCCAGTTGCGCTGGCGCGACTGGGTCAGGAGACAACAACAAACGGGTCATCGTGACAGATCTAAGGCTTGGGGTTCAGGCTTTCTGCGCGTAGCGCTGGCGTGCCAGCGCTGCACCCTGGGCCAATGCTTCGAGCTTGCGCCGGGCGATCTCTCGGTCCATCGGGGCCATGCCGCAATTGGTGCAGGGGAAAATGCGGTTAAAGGGCACGTACTCCAAGGCCTTGCCAATGGTGTCGGCTACCTGCTCGGGGGTTTCCACCGTATCGCTGGCCACGTCAATCACGCCCACCATCACGTCTTTGCCTTCGAGCAACTTCATCAGGTGCGGTGGTACATGCGAGTGGTAGCACTCCAGGCTCACTTGCTGGATGCTGCTTTGGGCCAGGGCCGGGAACACGGTCTCGTACTGGCGCCACTCGTCGCCGAGTTTTTCTTTCCAGTCGTCGTTGGCCTTGATGCCGTAGCCGTAGCAAATGTGCACAGCCGTGGTGCAGGTCAAGCCTTGGGCGGCACGTTCCACGGCCTTCACGCCCCAGTCGGCCGCGTCTTTCATGTACACATTGAAGGCGGGCTCGTCAAACTGGATGATGTCCACACCGTCGGCTTGCAAGGCCAGGGCTTCAAGGTTGAGCAGCTCGGCAAAGGCCATGGCCAGTTTGATTTTGTCGCCGTAAAAGTTATCCGCCACGGTGTCCACGATGGTCATGGGGCCGGGCAGGGTGAACTTGATTTTCTTCGTGGTGTGGGCGCGTAAAAACTGCGCCTCCATCGCGTGCACGCGGCCTTTAAGTTTGAGCGCAGCAACCACCTGAGGCACCATGGCGTCGTAGCGGTTGTCGCGGATGCCCATCTTGACCTTGTGCTCGAAGTCGATGCCTTCGACCTGCTCCAAAAAGCCGTGTACAAAGTGCTGACGCGACTGCTCGCCGTCGCCAATGATGTCCACGCCGGCGTCCTCTTGCGCCTTGATCCACAAGAGCGTGGCGTCTTTCTTGGCCTGGGTCAGCTCAAGCCCTTCGGCCTTCCACTGCGGCCAGAGTTTTTGGGTTTCGGCGAGCCAAGACGGTTTGGGCAGGCTGCCTGCGATGGCGGTTTCGAACATGATGAGTACCTAATGTTGTTGATCCGTTCACCCTGAGCTTGTCGCAGGGTTCGCAAGGCTTCGACAAGCTCAGCCCGAACGGAAGGGTTGCATAAGTGGAAATTAACGATCTCTGGTCTATTGTCTCAAATCAAAGGCCTGGGCCAGCAACTCGTAAGACCGGCGTCGCGCCTGCGGCTCGCTGGCCCAGGTGATGATGACCAGCTCGTCAAGCTCCAGCGACTCAGCCAGGGTGCGCAGCCGCTGGGCCACCTCGGCCCCATTGCCCACCAGTGCGTTGCGCCGCAAACGCTCCAGCGCGGGCAGCTCTGCCGCGCTGTAGTCACGCAGGGCCTCATCAGCCGGCAAGATGGGGCCGAGCTGGCCGATGTTGCGGTCCATGCGCCAGCGCTCGCGACTGCGAAAGTGGTGCCAGGCTTGCTCGGTTGTGTCAGCCGCCAGCGCCCAAACGCACAGGGTAGCGTGCGGTCGCGGTAACTGTGCCGTGGGTTGAAAGTTGTGACGGTAGAGCCCCAAGGCCTCGGACGCGCCTTGGCCATCGGTGATGAAGTAGGCAAAGGCGTAGGGCAAGCCGTAATGCGCCGCAAGCTGGGCACCGTAGTTGGAACTGCCCAGCATCCACAGCGTGGGGGCGGTCGGCCCGGTGGGGCAGGCATCGACCCCATGGCCGGGATGGCCAGTCGGCAAGCCGCTGCCCGTGACCCAGGCCTGCAACTCCAGAACTTGGCGCGGGAAATCTTCAGATGCATTGGCGTTTGGGTTGAGCAACTGCGAAGTGCGGTAGTCACTGCCCGGCGCGCGACCCACGCCCAGGTCAATGCGCCCCGGTGCGAGCGCGTCCAGCACGCGAAACTGCTCAGCAACTTTGAGCGGTGCGTAGTGCGGCAACATCACGCCTGCGCTGCCAATCCGGATACGCGTGGTACGCGCCGCCACCGCCGCCATCAGCACCTCGGGCGCACTGCCCACGATGCTGGGGTGGCTGTGGTGCTCACTGAGCCAGAAGCGGTGGTAGCCCAGGGCTTCACAGTGTTCGGCCAGCGCCAGCGTGTCCCGAATGGCGTCACTTTGAGGGCAACCCGCCACGGCTACGGATTGATCGAGAACAGAAAGTTTCATTGGTATTTTTCGGATTTTTCGGCTTCTTGCAGCACCCGCCACAGCACTTTTCCACTGCCACTTTTAGGCAGCGCATCGACAAACTGAATGCTGCGCGGCACCTTGTACACCGCCATGTGTTCACGACACCAGTCGATGATAGTCGGCTCATCGAGGTGCCCCACAAATTCAGGGCGCAGGACGACGATGGCTTTGACCGACTCGCCCCGATAGCTGTCTTGGGTCGCAATGATGCAGGCCTCTTGAATCGCAGGGTGCTTGAACATCAAAGCCTCCACCTCGGCCGGCCAGACCTTGAAGCCCGACGCATTGATCATGCGTTTGAGCCGGTCTGTCATGAAAAAGTAGCCCTCTCTGTCCACGTAACCCAAATCACCCGAGCGGAAAAACCGCTTGCCCTCCAGCTCAATGAACGCCGCCGCCGTGGCCTCGGGCAACTTCCAGTAACCCTGAAACACCTGGGGGCCGCTGATGATGATTTCGCCTGCTTCACCTTGCGCAAGCTCCTGCAAGGTCTGTGGGTCAATCACCCGCGAATCCACGCTCATATAGGGGATACCCAGGCATTGTTGTTTGGGTTCATCGGGCGGGTTGGTGTGCGATGGGGCCGCCGTTTCCGTCAAACCATAGCCTTCGATGTAGCGCAGACCAAACTGCTCATACAGGCGCTGCGCCACCGCTTGCGGCATGGCCGCCCCACCTCCGCCGATGTAGCGCAGGCTGGACAAATCAAACTGCGCAAACTGGGGACTGGCCAGCAGGTCAATCACCATGGTGGGAATGTTGGGCCAATGTGTGACACGGCGGCGTGAGATCAATTGCCCGGCCAGTTCACGGTCCCAGCGCGGCATCAGAATGAGCGTGCCGCCCAAGTAGATGTTGGCGTGCATCAGGCTGACCATGCCGGTGATGTGGAACATGGGCATCACGGCCAGCGCCACGTTTTCGACCGTGCCGTTGTTCCACAGCCCGCTGGCCACCGCGTTGTGCATGATGCTGGCGTGCGTGTGCATGCAGCCTTTAGGCAGGCCAGTGGTGCCGCTGGTGTAGGGCAGCAAGGCCAAATCAGTTGGGCCGACCTGCAACGCGGGTAATGCCTTGCTCTCACACTGCGCTTGCAAAACATCCTCCCAGGCATGCACCCGACCGCCTTGCAGCTCGGGCAAGTCGTGGCGGGTGAGCAACCAATCACGCCAAACGGCGGGAGGCGCTTCATCGCCCGTGACACTGGCATCAAACGCATCGGTGAACTGGGTCACGATCAAATGCGCCAGTCGCTGGCCAGGCGGCAAGGCGTCGCTGGCTTGGGCCAGTTCTGGGGCCCGGTCGCCGCTGGTGATGGCCACACGGGTGTCCGGGTCGGTGATGTAGTGTTGTAGCTCCTCCACCCGGTTCATGGGGTTAACCGGCACCACCACTGCGTTCGCACGCAGGATGGCAAAGTGGGCGATGACAAGCTGCGGGCAGTTTTGCAGATTCAGTACGACTCTGTCACCTTTTTCGACCCCCAGACCTTTCAGAACAAGCGCAAGTCGCTCTGCTTTTTGTAGCACATCGGCGTAGCTGAAGACCCGACCAAAGAACACCAGACAGGCTTTGTGCGGGTAGCGTTGCGCGCTGGTGGCCAAGTTGTCCCACAAAGTGGTGGCCGGTGGCGTCAGCGCATGGGGCAGGCGACGGGGCCAGTGGGGGTCGTGTAAACGCATAAATAAAGAATGGCTGGGTTGAAAGCTACGCAAGAACATGGCGGGTTGGCGCATTGTCAGCCCGATCGTCCCAAGTGTTTTCTCGGATTGCGTATTCTGAGCAGGCGTTTTATAAACCCCCTCGACTGTGGCAACATTCGCCCGGCCTTTATCGCCAAGCACATTTGAGGAAACACAATGGCAAAACTGAACGTCAACGGCAAGGTTCGTGAATTCGAAGCCGAACCCGACACCCCGCTTTTATGGGTCTTGCGCGAGCAAATCGGCCTGACCGGCACTAAATACGGCTGCGGCGTGGCCCAGTGCGGTGCGTGCACCGTGCACATTGATGGCGTGGCCACCCGCACCTGCGTGCGCCCGGTGTCCTCCGTCAGTCCGAATGAAAAAGTGGTGACGATTGAGGGCCTCTCGCCCAACGGCTCGCACCCAGTGCAAAAAGCCTGGGCCAAGCTGGATGTGCCGCAGTGCGGCTACTGCCAAAGCGGCATGATCATGGCCGTGACCGCGCTGCTCAAAGCCAAACCCAACCCAAGCGACGCCGACATCAACGCCGCCATCACCAACATTTGCCGCTGCGGCACCTACAACCGCATCCGCGCTGCCATCAAGGTAGTAGTCGCCGGCGGTAACACAAAGAGCGCCCAACTGTCCATCCAGCACGCTGACGGGAGCACCACATGAGCACGACACTTATGACCAACACTACAACCACCGACCTGTCGCGCCGCACCTTTCTGGCCAGCACCAGTGCCGCCGCGGGTGGCTTGATGCTGAGCTTTCACGTCCCTTTCGCCAACGCGCAAGACGCCGCGCCCGAGGTCAATGCCTGGGTCGTCGTCAAGCCCGATGACACGGTGGTCGTGCGCATTGCCCGCGCCGAAATGGGCCAGGGCACACTCACCGGCTTGGCGCAGATGGTGGCCGAGGAGCTGGAATGCAACTGGGCCAAAGTCACCACCGAACACCCCACGCCGGGCACAAGCCTGGCGCGCAAACGCGTCTGGGGCAACTTCAATGCCACCGGCAGCCGGGGCATTCGCGAATCGCAAGACTACGTGCGCAAGGGCGGTGCCGCCGCCCGCATGGTGCTGGTGCAAGCCGCAGCCGACGCCTGGGGCGTGCCTGCGGCCGAATGCGTAGCCGCCAACAGCGTCATCACACACAAGGCCAGCAAGCGCCATACCAGCTATGGCAAGGTGGCCGCTGCGGCCGCCAAGCTCACACCGCCGGACGCTGCCAGCATTGTTTTGAAAGACCCCAAAGACTGGCGCCTGATCGGCAAGCGCATCGCCCGACTGGACACGGTCAAAAAAACCATGGGCGCGCAGAACTACGGTATTGACGTGAATCTGCCCGGCATGCTGAACGCGGCCATCCGCGACTGCCCGGTGTTTGGCGGCAAGGTCAAGAGCTTTAACGCCGCCAGCATCGAACGCCGCCCCGGCGTCAAGAAAGTAGTCCAGGTTGGCGACAGCGCTGTGGCCGTGGTGGCCGATACCTGGTGGCGCGCCAAGACAGCGGTCGAGGCCTTGTCGATTGAGTGGGACTTGGGACCCAACGCACAAGCGTCCAGCGCCAGCATCGCCGAGGTGCTCAAAGGCGGGCTGGACGCCAAGGATGCCGTGGTGGGTAACTCGCAGGGCGACGCACCCGCCGCCCTGGCCAGCGCAGCGCGCAAGATTGAGGCGATTTATTCCTACCCCTACCAGAGCCATTCGCCCATGGAGCCCATGAACGCCACCGCGCGCTGGACGCCTGAGCGTTGTGAAGTCTGGGTGCCCACGCAAAACGCGGAAGCCTCGCTGGCGGCCACGGCAGAGGCCGCCGGGCTGCCCCCGGCCAAGTGCGATGTGTACCAGGAGTATCTGGGCGGTGGTTTTGGTCGCCGAGCACGCAACGATTACGTCACCCAGGCCGTGCTGATCGCCAAAACCCTGCCCGGCACGCCGGTCAAGCTGATCTGGACGCGCGAAGAAGACATGTCGCACGGCTTCTACCACCCCATCACGCAGTGCAAGCTCACGGCGGGGCTGGACGACAAAGGCAACGTCAACGCCTTGCACATGCGCATTTCGGGCCAGTCTATTTTGGCCACAGTGGCCCCGCAGGCCATCAAGAATGGCAAAGACCCGGTGGTTTTCCAGGGCTTGGAGGCCTCTGGGCCTGAGGGCACCTTTGGCTACAACATCCCCAACCTGCTGATCGACCACGCCATGCGCAATCCGCATGTGCCTGCGGCCTTTTGGCGCGGGGTGAACCTGAATCAAAACACGATTTACGTGGAGTCCTTCATCGACGAGCTGGCCAACGCCACCGGGCAAGACCCACTGGCCTTCAGGCGCAAGCTGCTGGTCAACAGCCCCAAGCACTTGGCAGTGCTCAACACCGTGGCCAGCAAGGCCGGTTGGGACAAGCCCGCACCCAAAGGCGTGTTCCGGGGCTTGGCGCAAACCATGGGCTTTGGCAGCTATGTGGCGGCCTGCGCCGAGGTGTCGGTCAGCGCGGCGGGCGAGTTGACGGTGCACCGCATCGTCGCCGCCACCGACAGCGG
>JANXSU010000274.1 GCA_025356545.1 Comamonadaceae bacterium
GCCCAGCAAGAAATCCCGATTGCCGTGCATGAAAAAGACATCACGGTGGGCCGCAGTTGAGCGCAAAGCACGGCAGCAATGATCTTCAAAGCTGTCCGCGTGGCCTTTGGGCTGGGGGGGGCGCGTGAGCACATCATCACCGACCCAGACTTCAAACAGGTCACCCAGGATAAACACCGCATCGGCTTGGGTGTTAGCCAGGTACTGCGTCCAAGCCCGCAGGGTGAGCGGCTCTTGCGCTTGCAAGTGCAGGTCGGAAATGAATTCGACCACCTTCCAATTCGCCGGAGCGATGATTTCCGGGAATGGAGCGGTGGTCGGGGTCATGCGCAGAAAACGTCAGGCCAGCGCAACGGCTTTCTCAAGCACCACGTCTTCTTTGGGCACATCACCATGAAAGCCTTTTTGTCCGGTTTTAACCGCAGCAATTTTGTCCACCACGTCGGAGCCCGAGACGACCTTGCCAAACACGGCATAGCCCCAGCCTTGGGCCGATGGGGCGGTGTGGTTCAGGAAACCGTTGTCAGCCGCGTTGATGAAGAACTGCGACGAGGCTGAATGCGGGTCACTGGTGCGGGCCATGGCCACGGTGTAATGCTGGTTCTTCAGGCCGTTGTTGGCTTCATTTTGAATCGGGGCATCGCCCTTTTTTTCCGTCATGCCGGGGGCAAAGCCACCGCCTTGAACCATGAAGCCGGGGATGACGCGGTGGAAGACCGTGTTGTCATAGTGGCCCTTGGCCACGTAGGCCAGGAAGTTGGCGGTGGACTTGGGCGCTTTGACCGCGTCGAGTTCGAGCGTGATGACGCCGAAGTTGGTGATGGTGAGTTCGACTTTAGGATTGCTCATGGTGATTTACTTCAGGAGGGTTGCAGAGTTGATAAGAATGGGGGTGAGGGGCACGTTTTGATGTCCGCCTTTGTTGCCGGTGGCGCTGGCGCGGATTTTGTTCACCACGTCCATGCCGCCGATCACTTTGCCGAACACGGCATAGCCGTAGCCGTCAGGGCTGGGGGCGTTGAGCATGCGGTTGTCCGCCACGTTGATAAAGAACTGAGCGGTGGCACTTTGTGGGTTGTTGGTGCGCGCCATGGCGATGGTGCCGGGCTCGTTTTTCAGGCCGTTGTTGGCCTCCAACACGATGGGGGCTCGGGTCGGTTTTTGTTGCATGTCGGTGGTGAAGCCGCCGCCTTGGATCATGAAGCCATCGATCACGCGGTGAAAGACTGTGCCGTCAAAAAATTTGTCGTTCACGTACTGAAGAAAATTCTCCACCGTCTTGGGGGCCTTGTCGGGTGCCAACTCCAGCACGATGTCACCCATGTTCGTGCTCAATTTCACGCGGGGCGCATTTTGAGCGACAACTGTTCCTTGCAGCAGCATCACGCCACTCAAAATTATCAAGCTGCGACGTAAAAACGAGCGAGTTTGAGTTGGGTGTTCGTTGGTTTTCATCCGATGATGCCTTCATAAAAAATTTTCCACTGTTGACCCTGTCGTGTCCAGTATTGTCGTTTTGTGGCGCCATTGTGTGCGCCATCGGCGACTTCACCAAAGGTGACGACCATGGTGTCTGAGGCGTCCGTCCAACGGAGGTAAGACAGGTCTTTGAGCTCAATGGGTCGGCTGCGTGCCTTGTTTAGTTCGCTGCGTAAACCGGGCAACCATTCGCTCAGTGTTTTTCCGTTATTGCTATTGAAATCGGGGGTGTAAAAACTCAGAAGATGCTCTACATTGCCGCTGGATTTGGCCTTGCGCCAAGCAGTGAGGGTATCTTCAAAAGGCTTGCTTTCGGCTTGGGCACTGTTGGGAGGAACCCAACTGAGTTTTGGAGAAATCACCACAGGCGTGGTGCGAACTTCGACGGTGCGAATGATGCGCTCGAGGTCTGGATTGGCCAGCACAACGCAGCCGTCGCTGGCTTGCGGTGCTCGCGAGAACTGGTTGGGTGGCGTGCCGTGTAACCATATTCCACTGCCTGTTTTGCCACGTTTGCTGTCAAGCACATTGGGGTAGTTGATGGGCAATGCCCCAGAGCCATAAAAATCTTTCAAGGATTTACGGCTCAAACTGCTGGTGATGAAGTACACACCCAAAGGAGTGCGTAAATCGCCTTCCGTCGATTTTTCAATTCCTGATTTGCCGACCGAGATGTAGTAGTCGGCAACCAGCTTGAGCCCATGGTTTGTGTTTTCAAATAAATACAGGCGTGAGCGCGATGCATCCACCGCAATTGCATGTTTGTTGCGGGCAGACAGGGCCAGGAATTGCGAGGGAATGGCGCCTGTAGGTGGTCTTTCTCGCAGTGCCTTGAG
>JANXSU010000289.1 GCA_025356545.1 Comamonadaceae bacterium
AACCACGGAGCCCGCCACGCACAGGGCAGCTGAAAACAGCAGGGTTTGCGCGTCACCCAGTTCGCCCTTGGCGGTGGCACGCCAAGCGGTGCGCTTCATTTTGGCGTCAATGCCTTTTTCAACAATGCAATTGAAGGCCGCAGCGGCGCCGGCCACCAGCCAGATGCCCGCACAGGCGATCAGCCCTAAGCGCACATCGGCCAGCGTGGGTACGCCGGGCACAGCCAGCACCATGCCAATGAGGGCACAGAAGACGATGAGTTGCACCACGCGGGGTTTGGTCAGCGCATAGAACTGGCTGAAGACGGAGGGCGATGGGGAGGCAATAGAGGCACTCATGAGCTAAGTCTCGGTACAAATTTGAAGGAGGCCATAGACCACGTTAACACGATGACCAGGGCCGCAGCGCCACCGGTGTGGAGAACGGCTGTGAGCAAGGGCCAGTCCAGTACGACATTACTCAGGCCGGTGAGGAATTGCAGAACCGTCAGCGCGGCAAGCCAGCGTGCGGGCTTTTGCCAAACCACTTGAGCGTGCATGCGCCAAGCCAGTACGGCCAGCACAGTGATGACGAGGTAGGCCATGAGACGATGCGCGTAGTGGATGGCGGTGAGGGCCGCAAAGTCGATGGGCTGGCCTTGCGGTGTTAGGCCCAGCTCTCGCCACAGCGTGAAGCCTTGCGCAAAATTCATGGCGGGCCAGAGGCTGCTTTGGCAAAGGGGAAAGTCGGTGCAGGCCAGAACCGCGTAGTTGGTGCTGACCCAGCCGCCCAGGGCGATTTGTGCGACGAGCAGTGACAGGCTGAAGGCCATCAACACGCTCAAACCCGGGGGCATGGCGCTACGGAGCGAAGTGCGATTTTCTTGAGTCTCGTCTCGTGTCGTATTTTGCGCGCCAGACTGTGTGTAGCGCACAGCCTGCACACACAGCAAGGCCAGCAAAAACAGCCCCCCTAGTAAGTGCAAGGTGACGATGGCGGGAAACAGTTTCATGGTAACGGTGAGCGCACCAAACGCACCCTGCACGCAGACCCACACCAGCGTTGCCGTAGGCCACCAAGGGTTGAGCGTTTTGGCCTCAGGCTGGCGCAGCCGCGCCCACCATGTGGCCGCAGTCAACACCAAGATCAATACGCCCACACCCGTAGCCAGATAGCGGTGAATCATCTCGACCCAGGCTTTGCCATGCGTCACCGGGCCGGTGGGCAACGCGGTTTGTGCCGCCGCGATGTGGGCCTGCGCACCGACCGGGCTGCTGTGGCCGTAGCAACCGGGCCAGTCAGGGCAACCCAGACCCGAATCGGTGAGACGGGTGAAGGCACCGAAGAGCACCAGATCAAAAGTCAAAAACAGAGTTAGCACAGTGAGCGCGTGCAAGCGATGCTGGGTATCGCTTTGTCTGTGGGAATCGCGATGCCGCAACCAAACCCAAGCCAGCGGACCGATGGCCAGGGCCAGTCCCATGAGCATCAGACTCAGCAGGGGAGAGAGGTTGTACAACTCGGGCGTGTTCATGCGATTTAAAGCGTCTTTGACGTGGTGCTGATAGGCTTCAGCGCCCCGCCGGATCCCAAGAGGCTGAGGCACGCAGGAGACGCTCCAGATCGCGCTTGGCTTTGGCGGCTGAGGCGAGATCAAGCTGGGCGGGCAAGCGCATCATCCAGTTGCCCATGGGATCGACCACGTACAGATGCTCGGCCAATGTATGGCCCGGGGCAGGCTCTAGCCACTGCGCCAACTGGGCTGGCGCAACGCGCAGCACGGTCGCACCTTTTAAACCCTCTTGCAGGGTGGTGGGTAGGGCTTGCGCATCGGTGACCAACCAGACGCGATCAACGCGCTCTTTTTCTTTGCCCAGGCTCTCACGCAATTGGCGCTGCAAGTAGAGCTGCTGCTCGCAGGCAGGGCCACAAGCGCCGCTGCCCACACTGACCAGTAACCACTGACCTTTGAGCGTGCTCAAGACCAGGGCTTGGCCGTCTAGCGCCGTGGCGGCCAGTTCAGGCACAGGGCGCTGCGGTTGGATGAGTTCCCCAAAATTACGACGTGCATCGGGGCGCACGACGTAGTAGGTGAAGTAAGAGGCGATGACGGGCGCGGCACACACCAGCATAAGCAACACCAAGCGCCAGCGCCCTTGGACGACACGCGCAGCGTCGTCGGCCATGGACTGCTCTGGTGCGGGCAAGCTGTGCACGGTCAAGCCCAAGGGGTGATCCGGAGTGGGCTGCGTGACGGTGTCACGCTTGTGATCACGGACGTTTAGGGGCGATGAATCGTCTAACAAGTTGGAACCAGACATAAAGTAGTGTGATCAGGGCACTCAGGCCAAACCATTGAAACGCATAGCCATAGTGTTTGTCGATACCGCTGGCGGGCTGCGGCCACTCACGCAGCAAACCCTCGCTGGGCGCGCCCTGCTGCTGAATGGACAGCGCAAGCAACGGTAGTTTCGTTTCGGCCTTGAATTGCGCCCAATCGAGATTTTGCCGGATCGCGCCGCCCTGGGTCTCACCCAGCTCATATAACTTGGCCGGTGGCGGGGCAATGCGCCCGGTCACCGTGACGACGCCCACAGGGCTCTCAATCGGCGGCAAGACGGCACGGTCGATGAAATTGCGGGCCACCCAGCCGCGTTGCACCAACACGACCTCATCGCGCCCCTTCAGTCGCAGGGGCGTCAACACGTAAAAACCGGGTTTGGCATTCATCTGGCGGTTGTCCAGGAACACCGTCTTGTCTGCCAACCAGTGGCCGCGCACCTCAATATGGCGATGGATCAATACGTCGCCTGTGTAGCCCGCCAGCAGCGCACTGCCCGCCAGCACGAGTTGATGCCCGCGCAACTCAATACTGGCTTGAAAACGCTCCTTTTCGGCCGCACGCGATAGCTGCCAACGCCCCAGCGACAGCGTGACCCCCACCGCCAGCAAGGCAGCAAAGGTCAACAACCAGAAACGGCTGCTCGGTCGAGGCTTGCTGGCGTTTGTCACGCGATAATCCGATTCATGAACTATTTGATCCTACTTGCCTTCGTGGCCATCTTTGTCAGCCTGGGTTCGGCCCTGTACTTCATGATGAAAGATGGTCGCAACGGCAAACCCAAAACCAGCCACATGGCCCGCGCCCTGATGTTTCGCGTCGGCTTTTCCATCCTGCTGTTTCTGTGCATTCTGCTGGCCTGGAAGCTGGGCTACATCCAGCCGACGGGCATTCCCGCCGGGAAGTAATTCGCCCTACCCTAAAAACAAAAGCCGCTGAATGCGGCTTTTGTTTTGGAGAACGCTGTGCGCTTGCGCAGAAGCCGTCTCGCTTACAGCCAATACACGAGGATGTACAGGCCCAACCACACCACGTCCACAAAGTGCCAATACCAGGCTGCGCCTTCAAAACCGAAGTGACGATCTGCCGTGAAGTGGCCTTTTTGCAAACGCAGTGTGATGAACAGCAGCATCAACATGCCGACAAACACGTGGAAGCCGTGAAAGCCGGTCAGCATAAAGAAGGTGGAGCCATAAACGCCTGAACTCAGCTTGAGGTTCATTTCAGTGTAGGCATGGAAGTACTCATAGCCCTGCACAAACAGGAAAACCAAGCCGATCAGAACCGTCGCCCACATGAAGCGAATGGTTTTTTCGCGCTTACCTTCGATCAAAGCATGGTGGGCGATGGTGATGGTGACGCCCGAACTCAATAGCAGGGCGGTGTTGACGGTGGGCAAAGAACCCATGATGCTGGTCCAGATGCCACCGCCCACGGCCAGTGGCTTCATGGCCGTAAAGTCCTCAATGATGCCTGCTGGCGAAGCCGTGGCACCCGCTGCCAGCGTTGGCCAGACGGCTTTGAAGTCAGGCCACAGCAGTGCGTTGTCCAGGCTACCCAAAGCCGGCATGGAGTGCCCACGCACCCACCACAGGGCGGTGAAGAAAGCACCGAAGAACATCACCTCTGAGAAGATGAACCAAGTCATGCTCCAACGAAAAGACAGGTCGATCTTGTGACCATACTGGCCACCTTCACTCTCGCCAATGGCCTGGCTGAACCATTGGTACAGCACAAACAGCCACAAGGCCATGCCAAACATCAGGCTGTACTTGCCCCAGTCAGCACCATTGATCCATTGAGCAGCCCCGAAAAACAGAAAAAACAAACCCAGTGCCGCGAAGGCCGGGTGCCGTGAGGGCGCGGGGATAAAGTAGTACGGGGTGGTTCCGTGGGTGGTTGAACTCATAGCAGCTCCATTTTTCCTAATCTAAACTTTTTAAACTCTCTACAGGTCGCGGGCTTCAGCGCGCCACGACCCAGTTCACCAAAACAATCAGGCCGACTACAAACAGCGCAATCGCAACAAAGCCGACCGCAATGATGTGCAAGGGGCTGATTTGCGCAATGTCTTTGTCAAACTCAGAGGCTTTTCGTACGCCCAAGAATGACCATGCCACGGCTGTCACGGTGCGCCAAATACTCATACGCCCACCCTCGTCGAAAAAGGGGGCGCCACGGCCGCAGGCGTTGCAGCCGAAGTGGAACCCGGTGCCGGCGGTGTTTTGCTACCCACTTCAAAGAAGGTGTAGGACAAGGTGATGGTCGCCACATCTTTGGAGAGCTTGGGGTCAATCACAAACACCACAGGCCAGCTTTTCTTCTCGCCCGGCTCCAGGGTGTACTGGTTAAAGCAAAAACACTCCAACTTGTTGAAATAGGGAGAGGCTTGGTGCGGTGCGTAGCTCGGAATCGCTTGCGCCGACATGCGACGGTCTTGCGTGTTCTGAAACTCGTACATCACCGTGGTCATTTCACCGGGGTGGACCTTGACCGAGCGCTGCGCGGGCTGGAAGCTCCAGGGGCCGCGCGCATTGGCGTCAAACTCGACCGTGATCGTGCGGCTAGTGTCCACCTGGGTGTTGGCAGGCAAGGTGGCCTTGGCTCCCGGAATGTCACGCTCGCCCAACGCCAGAATATTGATGCCCGTGACTTCGCAAATCGTCTTGTAGATGGGGATCAGCGCGTAGCCGAAGGCAAACATGCCCGCAGCCACGATGCCGAGCTTGCGCATCATTTTGAGATTTTCGCGACTCAGGCTCATAGTCAGCGCGTCAGATAAATCATCTTGGCCATGAAGCCAATGAAAAACACCACCGCCACCGACGCCAGGATCAGCCCGGTTTTACGGTTGGCTTTTTTTTGTTCGGGCGTCATGACGTGTTGTTCGCTTGGGCGGGCTTATGCAACGATTTTGGTCGCGTCGGCGTTCAGCTTCGGAGGGGTCTCGAAGGTGTGGAAAGGTGCGGGTGAGGGCACCTCCCACTCCAGGCCTTCAGCACCTTCCCAGGGCTTTTGCGGTGCTTTAGCGCCTTTGCCCAACATGCCAGGCAACACGATGGCGAGGAAGAAATACACCTGCGCCGTACCGAAAGCAAACGCACCCACCGAAGCCAGCGCATTGAAGTCAGCAAATTGCATGGGGTAATCGGCATAGCGACGTGGCATACCGGCCAGACCCAGGAAGTGCATGGGGAAGAAGGTGACGTTGAAGGAGATCAGCGACCACCAGAAGTGGATCTGACCGCGGCGCTCGCTGTACATCACGCCCATCCACTTGGGGGCCCAGTAGTAGTAACCGGCAAACATGGCGAAGAGCGAGCCCGCCACCAGCACGTAGTGGAAGTGCGCCACCACGTAATAGGTGTCTTGCAACTGGATGTCAATCGGGGCCATAGCCAGAATCAAACCCGTGAAGCCACCCATGGTGAACACGAAGATGAAGCCGACGGCGAACAGCATGGGGGTCTCAAAGGTCATCGAGCCCTTCCACATCGTCGCAATCCAATTGAAGATCTTCACAGCGGTGGGCACGGCGATCAACATGGTGGAGTACATGAAGAACAGTTGACCCGTCACCGGCATACCGGTGGTGAACATGTGGTGCGCCCAGACGATGAAGCTCAGAATAGCAATCGACGAGGTGGCATACACCATGGAGGCGTAGCCGAACAATTTCTTGCGGGCAAAGGCCGGCACGATCTGGCTGACGATGCCGAAGGCCGGCAAGATCATGATGTACACCTCGGGGTGACCGAAGAACCAGAAAATGTGCTGGTACATCACCGGATCACCGCCGCCAGCGGGGTTGAAGAAGCTTGTCCCGAAGTGCCGATCGGTCAACGTCATGGTGATCGCGCCGGCCAGCACAGGCATTACGGCGATCAGGAGGTAGGCCGTAATGAG
>JANXSU010000084.1 GCA_025356545.1 Comamonadaceae bacterium
GTTTGGTTTTGAGCGCATCAGTGCGCCCAAAATAGGGTCAGCGGCTTGAGCATGGACGAAAAGGCACGGAAAAGAGCTCAGTTGCGCCTAAAGATCGCCCCAAAACCCGAAGAAACCGGGCCAAAACCAAAAAAATGGAAATTGGACGATTCAGCAGCAATTCGTCAGCTTCATCGCTGATTTATAGAAGTGCCCATATGATACGGTCGTACTTTACCAAGCCAAAAGTATGAGAGTCGATCACGAAGAGACACCACGTTATCGTTGGTCACAACAAACGTGCCTCCCGCCTTCAAATGATTTTTGCATTGCTCAAAAAACTGCAAAGTATTGTCAAATTCCATCACGCCGCTGACGGAAAGAACTAAGTCAAACTTCGACTCAGCAAACACCTGAAAAGGCCGACTGGCATCGACCAGGGCAAAGTCTTCGGCTGACAAAGACCCGGGCATTTCCACATCACATCCCCGAACAAGTGATTTGGGGAAAAAATCGCGCAATGTCGAAACCAGGCTACCGCGACCGCAGGGTATGTCGAGCATAGCCTGCCCGTCCCAAGTTTTGCCTGTCTCCTGCAAGAACTCAATGATCGCCCGGTTAACGCCGCGCGCTGTGTTTCCTCGGGGAATTTTATCGAGAGATTTTTTCATGACTTTTCAAGTGTGATTTAGAACGCCTCCGGTCTTTAACCTTTGGCGAAGAACTTCAGCTTAAAAATTATTTCGGCGGGTTGGCCTGATTCGGTACGGACAAGGTATCCACAATCACTTTCGTCAGCTCGGCATACATACCGTGGATATTGCCCGGCCCACCGAATCCAGGCTCAGTCATCCACCCAGGAAAATTCAAACCCGGTGTGATGTTTAGGGGATCGGCATCGGGGCCAAAAATCGCCTTATAGCGGCTAATGACGGTGTAGCCCAAGGTCTGTGCATTGTCATAGATGATTTTGTTACGCGCGCTCCAACCTGTAGCCATCGGTGCAATCGTGGCACCGATATCAACCCAATAGTACTTAGCCTTAGGGGCAATAGCCATGAGCGCGTTCATAAGCTCAACCTGACTCTTGGCAAATGACTCCTCCATTTGGTTGGTACCCAGTATCACAACGATGATGTTCGCTGCGGCTATGTACGCCTTATCAATTTCAACACTCTCTAAAGCAGTTTTTTTGATCTGCGACCCTGGGGTGGTGATGGATCGTCCACCGTCATAGCTGATTTTGGAGGGGCCGCCGAGTTTGTTTTGCAACTTGATGCTGAGTCGGTCTTTGTACAAACCATAGCTGATGGAGTCACCCAGCACGTAGGTTGAAGCGGACACTTGGTAGGTCGAAGCGGGCACCGGGCAAACCATGGGAGGTGGTTTGGGCGCATTAGTGACCGCATCGACAATGGCTTTGGACAGCTCAGGGTAATAACCGTGAACATTGCCCGTACCGTTGTAACCCGGTTCGCTTTCCCAGTCAGGGAAAAGTTGACCCGGTTTGATGTTCAAAGGATCAGCACACTCCCCAAAAATGGCTTTGTATCGGCTGATGACCTGATAACCCAAAACCTTGGCGTTGTCATAGATCACCTTGTTGCGCCAACTCCAGTCAGCCGCTTGGGTAGCGATCGTCGCGCCAATGTCAACCCAAAAATACCGCGCATCAGGGGCAATGGTTTTGAGTTTTTTCATCAGCTCCGCCTGACTGTCAACGAACGACTTTTCTAGCTGATTCATGCCTAAGATGATCACGACAACTTTGGCTGCAGCGATGAGGTTTTTGTCGGCATCCACGGACTCAAAGGCCGTCTTTTTGACTTGATTGCCGGGAGTGGTCAAAGAGCGCGCACCATCAAAGCTGATCTGTGAGCGCCCTCCCAGCTTCTCCTGTAATTTGCCTTCAAGGCCATCTAGGTGCAAACCGTAGGCGATAGAGTCTCCCAAGATGTAAGACGTCCCGGAAGCTGAACTTGCCGACGGTTTATCAGCAGCCTGTGCAGGCAAACCCTGAAGCAAAAGCAGAGCCGCTGTGCTGAGTGAAATCAAAGTGCGAAGTATGGGCATCAAATAAGGGCTAAAGAACGTGTCGTATTGAATCAGTAAGGAGGGCTGGGGTCACAAAGGTATAATCCTAAGCGATTATTCAGCAAGAGCGACAGCAGCACCTCCGGGCCCGACCAACCGTTGAAACCATTTCACGACCGGCCAACCTTACCGCAAGGACTGCATTCCAAATGTTCGCCCATCCATCTTGCCAATGGGGAGCTATCCTCTGTCCTTAAATCACGCCGGCTTTTTAGGCGTCTGTGTTTGTTCCTTGTCCATTTTTTTTGATGTCTAGAGGTTGATCCATGCCCGCTCAAAAGTCCAAGAAGCCTGCCCTGCCCGCCACCAAAACCGCCGTGAAGCCCACCGCCAAACCGACCCCGAAAGCCACTGCAGTGCCCGCCTCCAAAACTCCTGAATCCAAAAAAGCCTCAAGTCCTATTGTCACCAAGGCCGCTGAAGACGCCAAGAAAAAATCTGGTCGCCCGACCAAGACAGAGGCGCCTGCCTCCAGCGCACCGGTCAAAAAAGGAGCCAAGCGCGGACCCAAGCCCAAAGGCAGTATCAATCCCGATAGCGTCGATGACCTGTACTTGGCTGATCTCGAACCTGATGTGGTGGTTGAACCCCTCCTGAGCGCGACCGGCGAGAAAATCAAGCCTCTGCGCATGAAGATCAGTAAGGCCAAAGAGCGCGCCTTGATGAAGGAATTTGGTCTGGATGAAGCCGTCTTGTCCGAAGAGGACATGGCCAAACGCCGCCAGCACCTCAAGTCCCTGCTCAAGCTTGGAAAGACCCGCGGCTTTTTGACTCATGCCGAGATCTCCGATCACCTGCCTGACAAATTGGTGGATGCCGAGACGCTTGAGGCGGTCATCACCATGCTCAACGACATCGGTGTCGCCGTGTACGAGCAAACGCCTGATGCCGAAACCCTGCTGCTGACCAACACCGCGCAGGCTGGCTCCACCGAAGAAGAGGCTGAAGAAGAAGCCGAAGCAGCCCTGTCCACCGTGGACAGCGAGTTTGGCCGCACCACTGACCCGGTGCGTATGTACATGCGCGAGATGGGCACCGTGGAGCTTCTCACGCGTGAAGGCGAGATCGAGATTGCCAAACGTATTGAAGGTGGCTTGATGAGGATGATGGAGGCCATCTCGGCCTCCCCCGCCACCATTGCCGAAATTTTGCGCCTGGGCGAAGACATCCGCGAAGGCAAGGTTGTCATCACCACCATCGTGGACGGGTTCTCTAACCCCAACGAGGCCGACGATTACGTGGCCGAAGAAGACTTTGACGAGTTCGACGAAGCCGACGACGACGACGGCAAAGGCGGCTCCAAAGCTCTGACCAAGAAACTTGAAGAACTCAAGCGCGAAGCGATTAGCCGCTTTGATCAAATGCGCGATTTGTTTGAAAAAGTGCACAAGGTCTATGACAAAGAAGGCTACGGCACGCCCAATTACGTCAAGGCGCAACACGCCTTGTCCGAACTGCTGATGACCATCCGCTTCACTGCCAAGGCCATCGAGAAGCTGTGTGACATGGTGCGCGGCCAGGTGGACGACGTGCGCAAGAAAGAGCGTGAACTGCGCCGCATCATTGTGGACAAGTGCGGCTACCCGCAAGAGCACTTCATTGCCGACTTCAGTGGCCGCGACAAGCACGGCAACAAGGTGGCATCCCACCTGCTCAACCAGAAATGGATTGAAAAGCAAGCCGCGGCGGGCAAGCCCTGGAGCGTCATCATGGCGCGCAACATTCCGCCGGTGCAGGACTTGCAGCAAAAGCTGGCCGACCTGCAATCCAAAGTCGTGGTGCCCCTGGATCAGCTCAAAGACATCAACAAGCGCATGAACGAGGGGGAGTACTCCTCCCGCGCTGCCAAGAAAGAGATGATCGAGGCCAACTTGCGCCTGGTGATCTCCATCGCCAAGAAATACACCAACCGGGGCCTGCAGTTCCTCGACCTGATTCAAGAGGGCAACATCGGCCTAATGAAGGCGGTGGACAAGTTTGAATACCGTCGCGGCTACAAGTTCTCGACCTACGCCACCTGGTGGATTCGTCAGGCCATCACCCGCTCCATTGCAGACCAGGCCCGCACCATCCGCATCCCGGTGCACATGATCGAAACCATCAACAAGATGAACCGCATCAGCCGCCAGCACCTGCAGGAGTTCGGCTTCGAGCCCGACGCCAGCGTACTGGCCGAAAAGATGGAGATCCCCGAGGACAAGATCCGCAAGATCATGAAGATCGCCAAAGAACCGATCTCCATGGAAACGCCGATTGGTGACGACGACGACTCCCATCTGGGTGACTTCATCGAAGACAGCGCCAACACCGCACCGATGGAAGCGGCTATGCAAGCGGGCCTGCGTGACGTGGTCAAGGACATTCTGGACAGCCTGACCCCACGCGAAGCTAAGGTGCTGCGTATGCGCTTCGGTATCGAGATGACCAGCGACCACACGCTGGAAGAAGTGGGCAAACAGTTTGACGTGACGCGTGAGCGCATTCGCCAGATCGAAGCCAAGGCGCTGCGCAAGCTCAAGCACCCCAGCCGATCGGACAAGCTGCGCAGTTTCACCGACAATATGTAAATATCAAGTCGAATTAAAAATGGGCTCTTGCAGGGCCCATTTTTTTTGCTGCAATTGGACTACACCGCAATCACCGACTTGATCAGCCGCGTCTCTTGCGCCGTGATCAGGTGGGCCGAGGCCTGAAGGTAAGCCGGGAAGTCCGGGTGCGCGTCACGCGCCTTGCAACGCCGCTCAAAATCCGCCAAATCCTCATAAGCCCAAAGGTGCACAAACTGGTTCATTGGCCCCACCATGCTGGTATAAAAACCAAGGGGTGTGCCCAGCGTCTCCATCAGCGCTGGCAGAGCCATACGGTTGAAAACTTCCAAAAATTCTGGCATTTTGCGCAGGGCAATGGTGTAGGTACGGTGATCAATCAGGGGCTTGGTGGGGTAGCTCATGCATTTCCTCTTGTAGGGTTATTAAGGATGGCGGATTTTATTCGGACGACGTCACACCGTGCGCTCAGTCCATCCGGTCGCGCCGCGCCAACGCTGGAAACAACTTCAGCCACGACAATGCAATCACCACCGTGCCCACGCCGCCCAGTACCACCGAACCGACCGGGCCAAAGAGTTCGGCTGTAGCACCGGACTCAAACTCACCAAGTTGGTTTGACGCGCCGATAAAGATCGAATTGACAGCTGACACCCGGCCGCGCATCTCGTCCGGCGTCTCCAGTTGCATCAGGGTCAGACGTGTGACCACGCTAACGTTATCGGCCGCTCCTGTCACGGCCAGCGCCAACATCGACAAGCCGATATGCGTGGACAGACCGAACGCCAGCGTGGCCAGGCCGAACACGCCCACCGCCATCAACACACGCCGCCCCACCCAGCGCCGAATCGGCCAGCGCATGAGCACCAACGACATGAGCAGCGCACCCATGGCGGGGGAAGCACGCAGCAGGCCCAGACCCTCTGGCCCGGTGTGCAGGATGTCGCGCGCATAGATTGGCAGCAAGGCGGTTGCGCCCCCCAGTAAGACGGCAAACAGATCCAGCGATGTGGCACCCAGCAGCACCTTGCGTTGCCAGACAAACGCCACACCCGCCATAACCGTGCCCCAGGTCGCCGCCAAATTGGAAGGACGATGGGTGTAGCGCACCGTTAGCACCAGCGCGCAAGCCAGCAACAAAAGCGCCGCGCAAGTGGCGTAAACAACCGAAGCCCCTGCCAGGTAGAGCAGCCCACCCAGAGCGGGCCCGCTGATGACGGCGACTTGCTGGCCGCTGGAACTCATCGCGATCGCCCGTTGCAAAAACTCTGGCGGCACAAGCATAGGGGTGAGCGATTGCTGTACGGGCATCTGAAAGGCCCGCGCCATACCCAACAGCACAGACAAGCCAAAAATCAGCTCCCGCGTGACATGGCCCCACTGCGTGGCCCCCACCAACCAGGCAGCCACCACCGCCTGCGCCAACATGCAGGCCGCAAAGATGCGCCCCCGGTGCAATCGGTCAGCCACATGTCCACCGGGCAACGTCATCAGCAAGGCGGGGATGAACTGAAATAAACCCACCAGGCCAAGATCCCACGCGCTGGAGGTGATGTCATACATGTGCCAAGCCACCGCCACCATCAGCATCTGATTGGCCATAACCCCTGCCAGACGGGCAAACCAGAAGCGCATGAATGAACGGTGGGTGAGCAGGCGAAATGCGCGGGTTGTTGTCATCTTTTAAACTGAAATTTTGCTGCATAGACCGAGTGAAGATCAAAGCGCAGCGTCCCCCAATGTAGCAGCCACAAACACCTCACATCCAAGCCAGGTTCGCACCGTGTACGCACATTCTCGCAAAGCACAGGCCCGGCTCCTTACAATCAATGCTCCCCTCGCCCTCCTAAACTCCATGCGCACCACCACTGTTTACTTCGCTGTTCTGGGCGCATCCTTGTTGATGGCACTGGTTCCGCTCGCTTGGCCTGGGGTGGACTTGGCTGTGGCGGCCTTCTTCATGCAAGCACACCCGCCGATCAACCCATCTCAATGGCTTTGGGTCGATTGGGTCAATGAATACACGCCTGATGTGTTCCGCACTTTGGCCCTGCTCTTTCTGGCGGGCTGGATCGTCGCCAGCCTGATGCCGCGCTTTCGCCGCAAGGCGCTGGCCCTGGCCTTTGTGGGCTTCTCAATCGCCCTTGGGCCGGGCCTGGCCACTTGGGCACTCAAGGAGCAAACACTGCGAGCCCGCCCTCTGAACGTGGTGCAATTCGGTGGAACACGCCAATTCACACCCGCTTTTGTGCAAGCCAATCAATGCACGGACAACTGCGCATTCACCAGCGGCCATGCCGCCTGTGGTTTTTTCTTGGCATCATTGATGCTACTGAATCCGCGCCACCGCTGGCGCTGGGTGACTGCGGGATTCGTGGCCGGGCTGGCCGTCAGCTTCGCCCGCGTGTCTGTCGGTGCGCACTGGCTCAGTGATGTGCTGTGGGCTTTCCCCGTCACCCTGCTGACCAGTGGCTTGGTCTGGCTTGTGCTCACCCCGCTTTATCGCCCCCCAACGCAATATCAGAGGGGTTGAACCTATGCCATTGATGCTTTCACTTGTCCGTTTGATGCGGCCACACCAGTGGCTCAAAAACGTGTTCGTCTTCGCGGGCCTGATGTTCAGCCAGGCATGGGGGGATGGCCCGCTGGTCGGGGGCATTGTGCTCACCTTTGCCGCCTTTTGCTGCATCTCCAGCGCGGTCTACATCCTGAACGACTGGCGTGACCGTGCCAGCGATGCGCTGCACCCGGTCAAGTTCAAGCGCCCTTTGGCCAGCGGCGCTGTCAGCGTGCCCGTGGCCTTGAGCCTAGCGGGCGTTCTCTTCATCGCGGGGGGCTTGCTGGCCGCCAACAACCGAGTGCTCTTGCTGCTGCTGGGCATTTATGTGGTGCTGAACTTGGCCTACTCTTGGGGCCTCAAGCATGTGCCGGTGGTGGATGTGTCCATTATCGCCACCGGCTTCATGTTGCGCCTATTGGCGGGCACGCTGGCCGTGGGCATCCCACCCTCGCGCTGGCTGCTGCTCACGGGCTTATTTATCGCCCTGTTCCTGGGCTTCTCCAAACGCAAGGCCGAGAGCTTTCACGACGCTGATCGGCAGCGCGCCGTGATGGAAGGCTACCCCGCCTCCTTGCTCGACACCTTCATGGCCACCACCATGACGGCCACCATCCTCACCTACAGCCTGTACGCCACCAGCCCCGAGTCGCAAATGCAGCACGGCGAACGGCTGGTTTACACCGTACCCGTGGTGATTTTTGGTCTGCTGCGCTATGCCTTTCAAGTCCATCAGGGGCGTGGTGAGGACGTGTCCCGTGACTTGCTGCGTGACCCCTGGATCATTCTCGCGCTAGGGGCTTGGTTGCTGATCTTTCTGGGCGCGCACTTTTGAAGTTCCGTCTCAAGCCCCTGCTGCTGGTGCTGGGCGGCACGGCCACCCTGTATGCCGTTGCGCTGGTATTCACCGGTAACATTTCCCTGGGTACGCTGCTGATGCGGCTGACCTCGCCCACCGGGCTTGTAGCCATCGCCTTATGCGTTCTCAACTTCGTGTTGCGTGGCCTGCGCTGGCGGCTGTGGATGGCGCATTACCGGCACGCTTTGGGTTGGGTGCAGGGTCTGCGCCTGTACCTGGCGGGCTACACCTTCACGCCAACACCGGGCAATTTTGGTGAAGCTGCACGCGGCATGTTGCTGGCACACCAGCCGCTCAGCCCCGCCCAAAGCCTGTCAATCTTCGGTGCAGAGCGACTCGCAGATCTGCTGTGCCTGCTGCTGTTGTGTTTGCCGGGCGTGGCGTGGCTGCTGCTGCAAGCACCGGTGAGTCTGAGGGTCTGGTGGCCTGTGGCGGCCATCACCGTCACGCTGGGGACGGTGCTGTTGACCCTGCTGTTCCTGCGACTCAAACCCAAACTCACGCAACGCTTCATCTGGCTGCAAGAGGCCTGGCAATGTCTGTCCACCCAAGTGCTGACCTGGTTCAGCTTGACGATGGTGGCCTGGGCCGCGCAGGGGCTCGCCGTCTGGTTGATCTGCGTCGATAGCGGCCTGTCCATCTCTGTGCTGCTGGCCAGCAGCTTTTATGCACTCGCCATGGTGGGTGGCGCGCTCTCCATGTTGCCCGCAGGCCTGGGGGGCATGGAGGTCTTGCTGACGGGTTTGCTGGTGAGTCACGGTGCCGCCTCAGGTGTGGCACTCAGCATTACCGTGCTGGTGCGCTTGCTCACGCTCTGGCTGGCCGTGGCTATGGGCGCGCTGGCCCTGCTTTATAGTGCGACGATCAAAAAAGACATCAGCCTTCACTAGCAACGTCATCCGCACCGTCATTAGCGCTCCGCATGGACAACACCCCCACTCAAGCTGCACATACAGCCATCCCACTCACCCGCTGGCTGCTGCTTGTGGCTTTCGCGTCCCTGGCTCTGCGCCTGTGGCTGGCGCAGGCCTTGCCCATCACGGGCGATGAGGCATTTTTCTACTGGTGGGGGGTGTACAAGGACTGGGGCTACTACGACCACCCGCCCATGGTGGGCTGGCTCATCGCCCTGATGCGCTGGGCCTTGGGCGATGCCACCTGGGCTATTCGCCTGCCGGTGGTTCTCCTACCCCTGATGCTGGGGGCCATGTTGTGGTGGGCGCTGTCCCCCCTGCACCGTGAGCGCGCCTCCTGGGCCGTGCTGCTCTTCTGGTTGGCCCCCATCCACTGGTTCAACACCCTCATCACCACCGACACACCCCTGATCTTCTGGTCGGTTTTGTCGATCGCCTTGTTGCTGCGCGCCGAACAGCGCACAGCCCTGGATTGGCGCGCTTGGACGCTCTATGCCCTGTCGGGCCTGTTCCTCGGCTGCGCCTTCTTGTCCAAGTACTTCTCGGTGGTGCTCGGCTTGGCCTATCTGGTCTACTTCGTCGCCTTCCGGCGCGAGCGCTGGCACGCCCTGGCCCTGCTGGTGGTGTGTGCCCTGCCCGGCCTGGCCATCAACATCGCCTGGAACATGTCGCATGGCTGGCCCAACATCATGTTCAACGTCTTCAACCGCAACCAGGACGCCGCCTTCGCCTGGCACAAGCCACTGCTGTATGTGGGCACGCTGCTCTACCTCATGACACCTGTCGTGGCTTGGCTAAGCTGGATGCAACGCCATATGCTGATGCAGACCTGCCGCACGCATCGCCTGATCGCCACCCTGGTTGTGGTACCTGTGCTGTTCTTTGCCCTGCTGTCCTTCAAAAAAGTGGTGGGCTTGCACTGGGTGCTAGCCTTCTACCCGTTTGGTTTTGTGCTCTTGGCCTTTGCTCTGCCCAGGCACTTGCTCAAGCGCTGTGCCCAGGGCATCGCCCTGTTCAGCGCGCTGCATGTGTTGGCTGTGATGGGCATTTCGCTAACCTCGCTCGACCAATGGGAGGGCAAACCGCGTTACTTCAGCATCGTTCGCGCGTTGAAGACGCCTGAGTTGCTGGCCCAGGTGAGCCAGCCCGGCGTGGTGCTGATGGCCGATGGTTACTCACCCGCCGCCGTCTATGGTTACACCTTGCGTACCTACGTGCCCGTCTTTGGCACCGGCAAGTTTCACGCCCGCCAAGACGACATGCTGGTGGACTTCTCCGTCTATCAGGGCAAGACGATTCGCATCCTCTTGTCCGACGTGCCCGACATGGCCGATTTCCAACCCTATTTCGATTCGGTTCAGGCCCTGACTTTTCAGCAAAGTGGCGTGACTTTCCATGCCATCGAAGGGCGCAACTTCAATTACGAGGCCTACCGCTCTGGTGTGTTGAACACCATCTTCCAGCGCTACTACAACATCCCGTCCTGGCTTCCCATGACGGGTTGCCCTTTCTGTGAACGCTATTGCGGCCAGGTACGATGCCAGAGGTGATCGCCGCTTTTGATTTTGACGGCACCTTAACGCGGCGCGACACGCTGTTGCCCTTCTTGATCCGCAGCTTGGGTTGGCCAAAATTCCTGCGGGCCTTGCTCGTGAGCAGCCCTTGGCTGGCAGCCTATGCCCTGCGCCTGATGAGCAACCACCGGGCCAAGGCCCGATTGCTCAAAGTCTGCCTGGCAGGGTTGAGTCAGCGTGACGCTCAAGCTCAAGCCCAGGCCTTTGTCGCCGACTATTTGCCCGCGCAGTGGCAACCTTGGGGCATGACCCAACTAGTGGAGCACCAGCGCCTGGGTCACCGCTGCGTCATCGTCAGCGCTTCACCCGGCGTTTACCTGCACGCGGTAGCGGCCAGTCTGGGCGTGGACACTGTGCTTTGCACAGAAATGGTCTTGGATGATGACATCTACACCGGCGCCATGGCCACGCCAAACTGTCATGGAGCGCAAAAAGTTGCTCGACTGCAAGCTTGGCTGCACGACACATTTCCCACCGACAAGCGACCCATCATCTACGCCTATGGCGACACGCCAGGCGACTTCCCCATGCTACGCTTGGCCGAGCGTGCTTGGTATAGGGACAAGCCTTGGTTTGATTGATTTTCCGAAGTAAAAGACCGCTGAATGGTTATTGTCAGCAAAACATCAGCGCCAACCAAGCCGGATCATCGAGCACATTCAAAACGACAAAACCACCCACACGGTAAGCGCGCTCTTCAATAATGGCAACAAGCTCTGTCCAGTTCATGGCCCAATTATCCCAGCCCAATCAGCGCAAGCCAGATTACCGCCGTTGAATAAACCATTCACCACCACGCCTCGGAGCCCATGCGCTTGGGTTGTAACCTTTTACAGGCATCGCCTCCCAAGCTTCCAGATTTTTCTGGACAATCACATACGGCAAATATAAGTAAACCGCGCGTGCTTCTTTACGGGTTTATTCCACCTCATTAGGAACGCTGTAGTAACAAGCCTTCGTGCTCAGCCACCATTTGCAGCGCCTGCTCAAATAGGGCGCGCGCCGAGCCGGAAACTGAATGCAGGTAAGCATGAAGGTGCGCATCTTCCGTGGTCTTATTCAGACATTCTTGGCTGTACTGCTCAAAGCTAACCAACTGCGCGATGATTTCTGCCACATGACGCGGGCATTCACACAACATTTTGGTGGAAATTTCAGCTACGCGTGCAAGGGTCGCATCGTCGTACTTCCGGGGAGGAATCGTGGTACCGAGACCGGCCTGAACCAAAGTTTGGGGTGCATCCATCACGAATGATGAGCGAAAGAAATCGACGAGCTCGTAATCGGACACAGGCTCACGGCGCACGACCATGCCAGCGCGCGTCATGGATTCAACCACCTGCTCCTGACCAAAACGATATAGCACGATCACTTGGCGGATATGGTTGCGCTCTATCAAACGGTGCAACTGTGCCTGCACGACGGCATGCAAAGAATTGGCTCGCACCAGCAGAAACTCTGGCGGTACCATCAACGTAGCACCCAGCGCGGCCTCCAGGTCAGGAAATATATCGGTCACTCTCAGTACGTTTGCTGGAAAGGCCTGCTCGAATTTTTTGGAAACCAACCTCGCCGCCAACGCAATCCCTACGACTGCAACGTTCAGGATCTCCCGTTCTGCCAATTTTGATGAGTTTCGCAGCAAGGACGCTTCTTGCTGCTGCAACAAAGCACTGAGTTTTGTAGCATCGTGTTTAGCAATGCCGCTGATCGAGTGACCCTGCTCGGTGAGCCGCTTGAGCAGTGTGGCACGCAAGACATCTTCATCGCTGTAAAGACGTTGTCGGCCATCTGTCATCCGCGGACTGAAGGTGCCGTAACGTATTTCCCAAACGCGCAAGGTCGGTACGGGCACACCACTTAATGAAGATATCGCTCCAATGCGATACCCTACAGTGGATATGGACAGATTTGGCGTTGGGTCGGGCATGCTTGGAATTTTGAATAGATATTGAGTAGATTATAAATAATATTTTTAATATTGAGTAGATATTTTTAACAAAACCGCTACATTTGGAGGGTGAAAATTATGTATAGACCAGTCAATAAATCCGAAATATCCAACACTTGTAGCGCTGTGCTATTCGATGGTTCCTGTCCACTGTGCAGTAGAGAAATAGCGATGTACCGAAAACTACCGGCGCTTGCAAGCCTGGAGTGGATTGACATATCCACGCCGAGCTATTGCACACCTCCCGGCACGACACGTGACGTGTTGATGAAACGTTTTCATGCAATTAACCCTGATGGTCAGATGTTGAGTGGAGCGAGGGCATTTGTTCACGTATGGAGCCTACTTCCGGGCTGGCGACACTTGGCGAAGCTGGCCGGAATTCCCGGTGTGTTGCCGATCATGGAGATCAGCTACAGGGCATTTCTCGTGTTTCGTCCGTGGATACAAATAATGTATCGGCGCCAAGACCAGCACGCGCAGCATTAAAACCCAACCTCAAACGCCGGTTGATTGCCGGCACATCCCTGGAGTGATCTATGAAAATCAAAATTCTAACAACCAACAATAATCGCCGCGTATTCATGGTGCAAGCCATCGTGGGGTGTGCTGCTGTGGGCAGTACTGAAGTGGACTGAAGTGGACCCCAAAGT
>JANXSU010000095.1 GCA_025356545.1 Comamonadaceae bacterium
TCAGGCCGTCACGAAAGCGGGTACAGGCGGGCTGCCCGCTGAGAGCGTGAGCACTTCATAGCCCGTGGGCGTGACCAAAATGGTGTGCTCCCACTGGGCGGAGAGCGAGCGGTCTTTGGTGACGATGGTCCAGCCGTCACCCATTTCCTTGATGTCGCGTTTGCCCGCGTTGATCATGGGCTCGATGGTGAAGGTCATGCCCACCTTGAGTTCGTCCAGCGTGCCGGGTTTGCCGTAATGCAGCACCTGAGGTTCTTCATGAAAAACCAGGCCGATGCCGTGGCCACAGAATTCACGCACCACACTGAAGCCGTTGCTTTCGGCAAACTTTTGAATCGCCCAGCCGATGTCACCCAGGTGGATGCCAGGTTTGACCATGCGAATGCCGTGCCACATAGCGTCATAGGTGATGGCACACAGGCGTTTGGCAGCAATCGAGGCATCGCCCACCATAAACATGCGGCTGGTGTCACCATGCCAGCCGTCCTTGATGACGGTGACGTCGATGTTGACGATGTCGCCTTTTTTCAGCACCTTGTCGTTCGGGATGCCGTGACACACCTGGTGGTTGATGGAGGTGCAGATGGATTTGGGGTAGGGCTTGTAGCCCGAGGGGGCGTAGTTCAAGGGGGCGGGAATGGCACCTTGCACCTGCGTGATGAAGTCGTGGGCCAGTTTGTCCAGTGCGTCGGTGGTGATGCCGGGCTTGACATGCGGTGTGAGGAAATCCAGCACTTCAGAGGCCAGGCGGCCCGCTACTCGCATGCCCGCAATGCCTTGTTCGTCTTTGTAGGTGATAGTCATGGATGGATTATCCCATCGCTGATTCCCCCTTGTTTTACGGTCGGCAGGCGGGCTCGGTCATTCGAGCGCAAGGCGCTGAGGTGGCGCGCCAAAGAGGCGGGCAAGGGCCAGGGCTCGCCCCCCATTTGAGCGGCCAATAATTCGGCGCACAAGACGGCATAACTCAAGCCGCGTGAACCCATGGCGGCGCTGATCCACAGGCGGGGTGACGCGCCTGCATCCAAGGGGCCCACCACAGGCAACCGGTCTGGGGTGACGCAGCGTGTGCCTTGCCAGGTCTGTACTTGACCCGTGGCAAATGCGGGGCCTAGGGCTTGCGCGGCAGCGGGCAGGAGTGTGCGCAGTTTGTCGAGGTTGGCTTGGTGGTGTGCTGACACGGGTGCGTTAACGAGGGTGCCTGTTTCGTACGTGGCACCGGCATACCAGGCCTGAGCCTGGGCGGCGCTTTCAGTTTCACCGTCAAGGGGGATGTTGCAAATCAAACTCCCCAGGCCGTTGACAGGAAAAGCAGGCAATGTGCTGGCTTGCCCAGGCTGTTGCATACCCCATGACAAGACGCCGCGAATGCCTTGCAGTGCGGGGAGCCGGGCAAGGTTTGGCCCAAGTTCAGGTGCGGCGATCTGCAAATCATCAAGCAAGGCTTGTGCGCCCCATCCATTGGCAAAAACGACGTGGCTGGCTTGGGCCAGCGCTTGCCCAGCGGCGTTGTGCAAGACCCAAACGTCGCCTTCACGGCGCACAGCGGCCACCACAGCGTTGGGCACAAAACGAATCCCTGCTTGCGCCAGCCAGGCATTCACGAGTTGGGCGGGTTTGATCCAACCGGCTTGTGAGTGCCAGAGCGTGGAGACGCCCAGCTCCCGGTGTTCCAGCACGCCACTCATGGCCCAATCCTGGCCCGACTTCATCAGGGATTTCGCCTGTTGCAAGCTCATGCGGATGCCGCTGCGGGAGAGTTGTGAGCGTGGGTTGTCGTCTGCGGAGACATGCGGCACCATCAGCCCGACCGGCAAACTGGAGGCTCCCGCTGCCGTGGTGGCCCCTGCGTCCAGCACTTGCACATGCCAGCCGCGCTTGGCCAAGGCGGCCGCCACGCTGGCACCGGCCAGGCCAGCGCCAATCACGACGCAGTCTGAAGCGGGCGATGGCAGGATGGATCGGGCAAGTTCAAGGTTGCGTGTCGTTTTAAGTTCCCAGCTTGGATCGTAGGACCACTGTGTTGATGGCCCGTTAATTGCTACCCTAAAGCCGCATTGCACCAGCCACGCGGACTGTGCGGGGCTTTGTGCTTGCGCTGTCACAACCAACGTGCCACGGCGGCAGCAGCGGGTCAGGGCTTTGAGGGTCCAGCGAATGGCCTCTGCCGCCGATTCAGGTGGATCCCAAACAACAGAGTCCGCTGCAAATTGCTGTTCCCGCAACAGGGTTTGTGTGTCGCCCACGCACAGGGTGAGCAGCACGCGACCTTCGTTCAAGCTGATGCGGTGAAAATCGACAGCAAGGCCATGGCATTCTTGGGCTAATTCCTGCGCCAGTGCGTGCAATTCAGGGTAGGGGGCAGCGGCCTGCAGAATCGCATCCACCGACGGCGGGTGTTCGCGCAGGGCGACGTAGTGCAGGAGGCGGGGGCGCTTGGCATCAGAGCGCCAAGTCTGCCAAATGTTTAAAAACCGCAGGCCCTGATGGAAGTCTGTATCCAGCACGCGCCATGCAGACTTGTCGCGCCACGCCTGCGGCAGTCCACAGCCCTGCAACAGGGTGTGTGGCACTGGCTCACGCATGCAAAGAACCGTTAATGACTCAGGCGCTGGGAGGTACGTAGCCCTGCGCTTGATCGGCACCGGAACCGAAGAAATGGTTTTCCATCTGGCGTGCCAAGTACTGGCGTGCACGCGCATCGGCCAGGTTCAAGCGGTTCTCATTCACCAACATGGTTTGGTGCTTGAGCCAGGCGGCCCACGCCTCTTTGCTGACGCTTTCCCACAGGCGTTTGCCGAGTTCGCCGGGGTAGGGGGGGAAGTCGAGTCCCTCGGCTTCTTTGCCGAGTTTGATGCAGTTCACCATGCGTGCCATGAGTTCAATTCCTTTGTGGGGTGGGATGCGTGCAGGGCAGAGCTAGGCTAAGCTTCGGTCTGTCCTGTTCTGTTTTATGAATTGTCGCTGGTTTTGGATAGCCGCTTGGCGCAAGCGGGTGAGCCAAGCGAAGTTTTACCAAGGAAACCAAGTGTTGAGTCGTTTACGTGTGCGTGAAGTCATGATGGCCGTTGCTGTGGTGAGCTTAGGCTTGTTGGGTTTTGGTTTGTACTTGCAGCATGTGGTCGGCCTGGAGCCTTGCCCAATGTGCATTGTTCAGCGCTATGCTTTAAGTTTGATCGTCTTCATGGCCGTCCTGCTGGCTGTTTTGAACCATCGGCTCATTCATCTGGTCGGTACTGGCCTGGTGATGGCGATGGCGGGGTTTGGTGCGTTTGTGGCCGCACGGCAAAGCTGGTTGCAGTGGTACCCGCCCGAGGTGGCGTCGTGCGGACGTGACTTCTACGGCATGATTGAAATGTTCCCCTTGCAGCGGGCCATTCCCATGATTTTCAAGGGCAGTGGCGACTGCGCCAAGGTGGATTGGACTTTCCTTGGCGGCTCAATTGCCAACTGGTCTTTTGTGTGGTTTTTCGCTATAGCACTGGTGGCCTTGGTGCTACTTTGGCAGCAATTGCTAAATCGGACCCAATAGACATGAATGCTCATCAAGCGTCCGAGACAAACAAACACTCGCCAGCTGCGTTTCCACTCGACCGCTGGTGGGTCGCAGGCTTTTCCTGGGAGCTGAAAGACAAACCACTGGCCCGCACTTTGCTGAGCCATGCGGTGGTGCTGTACCGCACGCCTGATGGCGAGGTGGCTGCGTTGGAAGATCGTTGCTGCCACAAGGAGTTGCCGCTATCGTGCGGTGTGATTGAGGCGCGTGGCCTGCGCTGCGGCTACCACGGGTTGCTGTTCAACACGGATGGCAAGTGCATCGAGGTGCCGGGCCAGGCGCGCATCCCGGATCGAGCCCGCGTGCCTTCTTACCCCTTGCGTGAACGCGACCAGATTCTCTGGATTTGGATTGGCGCCAGCCCCGACTCACAGCCTGATACAGAGCCGCCCAGCTACCCAGTGCATAACGACCCGCGCTACAAATTTGGCGGCGACAGTTTTCACTACGACGCGCCTTACCAACTGATCCATGACAACCTGCTGGACTTGAGCCACTTGGGCTATGTGCATGCCAAAACCATTGGCGGCAACCCGAGCCTGCACATGAATGCGGCGGTCAAGGTGGAGGGCAGCGGTGACCATGTGCGCGTGGTGCGCCTCATGCCCAACAGCAGCCCACCGCCCACCTACAGTGCGGCCTGGCCGTTTGGCACACCGGGCATTGACCGCTGGCAGGAGATTGACTTTAAGGTGTCCCATGTGGAGATTTGGACCGGTGCGATGGACGTGGGCAGCGGCGACTTGAGCGACCCAAAGCGGGAGGGCTTTCACATGCGTGGCTTTCACGGCGTGACGCCCGAGACGGCCACCAGTGCCCATTACTTCTGGACCATCGCCACCAACCCACACCCGGACAAACAGGATGTGACGCAGTTGGTTGTGGACCAGACGGCGCAAACCTTTGAAGAAGACAAGGTGCTGATTGAAAACCAGTGGCAAAACCAATGTCGTTTTCCGGTGCGTGCTCAAATTGACATTCATGTGGACGCCGGGCCGAACCGGGCGCGACGGGTGATTGAGCGCTTGGTGTCTGGCACAGTGCCCAAATAATTAACGAGGAGAAATTTGCCATGAACATGAATCCAATGAAGTCCATCACTTTGAAAATTTGCTTGAGTACAGGCATGTTGCTGACCGCTTTAGCCACGGCGCACGCAGGCGAGATCAAGGTCATCAGCTCCGTCGGGGTGAAGGCCGCTCTGGAGCAGCTCAAACCAGAGTTTGAGCGCATCACGTCGCACAAGCTCACGCTGCTGCTGGGCAGCGCGGTGCCGCTCAAGCGCCAAATTGACGCAGGCGAGACCTTCGATGTGGCCATCTTGACGCCCGCCATGATTGATGAGTTGGTCAAAGTCGGCAAAGTGGCAGCGGGCTCTAAAACCGATGTGGCCAAAGTCGGCATGGGTGTGACGGGCCGAGTGGGTGCAGCGCAACCGGACATCAGCACCACTGAGGCCTTCAAGCGCGCACTGCTTGAAGCAAGGCTGATCACCCACTCCAAAGAAGGTTTGAGTGGCACCTATACAGCCAGCGTGATTGAGCGACTCGGCATTGCCGCGCAGATGAAGCCCAAGACCGTGCTGGAGACTCGCTCGGGCCACACCCCTGTGGCCGTGGTGGAGGGCAAGGCCGATCTGGGCTTGTGCCTGATCAGTGAAATTTTGCCCATTGCCGGTGCCACCTTCATTGGCCCGTTCCCGCCGGAGTTGCAAACCTATGTGGTGTTCACGGCGGGCATTTCCCCGAACGCCGGCGATGCGCAAGCCGCCAAAGCGTTTGTCCAATTCTTCTCCGCACCACTGGCGTTGCCTATCCTCAAATCGACAGGCATGGAGCCGGGCTGAGGTCGTAGACGTCACCGTAAACAGTTTGTGCTTCGGGCATTGCTTTCAGTGAGCGTCGGTTGACCGTCAGTTTCCCGCAAGTCCCTCACTCATAATTATGAATTCAAATTTAATTATGGGCAGCGCCCTTGCAGGAGATTTTCAGAATGACCGCTTATGCCGAGTTTTACCGTCGATCTATTGATGAGCGTGACACGTTCTGGGCTGAGCAAGCAGCGTTAATTGACTGGAAAACCCAGCCTACCCAGATCTGCGACTACAGCAAGCCCCCGTTTGCCAACTGGTATGTGGGCGGTACGACCAACCTGTGTCACAACGCGGTGGATCGGCACCTGGCCGAGCGCGGTGACCAGAGCGCACTGATCTTTGTGAGCACCGAGACCGACGAAGAGCGGGTTTATTCCTTCCGCGAATTGCATGCTGAAGTGCAGCGCATGGCGGCCAGTTTGCTGGCGCTGGGGGTGATGAAGGGCGACCGCGTCTTGATCTACATGCCCATGATTGCCGAGGCGGCGTTTGCCATGCTGGCCTGTGCGCGCATTGGCGCGATTCACTCGGTGGTGTTTGGCGGTTTTGCCTCCGGCGCGCTGGCGTCTCGGATCGAAGACGCCACACCCCACGTGGTGGTGAGCGCCGATGCAGGTTCACGCGGGGGCAAGGTCGTGCCTTACAAGCCGCTGCTGGACGAGGCGATTCGCCTGTCTGCACACAAACCTGCGGCTATTTTGTTGGTGGACCGCAAGCTGGTGACCATGGATTTAACGGCTGGCCGTGACCACGATTGGGCGACGCTACGTGACCAACACCTGGACACTGTGGTCCCTTGTGAATGGGTTGACTCCACCCACATCAGCTACACGCTCTACACCTCGGGCACGACGGGCAAGCCCAAAGGCGTGCAGCGCGACACGGGTGGCTACGCGGTGGCGCTGGCGGCGAGCATGCAGCACATTTTTGAAGCTCAGCCGGGCGAGACTTATTTCTCCACCAGCGACATCGGCTGGGTGGTAGGGCATAGCTACATCATTTATGGCCCGCTGATTGCCGGTATGGCCACCATCATGTACGAGGGTCTGCCAACCCGACCGGACGCGGGCATTTGGTGGCAACTGGTGGAGAAGTACAAAGTCACGCGTATGTTTTCGGCCCCTACGGCTGTGCGAGTTTTAAAGAAACAGGATCCAGCTTTACTCAGTAAATACGACATCTCCAGCCTCAAAGCGCTGTACCTCGCTGGCGAGCCGCTGGACGAAACCACTGCCCAGTGGATCAGCGATTCTCTGGGTGTGCCCATCATCGACAACTACTGGCAAACCGAAACCGGCTGGCCGATTTTGACCATCGCCAATGGCGTGCAAAAAGCACCTAGCAAATTTGGCAGCCCCGGCGTGCCCATGTACGGCTTTGACGTGAAGCTGATTGACGAAAACACCGGCGAAGAACTCAAAGAAGCCAATCAGAAAGGTGTGGTGACCATTGAAGGGCCACTGCCCCCCGGCTGCCTGCAAACCGTGTGGCGTGACGATGCGCGTTTTGTCAGCACCTACTGGAAAAGCATTCCCGGTAAGCTGGTTTACAACACCTTCGACTGGGGCATCCGGGACGAAGACGGCTACTTCTTCATCTTGGGTCGTACCGACGACGTGATCAACGTGGCCGGGCATCGCCTGGGCACACGCGAAATTGAAGAAAGCATCTCCAGCCACCCGAATGTGGCTGAAGTGGCCGTGGTGGGCGTGGCCGATCAGCTCAAGGGCCAGGTGGCCATGGCCTTTGTGGTGGCTAAGGATGCCAGTGCCTTAACTGGAGACGTAGCGCGCTTGAAGCTTGAAGGCGACATCATGAAAGTGGTGGATGGGCAGTTGGGGGCGGTGGCCCGTCCGGCACGGGTGTTCTTCGTCAATTTACTGCCCAAAACCCGTAGCGGCAAACTGCTGCGCCGTGCCATTCAAGCCGTGTGCGAGGGGCGAGACCCCGGTGATTTGACGACCATGGACGACCCAGGGGCCTTGCAGCAGGTTCGAGGGTTGTTTGCAAAATAGACGTGATTCTCCACCTTTTCCTAGGATCAGCCCTTGGTTTCGGTGTCACAATCAAGTGAGTAACTAGGCCCTTCCCCCGCCACAGTCGCATCCGCCAAACGGTACAGCCGTGCAACGGAAGGTTTTTAACCAACTAAACGTCTCCTGAAGGGAGACAGAGGTCAGCGGAATATGAGTGAATCAACACCCACAGGTTTGACGGCAACCGTCTATCAAACCTACCAGGACAACACCCACCTTTTCGGTGGAAATGCCCCGTACGTCGAAGAGATGTACGAAAATTATCTCTCCAACCCCGGCAGCGTGCCTGATAACTGGCGCGATTATTTCGACGCGCTTCAGCACGTACCCGCAGTGGATGGCTCCAACGCCAAAGACACAGCCCACCAGCCAGTGATCAACGCCTTTGCCGAGCGCGCCAAGCAAGGTGGCACCAAAGTCGTGATGGCCACAGGCGCTGACTCTGAGATGGGCCGCAAGCGCACAGCAGTACAGCAGCTGATTGCCGCCTACCGCAATGTGGGTCAGCGCTGGGCTGACTTGGACCCGCTCAAGCGCGCCGAGCGCGACCATATTCCTGAGCTGGATCCGGCGTTCTACGATTTCACCGATGCTGATCAGGAAACAGTGTTCAACACCAGCAACACGTTCTTCGGCAAAGACACCATGAGCTTGCGCGTGTTGCTCAATGCCTTGCGTGAGACCTATTGCGGCACGATTGGTGCCGAGTACATGTACATCAGCGACCAGACGCAAAAACGCTGGTGGCAGCAAAAGCTGGAGATGAGCCGCAGCAAGCCCAGCTTCAATAACGAGAAGAAAAAACAAATTCTGGATCGCCTGACCGCAGCCGAAGGCCTAGAGCGTTTCCTCCACACCAAATACGTGGGCCAAAAGCGCTTCTCGCTCGAAGGCGGGGAGAGCTTCATTGCATCCATGGACGAGTTGATCAAGCAAGCCGGTGCCAAGGGCCTTCAAGAAGTGGTGATCGGCATGGCCCACCGGGGCCGCCTGAACGTGCTGGTCAATACCATGGGCAAGATGCCCAAGGACTTGTTTGCTGAGTTCGACCACACCGCGCCTGAAGAATTGACCAGTGGTGACGTGAAGTATCACCAGGGTTTTAGCTCCGACGTGAGCACGCCCAGCGGCCCGGTTCACCTGACCCTGGCGTTCAACCCGTCTCACCTGGAGATCGTCAACCCGGTGGTTGAAGGCTCGGTCCGCGCCCGCATGGACCGCCGTGGTGACCCGATGGGCGCGCAGGTGCTGCCGGTGCTGGTGCACGGCGACGCGGCCTTTGCAGGCCAAGGCGTGATTCAGGAAACGCTGGCGCTGGCCCAGACCCGTGGTTATTTCACGGGTGGCACGGTACACATCGTGATCAACAACCAGATCGGCTTCACCACCTCTGACCCGCGTGACAGCCGCTCCACGCTGTACTGCACTGACGTGGTCAAGATGATTGAGTCGCCCGTGTTGCACGTGAACGGTGACGACCCCGAAGCCGTGGCCCTGGCCACGCAGTGGGCGCTGGAGTACCGCATGGAGTTCCGCAAGGACGTGGTGCTGGACATCATTTGCTTCCGCAAACTCGGCCATAACGAGCAAGACACCCCCAGCCTGACCCAGCCGCTGATGTACAAAAAAATTGCGGCACACCCGGGCACACGCAAACTGTACGCCGACAAGCTGGCAGCGCAGGGCCTGGGTGACACGCTGGGTGACGACATGGTCAAGGCCTACCGCGCCGCCATGGACGCGGGCAAGCACACGGTGGACCCGGTGCTGACCAACTTCAAGAGCAAGTATGCGGTGGACTGGTCGCCTTTCCTTGGTAAGAAATGGACTGACGCGGGCGACACCGCACTGCCCATGGCTGAGTGGAAACGTCTGGCCGAGAAGATCACCACCATTCCACCAACCGTCACCGCGCACCAGTTGGTCAAGAAGGTCTATGACGACCGCGCCGCCATGGGCCGAGGCGACATTCCGGTGGACTGGGGCATGGGCGAGCACATGGCGTTCGCCTCGCTGGTGGCCAGCGGCTACCCCGTGCGTTTGTCGGGTGAAGACTGCGGCCGCGGCACCTTCACGCACCGCCATTCGGTCATCCATGACCAGAGCCGCGAGAAGTGGGACACGGGCACCTACGTGCCTTTGAGCAACGTGGCCGAGGGCCAGGCCCCGTTCGTGGTGATCGACTCCATCTTGTCTGAAGAAGCGGTGCTGGGTTTTGAGTACGGTTATGCCTCAAATGACCCCAACACGCTGGTGATTTGGGAGGCGCAGTTTGGCGACTTTGCCAACGGTGCGCAAGTGGTGATCGACCAGTTCATCGCCTCAGGTGAAGTCAAGTGGGGTCGTGTTAACGGCATCACCTTGATGCTGCCGCACGGCTACGAAGGCCAAGGCCCTGAGCACAGCTCAGCGCGCCTTGAGCGCTTCATGCAGTTGGCGGCGGACACCAATATGCAGATCGTGCAGCCCACCACGGCCAGCCAGATCTTCCATGTGCTGCGTCGTCAAATGGTGCGCAACCTGCGCAAGCCGCTCATCATCATGACGCCCAAGTCTTTGTTGCGTGCCAAAGACGCGGCATCGCCTTTGTCTGAGTTTGTCAAAGGCGGCTTCCAGACCATCATCCCTGAGCAAAAAGAGATCAAGGCTGACAAGGTCAAACGCGTGATCGCATGCTCCGGCAAGGTCTATTACGACTTGGTACGCAAGCGTGAAGAAAGAGGCTCTGACGACGTGGCCATCCTGCGGGTGGAGCAGCTTTATCCCTTCCCACACAAGGTGTTTGCCAACGAGTTGAAAAAGTACCCGAACGCCACCGAGTTGGTCTGGTGCCAGGACGAGCCGCAAAACCAGGGGGCCTGGTTCTTTGTGCAGCACTACATCAACGAAAACATGCTGGATGGGCAAAAGCTGGGTTACTCCGGTCGTGCTGCCTCGGCATCACCGGCGGTGGGCTATTCGCACCTGCACCAGGAGCAGCAAAAGGCGCTGGTGGACGGCGCGTTTGGCAAGCTCAAAGGTATTGTTTTTAGCAAGTAAGACGCTCACGTCTTGAACCCAATCAACGGAAAGAAATGCTATGGCTATCGTAGAAGTTAAAGTGCCTCAGTTGTCCGAATCAGTGGCAGAAGCAACGATGTTGCAGTGGAAGAAAAAGGCCGGAGATTACGTCGCCATCGACGAAATCCTGATCGAAATCGAGACCGACAAGGTCGTGTTGGAAGTACCCGCCCCGTCGGCCGGTTTGCTGGCTGAAATCCTCGTGGGCGATGGCGGCACGGTCTTGACCGAGCAGCTGATTGCGCGCATTGACACCGAAGGCAAAGCCGCTGCGGCAGCACCTGCGGCTGGGGCCAAACCCGCGGTTGCGGCAAGCGCCGTTGCTGCGGTGTCGTCCGGCGGCTCTATG
>JANXSU010000113.1 GCA_025356545.1 Comamonadaceae bacterium
GCTCAGGCTGGCGTAACGGTTCGCAAGATCAAAGAGGCTGTTTTGCATTGGCGCGGCGCTGTTTTTGGTTCAGCTTCTATAACGTTTTAGGGTGGCAAATTGAGGACAAAGATTCAGAGGGATTTATAGAAGTGCCCATATTGACAAGGCTGCAATAGAGGTCACAATTACCTTGTGAAAAATCTATAAAAGGTCACTTATGCAGGTTTCAATGCGTGAATTTAAGTCGCATTTAGCGCAGTACGTGAGCCAAGCGCAATCGGGTCAACTCATTGAATTGACCTCGCATCGCAAGGTGGTCGCACGGCTTGCGGGTGTTTTACCGGTGGATGGTTCGCCTGTATCGCGCTTGTTGGCGGCGGGCGCAGCAGCTTGGCAGGGCGGTAAGCCTGAAGGCGCAAGGCTGGTGCTGCAACAAAAAGGCACGCTCGTTTCCAAAATGGTGCTGGATGATCGCGGATGATCTTATTCTGCGACACATCGGCCTTGGTGAAGCTCTACATTGCAGAGCCAGAGAGCGACGCGCTCAAGGCGCTCGTGCTAGAAGCGGACGCTGTCGCGGTATGCCGAATTGCCTGGGCAGAAGCCCATGCTGCATTGTCCAGACGGGCGAGAGAAGTTCCTGAAGATGCCACCACTATTGAACAAGCTAAAGCCGCGCTTGCCGCAGATTGGCCGCGTTTTGTGGTGCTGGAGATAGACCAACCTTTGGTCGAAAGAGCGGGGGACTATGCCGACACATTTGCGCTGCGCGGCTATGACAGCATCCAGCTCGCGGCGGCTTTTGAAACCGGACGCATTGCGCAATCTGCCATCTGTTTCGCGTGTTTTGATACGCGATTGACTAAGGCCGCCAAATTGCTGGGTATGACTTGCCTGTCATAAAGGCGACAGTTCTGCTCCGGCGTGCGCTGAAAACGCTCAAACCCAATCCGCCCATGACCATACCGGCAGCAGCCAGCTTCCACAACGGCAAAGGTTCGGCCAGCAGCAACGGCGGCAGATCGGTCAGTGCGCCTTTGATGACCACAAAGTTGGCGCCCCAGACCGCCACCACAGCCAGCGCCAGCAACAGATGAGACAGCGGCATGATGGACAGTGCGCGCGTGGGTTAACTCGACTTGGCGGGGCGCAGGGCTGATTTGGGCCGAAACGCCTTGCACACGGCGTCGTTCGTTTCCATGTACGGCCCGCCGATCAAATCCACGCAGTAGGGCACGGCGGCAAAGATGCCGGACATGAGGGACTGGCCTTCGGCGTCTTTCAGGCCTTCGAGCGTTTCTTGAATCGACTTGGGCTGGCCCGGCAGGTTGATGATCAAACTCTGGTCACGGATCACCGCCACCTGGCGCGACAAGATCGCCGTGGGGACGAACTTCAGGCTGATCTGGCGCATCTGCTCGCCAAACCCCGGCATCTCTTTGTGAGCCACGGCCAGCGTGGCTTCGGGTGTTACGTCACGCAGGGCTGGGCCGGTGCCGCCGGTGGTGAGCACCAGATTGCAACCGGCATCGACCAACTCGATCAGCGTGGCGCTGATGCGGGCCTGCTCATCAGGGATTAGGCGAGGCTCAAAGCGGATGGGGTTTTGCAGCGCACGGGTGAGCCAGTCTTGCAGGGCGGGCAGGCCTTTGTCAACGTACACGCCGCTGGAGGCGCGATCGCTGATGGAGACGATGCCGATTTTGATGGGGTCGAAGGGGGTGTTCATGAGGGCGAGCGGTCGGACGGGCGTCAAGGGGTGGCAGCACGGGGTGTGCTGTCTAATTAAGAATCATAAACGTGCTGCAGGCCACAGAAAATTGACACACAAGCTACCTAAAATGAGCGATATAGAAAATGCAGCTCCCAACCCCTCCTAGCAGGACGATGAAAAAATGAACCAGCTCACCCCCAGCGCCAAAGGCGTTTACCTGATCACCGTGACCCCCTTCACCGACAGCGGTGCTTTGGACCTGGCCAGCACTGATCGTATGGTTGATTTTTGTTTGGAGGCGGGCGTTACCGGCTTGACCGTGCTGGGCATCATGGGCGAGGCGACCAAGCTCACTGCCGAAGAATCGCGCATCTTCGTCAAGCAGGTGCTGGCCCGCGTGGCCGGGCGCGTGCCAGTGGTGGTGGGGGCATCGGCCCCTGGCTTTGCGCCCATGCGCGAGCTGACCCAGAGCGTGATGGAACTGGGAGCGGCAGGTGTGATGGTGGCCCCGCCCGCCATCGTGCGCACCGACGACCAGATCGTCGCCTACTTTGATATGGTGAATGAGACGCTCGGCGCTGACGTACCTTGGGTGCTGCAAGACCACCCGGTTTCAACCACCGTGCAAATGTCCACGGGTGTCATTCTGCGCATCCTCAAAAATTCCCCCACCTGCGTCATGCTAAAGCATGAAGACTGCCCCGGTTTGGCCAAGCTCTCGGCCATTCGAGCCGCCATTGAAAAGGGTGACACCAAGCGGGTGTCCATCCTGTGCGGCAACGGTGGCGGTCTGTTCCTGCCCGAAGAACTCACACGCGGTGCGGATGGTGCTATGACCGGTTTTGCCTACCCGGAGATGATGGTGGACGTGTGCGCGGCCCACGCGGCGGGCAATATCGAGCGCGCGCATGATTTGTTCGACGCTTACCTGCCCATCGCCCGCTACGAGCAACAGCCTGGCATCGGCTTGGCGGTACGCAAACACATTCTGGCTGAGCGTGGCGTGATTGCCTCTGCCGCCATTCGCAAGCCTGGGCCTAAGCTGTCAGCACAAGACATTGCCGATATTGCACGCCTCACCGTAAGGCAGAACCGGCGGCTGGCTGAGCTTGGCTAGATTCATCGTTTTCGCCTGCGCGGAAATGACTGGCAGTAAACAGTCTTTGAAGACGACCTGAAAAAGGTCAAAAAACAAACCCTATGACCACCTCACGCACAACCCAAATTCTCTCAACGACGCTGCTGTTCACACTCCCCATGCTGCTGATTGCCTGTGGCCCATCGGGTGGCGGCGCGCCCAGCGGCCCTGGCGGCGGCATGCCACCACCCGAGGTGAGCGTTATCACCCTGCAGGCCAAAGCGCAGCCAGTGGAGCTGGAGTACGTCGGCCAAACAGCGGGCTCGCGTGAAACCGAGGTGCGGGCGCGGGTGGCCGGTATCTTGCAGCAACGACTTTTTGTGGAGGGCACGGCTGTGCAGGCGGGTACGCCTTTGTTTCAGATCGACCCCGCCACGTTCCAGAACCAGTTGGCATCGGCTGAAGCGGCCTTGGCAGTGGCTGAGGCCAAGGTGAAACAAACCCGGCGCGATCACTCCCGTGCGGCTCCGTTGGCCGCAGAAAAAGCCATCAGCCAGAAAGAAGCGGACGACAGCCAGTCGGCGCTGGAGTCAGCCGAGGCGGGGCTCAAGCAGGCGCAGGCCCAGACCAACGAAGCCCGGCTGAATCTGGCGTACACCAAAGTTGTGGCCCCGATTTCTGGCACCACCGGCACAGCGGCCAAGTCCGACGGCAACCTGATCACGGCCAGCGACAGTCTACTGACGACCATCGTGCAAACCAACCCGATGTACGTGAACTTCAGCCTGTCAGAGGCGGAACTCTTGCGCATGACCCAGCAGATGGCCAGCGGGCAGTTGAGTCTGCCGGGCAATGCGACGGGCAAGCGCGCGGCTAATGGCAGCTTGGGTTTCACGGTGAGCGTCAAACTGGCTGATGGCAGCCTGTATGGGCGCACCGGCAAGCTCAATTTCGCCAGCGAAAAGGTCAATCCCCAAACCGGCAGCTTTGAGGCGCGGGCCGAGTTACCCAACCCCGATGGCGTTTTGCGTCCCGGTCAATTTGTGCGCATCATGCTGGGCGGAGCCAGCCGCCCCAACAGTCTGAGCGTGCCGCAGCGTGCGGTGATCGACAGCCCGTTTGGCAAGATCGTGTTTGTGGTCAACAAGGATGACAAACTGGAGCCGCGTCCGGTCGAACTGGACGGCTGGACCCAAGGCGAGTGGATTGTGACCAAAGGCGTGCAAACGGGTGAGCGGGTGTTGGTCGAAGGTTTCATCAAGGCGCATGACCCCGGCATGACAGTCAAGCCCGTGCCTTATGTACCCGGTGCAACGTCGAATGCACAAGTAAAACCGCCTGCAGCCGCCGCCAGCCAAGCACAAGCAGCTCCTAAATAAAGAGCAAATTCCCCATGTTCTCCAAATTTTTCATTGACCGTCCGATCTTCGCGACGGTGCTGTCGCTGTTCCTGGTACTGGCTGGGCTTGCCGCGATGCGGATTTTGCCGATCTCGCGCTACCCTGAAATTTCTCCGCCTGTCGTCAACGTGCGAGCCATCTACCCCGGTGCTTCAGCCGAGGTGCTGGAAACTACCGTGGCCGCACCGATCGAGCAGTCCATCAACGGCGTTGAAAAAATGCTGTACATGGACAGTACTTCCTCGGGCGACGGCGCGGTGAGCATCAACGTGACCTTTGATGTCGGCACCAATTTGGACATTGCCGCGGTCAACGTGAATAACCGGGTCAATCAGGTCCTGAGCAAGCTGCCGCAAGAGGTGCAGCGCCAAGGCCTGACCGTGGCCAAAAGCTCGGCCAACTTTTTGGTGGTGGCCTCGCTTTATTCGCCGGATGACCGCTACGACGCGTTGTTCATCTCCAACTACATCACGCAAAACGTGCTGGATGCCATCAAGCGGGTGCCGGGCACCACCAACGTGCAAATTTTCGGTGCCAAAGACTACGCCATGCGCATCTGGCTGCGGCCTGACCGCATGGCGCAATTGGGCGTCACGGTGGCGGACATCGCTAGTGCCGTGTCTGAGCAAAACGCACAATACGCCGCCGGCAAGATCGGCGCACCGCCCAACAACACCGAAGAGCTGACACTCACCGTCACGGCCAAGGGGCGCTTGCTGGAGCCAGAGCAGTTTGGCAGCATCGTGATTCGTGCGGGCGACAAAGGCGCGATCGTGCGCCTCAAAGACGTGGCACGAGTCGAGCTGGGCTCCAAGGACTACAACTTTTACGGTCGCGTCAACGGTCACCCCTCGGTGCCGGTGGGCGTGTTTTTGCAAGCTGGGGCCAATGCGCTGGAGACACGTGCCGCGGTTGAGAAAACTTTGCTGGACTTGAAGGCCAAGTTTCCTCCCGGCATGACCTATTCCACGCCGTATGACACGACCCCCTTCGTGGCCGAATCCATCCACGAAGTGCTCAAAACTTTGGCCGAAGCCATGGTGCTGGTGTTCCTGGTGGTGTACCTGTTTTTGCAAAGCTGGCGCGCCACGATCATCCCCACGCTGGCCGTGCCCGTATCGCTGATCGGCACGATGGCAGGCTTGCACCTGTTGGGCTACAGCATCAACACGCTCACGTTGTTTGGCATGGTGCTGTCCATCGGTATCGTGGTGGACGACGCGATCGTGGTGCTGGAGAACGTCGAGCGCCTCATGCACGAAGAGGGCCTGAGCCCACG
>JANXSU010000152.1 GCA_025356545.1 Comamonadaceae bacterium
CTCGCCGCGTGCCAGGGTGATGTGCCCGCCGTGCGGCCATCCCTTGAAGCGGTCGACCGCATAGGTCATGCCGGACGATCCTTCGGTGAGATACGGTGTGTCGATCTGCGCAAGATTGCCCATGCAGACGATCTTGGTGCCCGGGCCTGCGCGGGTGATGAGCGTTTTCATTTGCTTGGGCGTCAGGTTTTGCGCTTCGTCGATGATGACGTACTTGTTGAGGAAGGTACGGCCGCGCATGAAGTTCATGCTCTTCACCTTGATGCGTGAGCGGATAAGCTCATTGGTGGCAGCACGGCCCCATTCGCCGGAGCCGCCATCGGTTTTGCCCAGTACTTCAAGGTTGTCGTCCAAGGCGCCCATCCAAGGGCCCATCTTTTCTTCTTCAGTCCCAGGTAGAAAGCCAATGTCTTCACCGACGCTCACGGTGGCGCGGGTGACGATGATCTCGGTGTAGCGGCGGTCATCCAACACCTGCGTCAAACCCGCTGCCAGCGCCATCAAAGTCTTGCCGGTACCTGCGGTGCCGGTCAGAGTGACAAAATCAACCTCTGGATCCATCAGCAGGTTCATCGCGAAGTTTTGCTCGCGGTTGCGCGTGGTGATGCCCCAAACGGCGTTCTTGAGGTGGTTGTAGTCTTTGAGCGTTTTGAGCACCGCCGAGTTGCCCCGAATCTCTGTGACGCGGGCGTACAGACTGGGTTCACCCGGTGCTTCAAAGTAGATGAATTGATTGATCATCAAACTCGGCACAATGGGGCCGGTAATGCGGTAGAAGGTGTGCTGGCCTTGCTGCCAGCTTTCCACGGTCTGGCCGTGGGTACTCCAAAAATCGACCGGCAAGGCTAGTGCACCAGAGTAGAGCAGATCGCCGTCTTCCAGCACTTTGTCATTTTGGTAATCATCGGTGGCTAAGCCCAAGGCGCGGGCCTTGACCCGCATGTTGATGTCTTTGGATACCAGCACCACTTCGCGGGGTGCGAATTGCTGGCGCAGTGCTTCAACAACACCCAAAATCTGGTTATCGGCTTTGCCTTGGGGCAAGCTGGCGGGCAAAGTGTAGTTCAGTGACTGGGTTTGAAAAAAGAGCTTGCCACCGGCTTCGCGGTGCCCGGTACTGCCCAGCGCTAGGCCAACGGCCATGTCAGCACCGGGAATGCCGGCCAGCGCGTCCAGCGTGCGGCTGGTTTGGCGGGCGTTGCGTGCCACTTCGGTCATGCCTTTTTTGTGACCGTCGAGCTCTTCCAACACGATCATGGGCAGGAAAATGTCGTGTTCTTCAAAACGGAACAGGCACATGGGGTCATGCATCAACACATTGGTGTCGAGCACGAACAGCTTGGTGGGGCCGATGGATTTTGTTTTTTTCGTTCTGGTATCAGTTTGAGTTCTGGTCGAGGTGAGTGAACTCACTTCTTCGCTAGTTCTCAAGACTTGCAAGGTAGACGTGACGGCTGGAGGCGTGGGTGTTTTTAACGCAGGCGTCGGTGTTTGGGGCTGAGAAGCCCTTTGAGGAACGTTAACGTTCTGCTGGGGCGTATTGTCGCGAACCGTTTTTTTGGCTTGAGACGCAGGTTTGCGTTGGTTTGTGGCTTGGACATCAAAGGCATCCGGACTCAGTAGAGTTGCTCGTTTGAGAGGGGCGGGAGGAAGAGGCATGAGATGATCGTTTCAAAAATAAAAAAGCCGTCAGGGATTCCTTGACGGCTTTTTAGGTAGTGGGCACGGTAATTGTTATCAACGGCATAGACCTATTATGCATAGCTCCGATGAATGTCGCACATTCAAATGAATGTGCTGAGACATCAAGCCGCTTTTTTCAAAACCTTGACAGCTTTCAGAACTTCGTCAACATGGCCGAGCACTTTGAGCCCACGCCACTCTTGCTTGAGCGTGCCGTCTGCACCGATCAAAAAGGTGCTGCGCTCAATACCTTTGACCTTTTTGCCGTACATGATCTTGTTTTTGACAACACCGAACATGTGACACATTTTTTCTTCGGTGTCCGCAATCAGTTCAAACGGCAGTTCAAGTTTGGCTTTGAACTCATCGTGAGATTTCATGTTGTCGCGTGAGACGCCAAACACGTGAGCCCCCGCTTTCACGAAATCTTTGTATTTGTCCCGAAAGAGCATGGCTTCAGTGGTGCAGCCTGGCGTATTGTCTTTGGGGTAGAAATACAAAACGACCGTTTGACCGTTGTGTGAGGTGTTGGAAACTTTAACGCCGCCTGTGGCATTAGCTTCGAATTCCGGGAGGGGTTTATTGACAACGATCGCCATATGCCTTCAATCTTGGGTGACAAACAATGTCATTGAGAATCAAGATCACTTGGGTAGTGACAGAAAAACCCAAAGTGCATGTTGACGTTAACTCGCGATTTTACCTTGAAAATATAAGCTTTGATATGGCTGGGGCTACGGGGTTTCCATTAGTAAGGCGGCCACGACGTGGCGACCTTCACCCGCCAGGATGTTGTAGGTACGGCAGGCTGCCGCCGTGTCCATGGTCTCAATGCCGATACGCCGACTCGCCAGCTTCGCTAGCCAAGCGGGTTGGGGGAAGTGCAGGCGCAGGCCGCTTCCAAACAGAACCAGTTCGACATCTAGCTCGGCCAATTGGTCAAAATGTGCCTGGGTTAGAGCGCTAAAGTGATCGCAGCCCCAGTCAAAACGCTCGCCCCGCGAACCCACCACCAGACTGGCAGTCATTTTTTCACCATTCAGGGCAATCCAGCCCGAGCCGTAGCCGGTAATGGATTGAACATCGAATTTGTCAGGCTGTAATTTCATGATTTGAGTCGGAACTGTGGTCAAATTATAGGTTTCGCCGAGTGCGACTCACCTTCGGAGTGATTTTGAGAACGATTCAAAAATCGGCCAAGTTGGCCAACGTCTGCTACGACATCCGCGGCCCCATCATGGAGCGGGCCAAGCAGATGGAGGAAGAAGGCCACACCATCATCAAGCTCAACATTGGCAATTTGGCCGTGTTTGGTTTTGATGCGCCTGAAGAAATCCGTCAGGACATGATACGCAACCTGCCCAATGCGGCGGCGTATTCGGACAGCAAGGGTATTTTTGTTGCTCGCAAAGCCGTCATGCAATACACCCAAGAGCAGGGCATTAAGGGCGTCTCACTGGACGATATTTACCTCGGTAACGGCGCCAGTGAATTGATCGTCATGGCCACCAATGGCCTTCTCAATGATGGCGACGAAATGCTGCTGCCCGCGCCTGACTATCCCCTGTGGACAGCGGCGGTCAGCCTCTCGGGCGGCACGCCAGTGCATTACATGTGCGACGAGTCTAATGGCTGGATGCCTGACCTGGAGGACATCCGGGCCAAGATCACGCCCAAAACCAAAGGCATTGTGGTTATCAACCCGAACAACCCCACGGGGGCTTTGTACTCGGACGCTTTGCTCCAAGGTATTGTTGAGATTGCCCGGGAGCATGGCCTGATCATCATGGCCGACGAGGTGTACGACAAGGTGTTGTACGACGGCGTCACGCACACCGC